>NZ_JBEPTK010000006.1 GCF_040549485.1 Constrictibacter sp. MBR-5
CAGCCGCGCAGCGGGTGCGAGCGAGCGACGCGATGACCGATTTCGACGGTGCCGGCGGGCGCGGCGCAGCCGCGGCTGCCGAAGCCGTGGACGGTGCCAGATACGAAGGGCCGAACCGACTGGCGACAACCCGGTTTTGAGGCGGAACTGGCCCCGTCTTCGGGCCTTCGGCTGGAAGATTCTCAATGCTCGTAGTATCCGAAGGATACTATGGGTTTTGGGGTGCTTTTAGTCGTTGGCTATGAATGAGTAATTACTATGCCTTTTGGGGTGCTTGCCGATAGTCCCGCATAGGGGTCTCTTTGCCATAGCTAACGCCCGCACACGATAAAAGGCGCATCGCGCGGCAGATGATGAGCTTTTCCCGACTTTTTCTATTTCGAATCATACCGCGCGTTATTGTAAATATGAACATGCACCGCATTCAGGGCAAAGAAAATGATAGACCTCTCCGTGGCTGAGCGCGGAAAGCTCGTCGCACGTATTCACCGTCGATCGATCATCCGAGGACAGCACTTGATTTACCCACCATCGAACATCGTTCTTCAACGCGATAACATTCGGTACAAATTTCAAGCGCGCCGGGTCCTCTTTGAAGACCGCCACGGACCGCTCCCTGCTGGGTTCAATCTCCGTAAGATCTGCGACGAGCCGGATTGCGTTTCGTGCTGCCGGCCGATCGACGCAGACCGGCAGTGGGTGAACCGGTGGGTGGAACGGTACCATCCGATCGATCACCGGACGAAACGCTGGCGGCCCCGCATGCTCGCCAGGTTCCAGCGCGAGTTTCGCGATCATCTGATCGGTCAAATCCCCGATCGGCTCAGCCCCATCGACCGCATACGTACACTCCTGGCGATTGATGAGAAGGTCGAAAACTACTTCCGCGCGCCTAGCGGCAACATCAACGAGGGTGAGGGAAAATCATACTTCCAAGGCCCGCAATCCCCGCCAGCTGAAGCCGACGAAGGCTCCGACCAGGCAGAACCATGATGATCCGGATCACGATTGCCGATCGCGTCGTCGTCACGCCGGCGAATATCTCCCTCGCCGCTTCCCGGCTTATCGCGCGAGCAATCGCGGCTGACTGCGATCCCGACCTCACCAGCCCCTTGGAGGTGGTGAGACAAGCGTGGACGGACGTCTATGGCTGCGCGCCGATCGAAGTCAGTCTGGAAGCGGCGACGTTCGGTGTCCACAACAAGGCGGAGGCGCTGATATTCCTGCTCCGGCACGGAAGCATGATCGAGCCACCGCGGTAGGCATTCGCCTGGCCGGATGGATGTTCTGCCCCGGTTGCCCCAACGATCGCCGGACGCGCGCGGTGAGTTCCGACCCCGCAGACTTGGCGTGTCCGTCCACCCCGCTCGTCCACCATCGCAGTGGCTTCAAAAAGTTAACCACGATCAACTTCTTCGAGAGTCGGTCCGCCACCTCTTCGAGGGCGTTGCGTCAACAAGACGGGTGTAGCGAGAGAAGGGTCCTTCCGGAATCCGCAACTGGCTTCGCGCTCTCGATGTTCAGCGTCCAAGTGCGACGTTCGTGGTGAAGTCTGTCCGGATGGACTTCGGCGATCGACAAGGCTCTCCGCAGCGCCGGCTGCGAGGTGGAGATGTACTTTTTTCCAGCCTGCGGCCCTCCATTGTGCATCGGGTGATAGATGATCGGTGATGTACGCGGCGCCGTGACCCTAGATCTACCATCCATTAACAGAGGTCTGACTGATTTCTCCGCATAAATATCCGAACAGCAGGAGAGCAACCGTGAAGCGAGATGAAATTCTATCTGGTCGGCCGCGGCCCCGCACCAGCATAACTGTCGACCTCGGCAGTGACCTATACGAGCGGCTCCGGCAGATCGCTCGCCGTCACAATGATAATATGAGCAATGTCGCCTACGACATGGTCGAACATGCCATCCGACGCGCGGAGGACAACTGAGTTCTGCGATGCACCGATCTTGGGCGTGCCGATGAGCACGTCTCCCGGGCGTCATGCGGCGGATGAAGAAGGCCGCCGTGCCGTTTCAACGATCGAGACCTGGACCGTCCTTCGGTTCCTCTGCATGCTTGGCTGAGCAAGTGAATAGGTCGAATGCAGCAAGACGTGGAGCAACCTGCATCGGCAGCGAGACCGATCCGTGCCAGGTCTGGTTACCGAGTGGACACCAAAGCCGCGAAGAGTGGCGGAAGTGATGATGAACTGCCAAGTGGGGAACGTGGTCGTCACGACGTACCGATTTCGATGGTGGAATGAGTGACGGGTTCATCGATCTAGAATTTCGACAACCCGCGGCCCCACTATTACCGTCTCTGGAGCACTTCCGGAGAACCGACGATGATCATAATTACCATCCCCTGCCCTACTGTTCTTCCAGCGTACAATCCTTATCCCGCTGATCGCTGGCGGTTATCGGCGTTTCAGCTCGCGGACTTTGCCGCGAGATCTAGACGCGATCAAATGACGGAGCGGTTCGGTGCCCGCTGCGTGAGGATCGAAGCGGGCCGCGCAAGTTTTCATTTCGACCGCGAAGCGGACGCTGTCCTGTTCCGCTTACGGCACGGCGGAGAGGTGAGAAAGTCCGGGGTCATTGCTCCGCGCGCCGGCGCCGAGCCACCAAGCGTGGATTGAGTCTATCCACCCGCTATGACACCGTCGTGATCGTGGGCGTCCTGATGCGACGCTTGGCGCAGAGCACTCCGCGATCCAGATGCTGATCAGGATCAGCTTGTCGGGCATCGACGCCGGTAGCCAATGGCGATGAGCAATACAATCCGCCCCCGCCCGCCCTCTGCTCCGAGGAAGCATTCTGCAGAGGCCGAGAACGGGTGTCGGTTGGATCGGCACTAGTGTCCCGACCATCCGCTCCATCCCTGCAACGCCTGGAGAACGTTCTGAACGAGTCTGGGGAAGAAGCCGGAAACGGCTGCCAACCTGGGGTGGCTGTAAATGCCATTTCTACACATAACGACCATAGCCGCGAACTTCGTGTCGTGCGGCGCGTTTCAAACGTTGTGAATGCGGCCGACCGCACTTACTAACCCGATCATCCCTACTGGCCCCATGGAGCAACGTGTATGTCCGATGCTAATTCGACGGAGAACAAGCTGACGGAAGCTAGGCTCGCAGAATTGACCGCGCAGGTCGTATCTGCGTTCGTGAGCAACAACTCGACACCGGCCGCTGAACTGTCGACGATCATCAAGAGCGTCGCTGCATCGTTCACCCGTCAGCAGGAAGTGCCTGAGGCGGAAGAGATCCCCCCAGCGGTATCGATCAGGAAGTCGGTCGCTCCTGATCATCTCGTCTGCCTCGTCTGCGGAAAGCAGCAGAAGACGCTGAAGCGGCACATCTCCACCTCTCACGGGATGACGCCGGCTGAGTATCGCAACACCTTCGGCCTGCGCAGCGACTACCCAATGGTCGCATCTGCTTATTCGACGGCACGTTCGGAGATGGCAAAGCGGATCGGCCTCGGACAAAAGGGTCGTAGCGGTCAGCCCACGAAAGCTCTTCCCGCACCCAAAGGCCGGCGTACGCGCAAGCCCAAGGAGCAGCAGGAAGCAGCATAACGCACGCCGTGGAGGGGAGCCGCGTCGACGATGCGGCTCCCTCTGCCCCTCGCACGGAAGCGAGGCGCGGATGTAGGGGTTGTGCCTTCCTGGGGCGACGATTCTCATGCCGCCCGGAGGCGGCTCTGCGCCCAGACCTTGGCGAGCCATTTCCGCTCCGATCGCAGCCTCCGCCGCATGCATGAACTGCGCGGACAATATGCCGGGGATCGGCGGACAGGACCTCCCTCGAGACAACGATCGGGATGTTGACTGCGATCAACATCCCGATCCCCCCTTTGATCGCCAAGAGCGTCATCGCCGGCGGCGGCAAGCGATCAGCCGCTCCCGCAAAGTTTCCTGGAAACATCCAAGGTGCGTCTAGAGCCCGCCGGGCAACCCGACATTGCGCGTCGGTGACTGTGCTCACTCCGGATACGACGCCGGCAGCCCACATTCTGCCGCGTTGAGTGCTCGTCCAGCCATAGCTCTCCGCTATCGGCCTCGGACAGAACGACAAACTGGTGTTCCGTGGACAGACTCGCCGTCCAACCGGCACATGCCGAGAGTGTCGCGAGCCGTTCGGACATCGCTATGGGCCTGCGGCCTGCATGCGATGCCGGTCTCGTGACGCACGGCGCCCGGTTTGCCGTCGCCGGCTTCCTCACCCTCGCTGCGGGATATCATCTATCCTACCTCTACAAGTGCAGCGGCGCTCTGCTCGGCGACCACCTCCGGCTTGCTTTCACCTTATCGCCAGAGCAGTTGGGCCTCATCGGCGCAGTTCATTTCCTTCTCTTTGCGCTCGTGCAGATCCCCGCCGGCGTACTGCTCGACCGCTACGGGGCCGGCCACATCCAGAGCGCTCTTCTGGTGATCGCCGGAATCGGCAGCGCCCTCTGCGCGTCAAGCGACAACTGGATCATGCTCCTGACGGGGCGCGCCCTTATCGGCGTCGGTGTCTCCGGGGCTCTGCTCGCGGGCCTAAGGTGGATAGCGCAATGCTGCCCTCCTAACCGCCTAGCCCTCGCAAACGGCGTCCTGGTGGCGCTGGGCACGATGGGGGCGGTCAGCGCCACGGTCCCGCTGGAATGGGTTCTCGATGCCGTCGGTTGGCGCGGCGTGTTCGGCGGCTTGGCTCTCGTGGCATTGCTGCTCGCGATCTGCGTCCACACGACAATCGAGGATCGGCCGCCTTCGAACAGTCGGCGGATGCCGACAGCAAATCTGAAGGCCGTACTCTGCGACCGAACATTCCTGCGCGTCGCGCCACTTTCCGCCAGTTGTCTCGGGACGGCCTGGGCCTTTCAGAGCCTCTGGGCGGCACCCTGGCTGGCCGATGTCGAGAAGATGCCACGTGACCTGGTGGTGGGTCACATGCTCATCATGGCCTGTGGGCTCGTCTGCGGCGCCCTTTTCCTCGGATTGGCGGCGCACCGCTTGCGCAGTGTGGGCGTCAGGACGATCGACGTGCTCGCCGGTGCTGCGCTCCTGTTCGTGATGCTTGAGGGGTCGATCCTCTTCCGCGTTGCTCCCCCGACCTACGTCACCTGGGGCGCGATCGGCGCCTTCGGGAGCATCTCCGTCCTGAGTTTCACGGTGATGTCAGAGCGCTTTTGCCTGAACGGGCTCGGATCTGCGAATGCGCTGCTTAACCTGATGCACATGCTGACGGCGTTCGGGATGCAGTGGGTCATGGGTGCCATCGTCGGGCAGTGGCAACCAGACGTCGGTGGCCATTATCCCGCGCCCGCATACCTGGCAGCCCTCTCGATAGCGCTGACGGTGCAACTGGTGGCATTTGCCTGGTTCGCATTCCTGCCGGCGGTGTGGCGCACTCGAGACGATCAACGAGCCCCGCAGCCGGCGATTTCTCCGGGCCAACCCTGCGCTGGCGCAAGCTGACCCGCGCTGCCTCCGAAAGGGCTAGTGTCGCTCCTTGAGTTCCTCTGGCGGAGCGGTTGATGACGAGATTGTCTGGCCGACGGTTGACCGCACTGGTCTGCATCGCGCAAGTGCTGACGATGCTGGGCTTCTCGACCTATCCGGTCCTCCTAGGGCCGCTGCGCGACGCCTGGGCGCTCACCAACACCGAAGCCGGCTGGATCGGCGGCAGCTTTTTTGCCGGCTATACCGTCGCCGTCCCGGTGCTGGTCACGCTGACCGACAAGATAGATCCGCGCCGGATCTGGCTGGTCGGTGCCCTGCTCGCGATCCTCGGGAACGCGGGTTTCGCGGTCTTTGCCGACGGGTTGGGGAGCGCGCTGTTCCTGCAGGCGCTGGCTGGTGCCGGTCTCGCCGGCACCTACATGCCCGGCCTCCGCCTTCTGGCCGACCGCTTGTCGGGAAGCGCCCAGTCGCGCGCCGTCAGCTTCTATACCGCCAGCTTTGGTATCGGCACGGCTTCGTCCTACCTCCTGGCGGACTGGATCGTCGGCGACTTCGCGTGGCGGCTCGCCTTCGCCGTCCCGGCCGCCGCCACTGCGATGGCGATCGTGCTGATCCTTTTGTTCGTTTCCGGGAGCAAGCCCGCCGGGAAGGAAGGTGCACCGGCGGGGCTGCTCGACCTGCGGCCAGTCCTGCGTAATCGGAACTCGATGGCCTATTCGCTTGCCTACTTCGCACACAGTTTCGAGTTGTACACGATCCGCGCCTGGATCATCGCATTCCTGACTTTCTCCGGTGGCGGCATTGTCGAGGGTCTTTTCGGCCCGGCCAAGGTGGCGTTCGCGATGGCGGTGGTCGGGATTGTCGCCATCCTCCTCGGCGGCGAATGCTCAATCCGGTTCGGTCGCAAGCGCACGGTGTCGGCGCTTATGTCGCTCTCGGCGATCACCGGCATTGTCCTCGGCCTTAGCCAGGAGTTCTATCCGCTGGTGGTCGCTGTTGCCCTCCTCTACGGCATGTTCCTCACGTCGGAGAGTGCCTCAGTCACCGCCGGCGCGCTCGGCAACGCCGACCCCCGATTTCGTGGCGCCACGATTGCCGTGCATTCGATGATCGGCTTCGCTGGTGGGATCTTCGGCCCGCCCGTGTTCGGAGCCGTTCTCGACATCGCCGGTGGTGCCGCATCACCCGAAGCATGGCTGACCGCCTTCGTTATCCTCGGTGGGATCACCTTGACGGGGCCGGCTTGGATTGTGCTTTTCCGCCCGAAGGAGTTGGCAGGTGACGGCAACCGCGAGCGACCGGTGCATGCGGGGCCGGGCGTTGAAGTATGAGTGCATCGTGGCTTGCCCGCCCCCCACCTGGAGACTCATCACACCGCTGAGCACGGTCTGTGACCGGCCCGGCCAAGCGTCGAGCAGGAGCGCGCTATACATGGGATGTTGGTGAGTATGACCATCTACACGGGGGTCGCGGCGATCCCCATCTTCTTGGGCTGACAGCGCTGCAGGTAATGATTGGAAGACACACGCCGACTATCACATTCGTCCAGGCTGACGGGGCCAGCCGGCAGATCGTCGCATCGGTCGGAATGTCCCTGATGGAGGTCGCGTTGCGCGCCTCGATCCCAGGCATCGATGCCAAGTGTCGTGGCCATTGCGCCTGCGTCACGTGTCACGTCCATGTCGATCCTGCTTGGCGCGCGGTTCTCGAGTCGCCAACCGCGATGGAGGAAGACATGCTGGATTTCGCCTTCGCCGTCGACGCACGGTCCCGGCTATCCTGCCAGGTGCGGATCAATGATCTCTGCGACGGCCTAAGAGTTGAGGTACCGATGGCGCAGCGGACCCTGGGCCTTTAGCGGGTCGAGAAACCTCCGGAACCGTTAGTAGCTGTAGAGGCGGTTGCGGACCGGGTAGCGTCCATCGAATGTGATCGGCACGCCGGCACCCGTGTCCGGATCTACCGCGTGAATATGGAGATGCGGCTCGGTCGTATTGCCAGAGTTCCCGACCAGCCCCATCAGGTCGCCGACGCGCACGTCCTGGCCGGGTTCGACCCTGACGCTGCCGCGCTGAAGATGCGCCAGTTCGACCTGCAGCCCGCCGCATAAGAGCACCACATGGTTGCCTGCCGGGTTCTCGCGGTCAGCCTCCGGCGGCGGTAGATCCGGAAGCCCGTCTACGGTCGACATGACGGCTCCATCACACGGCGCCACTACCTGCTTCCCGAAGATCTCGTAATTGTCCAGTTTGCGCGGAAGGATCCCCCTGGCGCGGAAGCCTGCGGGGCCGATCGCAGTGATATCGGCCGCGAAACGCTGCGCCTCATGGCTGACATGTCGGTTTAGAAGCATGACGCCACCGCCCTGGCCTACGATGAAGCGGCCGTCCCGGAGCGGAAAAGCGAGGTCAATTGTCCGTCCGGGCGGAAGAAGTCCGCTGACGACATAAGCCAGCGCGGCGCTGAACGCGACGAGGGAGAGAATGGTAGGGAGATGTGTCCAAAGGAACCCTGCGAACGGTGGCGCCCACGGCCGCCGTGCATGGTGAACGAAGGAACGGATGGCCGCCGCCGCAACGAGTGCGAGCAGCGCGAACCGCACGTAGAAGCCTGCCATATCCCAGCGACCGACGAGCATGATCAACGCCACGAATGCGCAGGCGTCGGTCACCACGAGCAGCCAACTCAAAGCAGAAGGCTCGTTCAGCCGCCAAATCCGCCAAGCGTAGAACAGCGGCAGACCGAGGCAGACGGCCAGCAGGATGATGACGAGAGCGATCATAGGCTGCTCTCGAATTCAGCATGCCCATCCGTGTGTCGCCGCTTCTTGGCCAGTCGCCAGAACCGCTGTAGGCGGGTTCGGCCGAGCGTTACGGGCTTCTCCATCTCCGCGCATTGGTCGTGCTATGTGCCTGGGGCAATCAGAAGGCGCGATCACTAGCCGCCTTGATA
Organism: Constrictibacter sp. MBR-5; assembly: GCF_040549485.1. Lineage (NCBI taxonomy): Bacteria > Pseudomonadati > Pseudomonadota > Alphaproteobacteria > Rhodospirillales > Allostellaceae > Constrictibacter > Constrictibacter sp. MBR-5. The sequence continues at coordinate 8,393 of NZ_JBEPTK010000006.1, forward strand.
GTCATCCTCCGCCGCCATGGCGTTGGGCAACTCCCGATCGAGCGCCTCGCGATACCGGACGCAGCCACGGAGAAACTGAGGCCAGGCTGGAACGGCAAGATCGTGCGGAACAGGCTCCGGCAAAAGGCCCCAAAGCTGCGGATGATGCCAGCACAGGTCGTGACCGCTACTATCGCGGTGGGCGCGGATCCCAGCGCGCAGCCGGACGATCTCGGCGACGAGTTCATCGCGCGTGAGGCTGTCAAGATCGTCATCCATTTCGATCACCAACTCTGGCAGCATGACAGTGGAAAATCCGTGCTCCCCCGGTATCGGTTCGCAAGAGGGCGCCGGCAAACAAGGCCGCGACAGGATGGTGAAGCCAAGGGCGCTTCGCTGCATCTGCCACCTTGGGACACATTCTGGACCTGGCCAAGAGGCCGATCCCGCTCGTCTGGCATCTAGGCCACCTGATCATCCGGAGATCCACCCAGCGACGCTTGGAGCGCGTCCAGAGAGCATCTGGGGCAGCAGCCGACAGGGACCGCTGCCCCGCCCCGGCTACGCTGCCTCGACCCTCAGCACTCCGTCCGGGCCAAGCACGATCCGCCGATCGTCGAGATCCGGGTCGAGCAGCCTCAGTTCATCCGCTTCACCCAGCCGGCGCAGATGCCGCCCTGCCCGCTCGCGCTCTTCGACCCAACGGCGCGCCATCTCGACAGTGCTCTGATCATAAAAGTGATCCAGCATCCGCCTGCTGGTGCCCATTAGTTTCGCCAGCACTCCGTCGACGCACCCCCTCCCGACCATGTCGGTGGCGAAGAGGTGGCGGAGGCTGTACGGGCAATAATCGTCCGCCACGGCGTGTCCGAACTGGCAGGCGGCGATGAGGTTCTCGAACGACTTCTTCACCGAGCCGGTTGGCGTGCCATCGAAGCCGGTGAATATCGCGGTCGACGGGTCGAGCTTCCCCTCCTGCGCGTCAGTATGCCGTTTTCGGATTGCAAGGAGGTGCTCAACGACATCATCGTCGATCAGGGCGACATCGCGCCGACCGGTCTTCCCGCCCCGCACACGCAGAACACGGTCGGCAATTCGCACGTCAGCCCAGGTAAGGCCGAACGCTTCATGCGGCCGCAGCCCTGTGTGCCTGACGACGATGATGAAGTCGCGCAAGACCGTCCGTTGGTACCGCTGCCGCTCATCTGGCGCGTTCTGGACGCGCTCCTGGGCGACAGAAATCATCCGCTCATAGTCGGTCGGGCTGATCGCTTCACGCCGGTTCTTCTTCTGCTTCATCGCCGGAACCGTCGGCACATCGGCTTTCTTCAGCCAACCCTTTGTCGCGGCATGATCCAGCAACTGCCGCAGAGCGATGTTCTCCCGGTTCAGCGTTTTCCCGGTGGGTTCCCCGTAGGTCTGCCGCTTTGCGAGAATGCGCTTACCGTTGCGATCGTAGGCGACCTGCTCCGACTGCCGAGGGCGACTGTGGTAGGTCCGCCGCCATTCCAGGTAGGCGGCGATATCGCCCTGAGTGACCGCATCGATCGTCCGGCCGAGTTCCTCGCCGAAGAAGGGGACGAAGAATCGCCGCACCACGGTTTCCTTGTTCGCGTAGTCGGAGTGCGAGGCTACTGACTTCAGGAAGCTTTGGGCAGCGCTGGCGAACGAGGGTTTCCGCACTGCCTTCTCGGCAACTCGATCCCCCTCACCTGCCTGGAAGCGGTTGTACAGGTCGACTGCACGCTGAATAGCGATGCCCAGGTCAGCCGTTCCCATAGAACGCCGAACCGGCTTGCGGCCATACTTGAAGTAACAGTAGAGGGAATCACCGATCATGTCGGCGCGGGTGTACAACTGGAGTCCGGGAAAAATCACGTGTTTCTTCATAATGTGAGCCATGCTTTGAAATCACCAATATCAGCATGGTATCCGAGCCGTCGATAGGCTGTCATTATTCGAAGAGCGAGCCGTGTTGTGCACGATTTGTGCACGACCCAGACTTTTCTAAGCCTTTGATATAGCTGAATCGGAGATTTTCGGGCTGTGCGCGGAAACGCGAAAGGCGCTGGCCCGGCAGGGCTAGCGCCTTGATATTGCTCCGAAAACTTGGAGCGGGAGAAGGGATTCGAACCCTCGACCCTCACGTTGGCAACGTGATGCTCTACCCCTGAGCTACTCCCGCGTCCGCGGCGCCGGTGTTCCCCGGCGTCGCGAGGGCCGGACTATACGCAGGCCGCGCGGCTTTGCAATATGCTTGAAAGCGGTCGGAGCGCGTTTTTTTCCAGCGGCCCCGGACACGGCCGAATCCGGCGGTCCGGAGCCCGCGCCACCGACTTCGGCAGCGAGGAGGGAGGCTCTTCATGTTGATGGATTCCCGCGGCGTCGCCTTCACGGCGGCGAATCAGGCGGCGGTCGACGCCTTCGACAAAGCCGTCGAGGCCTATCTCCGCTTCGGCCGCGACACCGGCGATCGTTTGCGTCAGGTCGCCGCCGTCGATCCGGACATGCCGATGGCGCACGTGCTGCGCGGCTATTTCTTCCACCTGATGGGCAATGCCGCCCTGCAGCCCCGGGCGCGCCGCGCGTTGGAGACGGCCGAAGCCGCCAGCGCCAGGCTCCTGCCGCGCGAGCGCATGCACCTCGCCGCCCTCGCCGCCTGGTGCGACGGCGATCTGTGGCGCACCGTCGGCATCCTCGAGGAACTGCTGATCGACCATCCGCGCGACGTTCTCGCGCTGAAGATCGCCCATTTCATCCACTTCTACACGGGCGAGGTACAGCATCATCGCGACTCGGTGGCACGGGTCCTCTACGCCTGGGACGAGTCCGTCCCCGGCTACGGGTTCGTCCTGGGCATGCGCGCCTTCGGCCTCGAGGAGGCCGGCGAGTATGTCGAGGCGGAGCGGCTGGGGCGGATCGCGGTCGGGATGGCACCGGCCGACGCCTGGGCGGGGCACGCCGTCGCGCACGTGATGGAGATGCAGGGCCGCCACCGCGAGGGGATCGCCTGGATCGCGGCGCACGAGGCGGACTGGGAACAGGCGAACAATTTCGCTTACCACCTCTGGTGGCACCAGTCCCTGTACCATCTGGCGCTCGAGCAGCACGATGCGGTGCTCGACCTTTACGACAGGCGCGTGCGGGCCGACCTGTCGGACGACTATCTGGACATCGCCAACGCCACCTCGCTGCTGCTGCGGCTGGACATGCGCGGCGTCGACGTGGGCGACCGGTGGATCGAGCTGGCCGACAAGGCGCGCACGCGCATCCACGACCATATCTTCCCGTTCATCGACGCACATTTCATGATGCCCCTCGCCGCGACCGGCGACCGCGCCCGGTGCGAGGATTTCATGGTCTCGATGCGGGGCTGGGCGGACGCCCACCGCGAGGCGTCGATGAGCCCGATCGTGAACGAGGTCGGCCTTCCGCTTTCGGAGGCCGTCTATGCCTACGGAACCGGCGACTACGGCGCCGTGGTCGATCTGCTGATGCCGGTGCGCTACCGCATCCAGCGCGTCGGCGGCAGCCATGCGCAACGCGATGTGTTTCAGCAGATGCTGATCGAGTCGGCATTGCGGGCCGGGCGGGCGCCGATCGCGCGGGCCCTGCTGACCGAGCGCCGCGCGACCAAGCCGTTCAGCCCCGCCGCCTGGAAGAACTACGCCCGGGCGCTCGACAGCCTCGGCGACGCCGACGGTGCCGCCGAGGCGCGCCGCGAGGCCGAAGCCCTTCTCGCCGCCTGACCGCAGGAGACATTCGCATGCGCACCTACCCCGATGCCCGCGGTCTGCCGCTGACCGCCGTGGCCGCCTCCGCGGTGGCAGCGTACGACCGGGCCATAGACGCCTACCTCGCCAGTGCGGCGGATACCGGAGCGCGGGTTGAAGCGGTGATCCTGGCGGATCCGGGGATGCCGATGGCGCACTGTCTGGAAGGCTACCTCCTCATCCTCGCCGGCCTGCCCGACACACTCCGCCGCGCACCCGCCAGCCTGTCCGCCGCCCGGCGGCGCGCCGAGGCGGGGACGGCGCGCGAACGGGCGCACGTGGACGCCCTCGCCGCCTGGTGCGCCGGCGACATCCGCGGCACCATCGACCGTCTCGAGGCGATTCTGGTGGAGCACCCGCGGGACATCCTGGCGTTCCGGATCGCCCATTACCTGCATTTCTTCATCGGCGACCTCTTCCAGATGCGGGATTCCGCGGCGCGCGTCATCGCGCGCTGGGACGAGAGCGTCCCGGGATACGGCTATGTGCTCGGCTGCCGCGCCTTTGGACTCGAGGAGACGGGCGATCTCGCGGCGGCCGAACGCGACGGCATGCGCGCGATCGAGATCAACGAGCACGACATCTGGGCGGGCCATGCGGTCGCGCACGTCTTCGAAACCGCCGGGCGGCCGCTCGAGGGCATCGCGTGGATAGACCGCTATCGCAGTGCCTGGGAGGGCCACGGGACGTTCGCGCGCCACCTGCTGTGGCACCGCTGCCTCTATTTCCTGGAGATGGAGAAGCACGATGCGGTCCTCGACCAGTACGACACGCTGGTCTGGACGGCATCCTCGGAGGACAATCTCGATGTCGCCAACGCCGCGTCGCTCCTGATGCGCTTGGAAATGCTCGGGGTCGACGTCGGGCGACGGTGGGAGGCGGTCGCCGAAGTGTCGGCCGGCCGTGTCGGGTTCCACAACCGGCCGTTCAACGACGCGCACATGATGCTGGCGATGGTCCATGGCAGCCGGCGCAATTCGGCGGCACGCATGCTGGAGGAGATGCGCCATTACGCCTCCACGGCCACGACGACGGTGGCACCGATCATGCGCGAGATCGGGGTGCCGCTGTGCGAGGCGATCACGGCCTATGCGGAAGGCGCATTCGGCCGCGCCGTCGATCTCATGATGCCGATCCGCTACCGTTGGTACGTGCTCGGCGGCAGCTGGGCGCAGCGTGACGTCTTTCAGCGCATGCTGATCGAAGCCGCCTTCGCCGCGGGCCGCCTGCCCCTGGCGCGCGCCCTCCTCGCCGAGCGCGTCGCCGTGATGCCGCGCAGCCTGCCGAGCTGGCGGCGGTACGCCACGGTCCTCGATGCTGCGGGCGACCCTGCCGCAGCCTCGGCGGCCAGACGCGAAGCGGATCGGCTGGCCGCCTAGGCCGTTCGGCTCGTGACTATCAGATTGCGGAAGCCCCGGATTCCCGGCACTTTTGTGGCAATACGATGGCGGCGCACTGTTTGCAGGAGCGGACCATCGAACAAGGGCCATGCGAAGAGTGGCCGTCAAACAGGAGGCACAGAATGCAGTTCGGGAAGATCGCGGCGACGGCAGCAGCACTCGCCTTCACGGCCTTTACCGGCACGGCTCACGCCGGGCCAACGATCGACGCCATCAAGCAGCGCGGCGAGCTTCGCTGCGGCGTGAACACCGGCCTCGCCGGCTTCTCGATCGCCGACGGCCAGGGCAAGTGGACCGGCCTCGACGCCGACATGTGCCGCGTCATGGCGGCCGCCCTCCTCGGCGACGCGAACAAAGTGCAGTGGGTCCCCCTGTCGGCGCAGCAGCGGTTCACCGCGCTCCAGTCGGGCGAAATCGACATCCTGTCGCGGAACACGACCTGGACCCTCACCCGCGATGCGTCGCTCGGCCTCGTCTTCGCCGGCGTCACCTTCTACGACGGCCAGGGCTTCATGGTGCCCGCCAGCCTGGGCGTGAAGAGCGCCAAGGAACTCTCCGGCGCCGAGGTCTGCGTGCAGACCGGCACCACGACGGAACTGAACCTCGCCGACTATTTCCGCGCCAACGGCATGGAGTTCAAGCCGGTCGTCTTCGAATCCCTGGAGGAATCGAAGGTCGCCTTCTTCAACGGCCGCTGCCAGGTCTATACGACGGACGCATCCGGCCTCGCGTCGATCCGTGCCGTCGATGCGTCCAAGCCCGAGGACTACGTCATCCTCCCCGAACTGATTTCCAAGGAGCCGCTGGGTCCGGTCGTTCGGCGCGGCGACGAGGAATGGTTCACGATCGCCAAGTGGGCGATCTATGCCACGCTCGAGGCCGAAGAAGCGGGCGTGACGTCCAAGAACGTCGACAAGATGAAGGCGGAGAGCAAGAATCCGACGGTTCAGCGCCTGCTGGGCACCTCCGGCGACATGGGCAAGCTGCTCGGCCTCGACCCCGACTGGGCCTATCGCATCATCAAGCAGGTCGGCAATTACGGCGAGATCTACAACCGGTCCGTCGGCCCCGAGACGCCGCTCAAGCTCGAGCGTGGCCTGAACGCGCTCTGGACCGACGGCGGCCTTATGTACGCGATGCCGATCCGCTGACGACATCGGCCGCGGCCTGACGGACGCACTCCGGCCGGCCGCGGCTCCGCGATCCGGAGGCCGCAGCAATGGCGACCCGCTCCGAGCCCCGCCTCCAGGCGATCGCGGCAAAGCCCGCATCGCCTGCGTGGTGGCGCAATCCCGACGTGCGCGCCGTCATCTATCAGGTGCTCGCGCTGCTTCTCGTGATTCTCATCGGGACCTATCTCGTCTCGATCACCATGCACAATCTCGAAGTCCGGGGCATTCGATCCGGCTTCGGCTATCTCGATCACGAAGCTGGATTCCGGGTCGGGGAGACCCTGATCTCCTACACGGCGGCGGACTCCTACGGCCGGGCGATCATCGTTGGCCTCCTCAACACCCTGCGCGTCTCCATCATCGCCATCGTCCTGGCCACGATCATCGGCACGGTCGTCGGCATCGCGCGCCTGTCGAAGAACTGGCTGCTGGCCAAGCTGGCCTCGGGCTACGTCGAACTCGTCCGCAACATCCCGCTCCTGCTTCAGCTGTTCTTCTGGTACTCGGCCATCACCGGCCTTCTGCCCGCGGTATCGGCGGCGGTGGAACTCCTGCCGGGCATCTATCTCAGCAAGAGCGGCCTGATGTATCCGGTGCCGGTGGAAAGCCCGGCGCACCTGTGGATGGCGAGCGCCTTCCTCGTCGCCGTCGTCGCGTCCGTCTTCTACACGCGCTGGGCGAACCGACGGCAGGAGACGACCGGGGTCCGGCCACCGGTCGTCCAGGTGGTCGCCCTCCTGATCGTCGGCCTCGTCGCCGCCGCCTGGCTCGCCGGCGGTGCCCCGACGGCCTTCGACGCACCGGCGAAGTCGCGCTTCACCTATACCGGCGGTGCGAGCATCTCCCCCGAATTCCTCGCGCTGCTGCTCGGCCTCACCATCTACACGGCCGGCTTCATCGCGGAGATCGTCCGCAGCGGCATCCTGGCGGTGCCATGGGGCCAGACCGAGGCCGCCTCCTCGCTCGGGCTGCGCCGCGGACTGGTGCTGCGTCTGGTCGTCCTGCCCCAGGCGCTGCGCGTCATCGTCCCGCCGATGACCAGCCAGTATCTGAACATCACCAAGAACAGTTCGCTCGCAGTCGCCATCGGCTATCCGGATCTCGTCTCCGTGACCAACACGACGCTGAACCAGACCGGTCAGGCGATCGAATGCATCAGCATCATGATGGGCATCTACCTGACCATCAGTCTCGCCATCTCGTTGACGATGAACTGGTACAACAAGCGCGTCGCGCTGGTGGAGCGCTGACATGAGCGAGACTCAGGCATTTGCCGAAACGCCCGTCGCCGAGCCCACGCGGGTCGATCTTACCCGGGACTGGGTCAGGCGCAGGCTGTTCGACGGTCCTTGGAACAGCCTGCTGACGATCCTGGCGATCGCCTTCCTCGTCTGGGCGGTGCCCCCTGCCCTGAACTGGTTCTTCTTCGACGCCGTCTGGAGCGGCGGCGACCCCGCGGCCTGCCGTGGCGCCGAGGGCGCCTGCTGGGCGATGGTGCACGACAAGTACCGGCTGATCCTGTTCGGGCGCTACCCGTACATGGAGCAGTGGCGTCCCTTCCTCGGCATGCTGGTGCTGATCGCCGCGGTCGCCGTCAGCTGTCGGCGGGCGAACTGGAAGCTGTGGCTGGCGGGGGTGTGGATCGCCGCCTTCGCCGTCTTCTTCGGGTTGATGTGGGGCGGCTTCCTCGGCATGACGCACGTCCGCTCCGAGCTCTGGGGCGGCCTGCCGCTGACGCTCCTACTCGCCATGGTCGGCATCGCCGCGGCCTTTCCACTGTCGATCGTCCTGGCGCTCGGCCGGCGCTCGAAGATGCCGGTCATTCGCGCGATCTGCGTCGTCTACATCGAGTTCATCCGCGGCGTACCGCTGATCTCGCTGCTCTTCATGGCGTCGTTCATGCTGCCGCTGTTCCTGCCGGAGGGCATCTCGATCGCTGCCCTCCTGCGGGCGCAGATCGCGATCATCCTGTTCAGCGCGGCCTATCTCGCGGAGGTCATCCGCGGCGGCCTGCAGGCGCTGCCGAACGGGCAGGTCGAGGCGGCCCAGGCGATCGGCCTCAGCTACTGGCAGACGCAGCGCATGATCGTCCTGCCACAGGCGATCCGGATGGTGATACCGCCGATCGTCAACACCTTCATCGGCCTCTTCAAGGACACGTCCCTCGTCGCGATCGTCAGTCTGACGGACCTGCTGCTCGCGATGCGGCAGGCGGTGGCCGACCCGGAATGGCGCGTCTACTTCGTCGAGGGCTATGTGTTCATCGCGATGATCTACTTCGTCTTCTGCTACTTCATGTCGAAGTACAGCCAGTATCTCGAGCGCGATCTCTACACCGGCAACCGTCGGAGCTGAAGGACACCACGACATGGCGAACGCTGCGATGCCCAGCCCGCTGCCCTCCGACGCGCCGATGGTCCAGCTGATCGGCGTGAACAAGTGGTACGGCCAGTTTCACGTCCTGCACGACATCGACCTGACCGTCGCCAGCGGCGAGCGCATCGTCATCTGCGGTCCGTCCGGCTCCGGCAAGTCCACCCTGATCCGCTGCATCAACCGGCTGGAGGAGCATCAGAAGGGCCGCATCATCGTCGATGGGACGGAGCTGACGAACGACCTGAAGAACATCGACCAGGTCCGGCGCGAGGTCGGCATGGTCTTCCAGTCGTTCAATCTGTTCCCGCACCTCACCGTCCTGGAGAACTGCACGCTCGGCCCGATCTGGGTGCGCAAGACGCCGAAGGCGGAAGCAGAGGCCGAGGCGATGAGCTACCTGGAACGCGTGCGCATTCCCGAGCAGGCCGCCAAGTATCCCGGCCAGCTCTCCGGCGGCCAGCAGCAGCGCGTCGCCATCGCGCGTGCCCTGTGCATGCAACCGAAAGTCATGCTCTTCGACGAGCCGACCTCCGCCCTCGACCCGGAGATGATCAAGGAGGTGCTCGAGGTGATGGTCGAGCTGGCGCACACCGGCATGACGATGCTCTGCGTCACCCACGAGATGGGTTTTGCCCGAACCGTCGCCAACCGTGTCATTTTCATGGACAGGGGCCGGATCATCGAGCAGAACGAGCCGGAGGAGTTCTTCAACAACCCCCGCTCGGAGCGCACGAAGTTGTTTCTGAGCCAGATCCTCCATCACTGAGGGAGTGGCAGCGTGAAACTCGTCATGGCAGTCATCAAGCCGCACAAGCTCGATGCGGTGCGCGACGCACTCACCAATCTCGGTGTCCACGGCCTGACCGCCACCGAGGTGAAGGGCTTCGGCCGGCAGCGCGGCCATACCGAGGTCTATCGCGGTGCCGAGTACGCCGTCAGCTACCTTCCGAAGGTCAAGGTCGAGGTGGCCCTGTCCGACGACCTCGCCGAGCGTGCCGTCGAGGCGATCAAGCTGGCCGCACACACCGGACAGATCGGTGACGGCAAGATCTTCGTCTACGATCTGAACCACGTCGTCCGGATCCGGACCGGCGAGCGAGGCACCGACGCGCTTTAGAATGGCTGCGCCCTCCACGGCGCCGCCTTCGCTCCGCCGGTCGCGCCGCTGACCGGCCCCGGCCGCACGCATCCAGCCGAAGCGACTCCCCCTTCTTCCTCGGGTCGAGCGCCCTTTGCTGCTGTCTCCGCTCGTGCGGCCTTTGCTGCGGGGGCGGATGGTCGCCTCTTGCACGGTCGTTCACTTCGATCCGAACATTATTGCGCTCTCGCCGTTTACCCGCAGGGTAAGGCCCCGTTCCCCGCCTGGGGACCACTTCCCGAACTCAGAAGGTCCTGATGCCGAACTCCTCGAAGAACCTCGACGCACTCCTCCGCAGGCGGTTCGACAGCATTCTCAACGCATGGATCGCCGCCCAGTCTTCGGAAGGCGTGCTGCGCCGGGACCTGATGCGGGAGAGCGAGATCAGGCAGCAGTCGCGGGCCATCCTTGATGCGCTCGCGACCTCCGTATCGCGCGTCGACATCAACGAGCGGATCGATCTCGATGCCGATGAGTGGGCGGACCTCAAGCAGCTTCTGAAGGAAGCCACCGACCGGCGCGTCGAGCGCGGCTTCACGCCGTCCGAAATGGCGACCTTCATCCTGTCCCTGAAGCAGCCCTTCTTCGAGGGCCTCACCAACGAACTGGCCGACTCTCCGTCCGACCTCCTGAAGCAGGCATGGTCCATCAGCCGGATCCTCGACCAGTTGGGCCTCTACACTAACGAGGTCTACATCGCCGAGCGCGAGGAGATCATCCAGCGCCAGCAGACGGAGATGATGGAACTCTCCACGCCGGTGGTTCAGCTGTGGGACAAGATCCTCGCCCTGCCCCTGATCGGGACGCTCGACAGCGTCCGGGCGCAGATGGTCATGGAGAACCTTCTTCAGGCGATCGTCGAGCGTGGCGCCGAGTTCGCCATCGTCGACATCACCGGCGTGCCGACGGTCGACACGCTCGTCGCGCAGCACCTGCTGAAGACGGCGGCCGCGGTCCGTCTGATGGGAGCGCACTGCATCATCAGCGGCATCCGCCCCCAGATCGCGCAGACCATCGTCCATCTCGGCGTCGAGCTGCCGCAGGTCGTGACGAAATCGGACATCCAGAGCGCCCTGGCGCACGCACTCCGCCAGATGCAGGCACAGACATACGCCCAGACGCAGCACGGTCCGCTGTTCGCCGAGCTGGGGCATCATCGTGGATGAGTTCGACCCCGGTGCGGGCGAAGTCCAGATCTTCGAGGTCCAGGACTGTCTGCTCGTCGCCATCCAGGAGGATCTCGACGACAGGGCCGTGCTCGACCTCCAGGACCGGCTGACGGAGCGGATCTCGAAGACCCACGCGCGCGGCGTGCTGATCGACATCTCGGCGCTGGACGTCGTCGACACCTTCATCGGCCGCATGCTCGGGAGCATCGCGCGCATGGCCGCGATCCTCGACGCGGCCTCGGTTCTGGTCGGCATGCGGCCGGCGGTCGCGATCACGCTCGTCGAACTCGGGATGCACCTGGATGAGGTACGGACGGCGTTGAACGTCGACCGCGGGCTGCGCCTGATCCGCGAGCAGATCGATGGCAGAGCGGCGAGCAATGGCCGATGAGCCCGGATTGCGCATCGAGATCCGCCGGCCGCAGGACATCGCTTCGGTGCGTCGCGCCGTCGGCAAGGCCATGGATTCCGTCGGCGCCTCGACGCTCCGCCGAACCCGCATCGTCACCGCGGCGAGCGAACTCGCCCGGAACGTGCTCGTCCACGGCGGTGGCGGGCGCGTAGAGATGCAGGTCGCCGGCCGGGAGGCGCCGAGGGGCAGCGGAGTGATCCTGACCTTCATCGACGAAGGCAAGGGGATCGCCGATATCGAGCTGGCGCTCCGGGACGGCTTCACGACCGGAACCGGTCTGGGAATGGGCCTGGGTGGCGCGAAGCGGCTGAGCGACGAGTTCAAGATCACGTCTGCTCCCGGTCAGGGAACCACGGTCAGGATCGCGAGTTGGCTCAGAAGACCCTAGTCGCCGTCGACGTCCGGGAGCGCAGCCAGGTGGCTGAAGCACGCAGGCGCGCCCTCCTCATGGCGAACGATATCGGCTTGTCGGAAGCCGACGCGGCGCGTGCCGCCCTCGTTGCGACGGAGGCGGCGACGAACCTTTTGCGGCATGCGGGCCAAGGTGAGATCCTGATCGCACCGCGCGCGGACGGCGATATCCGCTCCGTCACCATTGCAGCCCTCGACAGCGGCCCCGGGATGGCGAATCCGGCTGAGTGCATGGAAGACGGCTTCACGACGGGCGACGGACCCGGTGTCGGCCTCGGCACGATCCAGCGCCAGTCGGACATGTTCGAACTCTTCTCCCTCTCCGGGCAAGGCACGGTGGTCGTCGCAACGATCCACCCGCGCCATTCCATCGAGGCACCTGTCGCGCCCCAGCCCTTCCAGCCGCATGCCGGCGGGACGGTCTTCGGATGCTTCGCCGTTCCTGCGGCTGGAGAAACCGCATGCGGCGACGGCTGGGCAGTGCGCCGCAGCGCCGGCATCACCGACATCCTGGTGTGCGACGGCTTGGGACACGGCGCCAAGGCTGCCGAAGCGACCGATGCGGCATGCGTCACGTTCGCAGCGCAGACCGGCGTCGAATCCCTCGAAGAGAGCATGGAGCGAATCGACCGCGCGCTCCACGGCACACGGGGTGCCGCTGTCGCGATCGCGTCGATCGACCATCGCAGATCGCTGCTGAGCTTCATGGGCGTCGGCAACATCTCCGGCTGGCTGCGATGGGACGGCGGCACCAGCCGCACGCTCTCGTACGAAGGTATCGTTGGGCGGAACACCGGGCGGGCGCGGGTGATCGAGTATCCCTACGAGGGTGAGCTTTTGGCCATCTTCGCTTCCGACGGCCTGGGCACCCGATGGGACCTCGGCAAGTATCGCGGCTTGGCGAGCCGCCATCCACTGACGATCGGGGCGGTCCTGTACCGCGATTTCCGGCGCAGGCGGGATGACTGTACCGTCTTCACGGCCCGCATCGCATGAAGATCCCGATCTTCCGAGCGACCCTGCGCACCGGTGCGGATGTCGTCCAGTCGCGCCAGTGGGCGCGGGCGGTGTCGGCGGGGCTCGGGCTCGCCGAGCAGGATCAGACGCGCATCGCGACCGCCGTATCGGAGATCGCACGTAACGCCGTCTCCTACGCAGGCGGCGGTCGCATCGAATTCGGCGTCGCGAACACGAAGACGCGTCCGGCCCTCGTCGTCCAGGTCTCGGACACGGGCCGGGGCATCGGGGACGTCGAGGCGGTGCTGGGCGGGCGCTACCAGTCGAAGACAGGGCTGGGCCTCGGCATTCCGGGAGCCCGGCGTCTGATGGACGAGTTCACACTCGAGACGGGCCCGTCGGGTACGACCGTCGTCATGGCGAAATGGATCGCCGGCAGCGACATGACGCACGACACCCTGAAGGTGAAGGCTCAGCAGGCAGCCGGCCGCCTCGCCCGGATGCGTCAGGCCGATCCGGTGGCCGAGGTCCAGCAGCAGAACCGGGAACTGCTCGAGAGCCTGCAGCAGTTGCGCGTCCGCGAGGAGGAACTCGTCACCGCGAACGAGAAGCTGCGGGCCAATCTCGACGAGAAAGAGGTGCTGCTCCGCGAGGTCCACCACAGGGTCAAGAACAACCTGCAGATCGTCAGCAGCCTCGTGTCGCTGCAGGGCGCCCGTGCCCGCAGTCCGGAGGCGAAGCATGAACTCGCCGCGCTGTCGGGGCGTATCCGGTCGCTCAGCCTGATCCACGACCATCTCTACCATGGCGAGAACGTCGCGCGGATCGAACTCGGAGAGTATGTCGGCGATCTCTGCCGCCGCATCCGCGACGTCTTCGCGGAACCGGATCCGCGGATCATGCTGACATACGACATGCCGCAGATCGTCATTCCCATCGATCTCGCGATCAACATCGGCCTCGTGGTCAACGAACTGGTCACCAACAGCTTCAAGCACGCCTTTCCCGACGGCCGGACGGGGACGATCAGCATCATCGGCGGCCTTGAAGGCCGGCGGCTCTCCATGAGCGTCCGCGACGACGGGATCGGCGCCGGCGCAATCCTGCGCGACCGGACCCGCCGTTCGCTGGGCACCACATTGGTCGAAACGATGGTGTCGCGCCTGAACGGCAAGATTGAAGTCGAGGGAACGGGCGGCACTGCGACGCATATCGAACTGGACCTGCCGGAGCCGGATGCGGCGGACGGTGGAATCGCGTGATTTGACGCGATCCTGCGGGCATGCTGTTCTTTCTGAATGGCCCGTCCGGGCCGCCGAATGCGGGGTGCGGGGGGTATGGAGTATTTTCTCCAGCAGCTCATCAACGGGCTGACGCTGGGAGCGATATACGGACTGATCGCCATCGGCTACACGATGGTCTACGGCATCATCGGGATGATCAACTTCGCCCACGGCGAGATCTTCATGATCGGTGCGTTCGTGTCGCTGATCTCCTTTCTCGTCCTGGGGACGATCGGCCTTACCTGGATCCCGCTCGCCCTGCTGATCGTGCTGATCACGGCGATGCTCTTCACGTCCATCTACGGCTGGGCGATCGAGCGCATCGCCTACCGGCCCTTGCGCGGATCGTTCCGCCTGGCACCGCTGATCTCGGCGATCGGCATGTCGATCTTCCTGCAGAACTACGTGCAGATCCTGCAGGGCGCACGTGTGAAGCCCTTGCAGCCCGTTATCACCGGCGGCTTCGTCGTCGCCGACTCCGGTGATTTCACGGTGGTGCTCAGCTACCTGCAGATCATCATCATGGCGACGACGCTGGCGCTGATGATCGGCTTCTGGGCGGTCATCACGCGCACGCCCTTCGGCCGCTCCCAGCGTGCCTGCCAGCAGGATCGGCTGATGGCCGGCCTCGTCGGCATCAATGTCGACCGAACCATCTCGCTCACCTTCGTCACCGGCGCCGCGCTCGCGGCGGTGGCCGGGCTGCTGGTCACCCTCTACTACGGCGTCATCGACTTCTTCATCGGCTTCCTCGCCGGGCTGAAGGCCTTTACGGCCGCGGTACTGGGCGGCATCGGCTCCCTGCCCGGCGCCATGTTGGGCGGATTGCTCATCGGCCTCATCGAAGCCTTCTGGGCCGCCTATTTCGACAGCGAATACAAGGATGTGGCGGCCTTTTCGATCCTCGTCCTCGTCCTGATCTTCAAGCCGACCGGTCTGCTGGGTCGGCCGGAGGTCGAGAAGGTCTGATGGCCGCGCATCCCGAGCCAGCGCCGCGCATCGACGTCGTCGCCGCACTGAAGGAGGCGGGGCTGGCGGCCCTCGTGGCGTTGGGTCTCGCCATTCCCCTCGTCGGCTTCCAGACGGTCGAGCGGATCGACGGCCTCGGCATCGACACCCGCTTCGGCTGGGTCGCCGTGGCGGTCGCCGCCGTCTTCGCCGGGCGGTTGCTGCTGATCTTCGTGCAGGGCTCCCGCCACTGGGGAAGCCGGCCGAAGCGGCGCTTCGTCCGGCTCGGCGAGAATACCAAATCGCATCTGCGCATCGTCGGCATGATCGGTCTGGCGTTCGGCCTGGCCATGCCGCTGCTGCCGTTCGCCGACCGCTACTATGTCGACCTCGGCACGACGGTGCTGATCTATGTGATGCTCGGCTGGGGCCTGAACATCGTGGTCGGCCTGGCCGGCCTGCTCGATCTCGGCTACGTCGCCTTCTACGCTATCGGGGCGTACAGCTTCGCCCTCTTCGCGATCCATTTCGACGTGTCCTTCTGGGCCGCCCTGCCCGTCGCCGGCATCCTCGCGGCGTTCCTGGGGGTGCTGCTGGGCTTCCCCGTCCTGCGCCTGCGCGGCGATTACCTCGCCATCGTCACCCTGGGTTTCGGCGAGATCATCCGCATCATCCTGCTCAACTGGTACGACTTCACCGGCGGGCCGAACGGCCTGTCAGGCATTCCCCGGCCCAGCTTCTTCGGACTGGAGTTCTCGCGCGGCGAAGGCGGCTTCGCCGCCACGTTCGGCCTCGACTATTCGCCGATGCACCGGCTGATCTTCCTCTACTACGTGATCCTGGTGCTGGCGCTGATCACCAACCTCTTCACCCTGCGCATTCGCCGCCTGCCGGTCGGCCGTGCCTGGGAGGCGCTGCGCGAGGACGAGATCGCCTGCCGGGCGCTCGGTATCAATCCCACGATCACCAAGCTCTCCGCGTTCGCGATCGGCGCCATGTTCGGCGGTTTCGCCGGGGCGTTCTTCGCCACGCGCCAGGGGTTCATCAGCCCGGAGAGTTTCACCTTCCTCGAATCGGCGCTCATCCTCGCCGTGGTGGTTCTCGGCGGCATGGGCAGCCAGACCGGGGTCGTCATCGCAGCCCTGTTCCTGGTGCTGCTGCCGGAGTTCGCGCGCGAACTGGCGCAGTTCCGCATGCTGCTGTTCGGCGGCGCGATGGTGCTGATCATGATCTGGCGGCCGCGCGGCCTGCTCGCGCATCGCGAGCCGACCGTGCGCCTCTCGGACGGACCGCCGGCAGCGGAGCAGTCCGCATGACCGATCCCCTGCTGAGGGTCGAACACCTCACCATGCGCTTCGGCGGTCTCGTCGCGGTCGACGACCTCGAGTTCGAGGCCGCGCCCGGCGAGATCACCGCGATCATCGGGCCGAACGGCGCCGGCAAGACCACGGTCTTCAACTGCCTGACCGGCTTCTACCCGCCGACCGTCGGCCGCCTCACCCTCAGCAACCCCCGCAAGGGCCGGTTCCTGCTGGAGCAGATGGATGGCGACCGCATCGCGCGCGAGGCGGGCGTCGCCAGGACCTTCCAGAACATCCGCCTGTTCTCGCGCATGTCCGTGCTGGAAAACCTGATGGTGGCGCAGCACACCGAACTGATGCGCGCGTCGGTCTTCTCGATCGCCGGACTGCTCGGCCTGCCGAGCTTCACCCGCGCCGAGCGGCAGGCGATCGAACTGTCGCGCTACTGGCTGCACCGGATGCGCCTCGAGGACCGCGCCGAATGGGAGGCCGGCAACCTGCCCTACGGCGCGCAGCGGCGCCTGGAGATCGCCCGGGCGATGTGCACCAAACCGGCGCTGCTCTGCCTCGACGAGCCCGCGGCCGGCCTCAATCCGCGCGAGTCGGCCGAGCTCAACGAGATCCTGCTCGACATCCGGCGCGACCATGGCGTCGGCATCCTGCTGATCGAGCACGACATGAGCGTCGTCATGGGCATATCCGACCATATCGTCGTGCTCGATTACGGCCGGAAGATCGCCGACGGCGCGCCGGAGGCGATCCGCAACGACCCAGCCGTCATCCGCGCCTATCTCGGCACCGACGAGGAGGAGGAGTTGCCCGAAGAGGTGGCGCAGGATCTGCCGCGAGGGATGCAGTGATGCTCGAACTGCGCGGCGTCCACACCTTCTACGGACACATCGAGGCGCTGAAGGGCATCGACCTCGACGTGCGCCAGGGCGAGATCGTCACGCTGATCGGCGCGAACGGCGCCGGCAAGTCGACCCTGCTGATGACCATCTGCGGCAATCCGCGCGCGGCGCGCGGCAGCATCCGCTTCGAAGGACGGGATATCACGCGGGAGGAGACGTTCACGATCGTGCGTCGCGGCATCGCCCAGTCGCCGGAAGGCCGCCGGATCTTCCCGCACATGACCGTGACCGAGAATCTTCAGCTCGGCGCCCTCACCGCGCCGCCCGAGCATTTCGACGCCGACCTGGAGCGCATCTTCGGCCTGTTCCCCCGTCTGCGTGAGCGCCGGATGCAGCGGGGCGGGACGCTGTCGGGCGGTGAGCAGCAGATGCTGGCCATCGGTCGCGCCCTGATGAGCCGCCCTCGCCTGCTCCTCCTCGACGAACCGTCGCTGGGACTGGCCCCGCTGATCGTTCGCCAGATCTTCGATGTCGTGCGCGAGATCAACCGCACAGAGGGCATGACCGTCTTCCTGGTCGAACAGAACGCCTTCCACGCCCTGCGCCTCGCCCACCGCGGTTATGTGATGGTCAACGGCTCGATCACGATGACCGGCACGGGGCGCGAACTGCTCGGCAACCCCGAGGTTCGCGCCGCCTATCTCGAAGGCGGGCATGCGCCGGAGCCGGTACGATGACCGATCTGTTCGGCGCCTCGCCCGGGGCCTATCTGGGCCTCGTCGTCGTCCTCATGGGCTTTGCTGCCTTCATGACGGGGCAGGCGGTCGCGGCGTCCTGGAAGCCGGTCTGGCAGCTCGGACCCTACGGTCTGCTGCTCGCCATGGCCGCACGCTTCCTGCTGTTCGCACTGTTCGACGGTGAGCTGCTGGCGCTGCCCGGCTTCCTGATTGACCTCGTGCTGATGGTCGCCATCGGGCTGTTTGCCTGGCGGATAACCCATGTCCGCAAGATCGTCTCGCAGTATCCCTGGCTCTATCGCCGCAAGGGCCTTCTCGGCTATCAGCCGGGTGCGACGTCCACCTCCGGCTGACGTTCCATCCACCATCCGTCCCGCCCGATATGGCGGCTTATGGCGGCTTTGCTTGCCGGTGGGCGCGCAGCCGATAATATGCGCCGGCTGCAGCGGGTCGCCCCGCCGTCCCGCGATCGTTTAAGGGGGAAGTATGTTCCATCGCCGCGTCACCGTTTTCGGAGGATCCGGCTTCATCGGCCGGTATCTCGTGAAGCGTCTCGCGGCCGAGGGCACCGTGGTCCGGGTTGCGGTGCGCCGCCCGGGCGATGCGGACTTCCTGAAGCCGCTCGGCGCCGTCGGTCAGATCGTGCCGGTCGCTGCCAACGTCCGCGACCCGGCCTCCGTCCGGGCTGCCGTGGCCGGCGTGGAGGCGGTCGTCAACCTCGTCGGCATCCTTCAGGAGGGCGGCAAGCAGACCTTTCAGGGCGTGCAGGCGGAAGGTGCCGCCAACGTCGCCGCTGCCGCACGCGAGGCCGGCGTCGCGCGGCTGGTGCAGATGTCCGCCATCGGCGCCGACGCCCGGTCGGCCTCGGAGTACGCCCGCACCAAGGCGGCCGGCGAAGAGGCGGTGCGCGCCGCCTTCCCCGAAGCGACGATCGTGCGGCCCAGCATCGTGATCGGCCCCGAAGACGATTTCTTCAACCGGTTCGGCCAAATGGCGCAGCTCTTCCCTGCCCTGCCGCTGATCGGCGGCGGCAAGACGCGCTTCCAGCCGGTGGTCGTGGGCGACGTCGCGGATGCGCTGATGAAGATCCTGCGCGACCCGGCGACCGCCGGACAGACCTACGAACTCGGCGGGCCGCAGATCTACAGCTTCCGCGAGCTGATGGAACTCATGCTGCAGATCGTCGAGCGCAAGCGCTGCCTGGTGCCGCTCTCCTTCGGGCTGGCGAACTTCCAGGCGCGCATCCTGGAAAAGCTGCCCAATGCGCCGCTGACGCGCGATCAGGTCAAGCTGCTGCAGAACGACAATGTCGTGAGCGGTACGCTGCCCGGGCTGACCGACCTCGGGGTGGCTCCGACCGCCATCGAGGTCATCCTGCCGACCTATCTCGAGCGCTTCCGCAAGGGCGGCCGGTTCGTCAGGTCGCGCCGCGGCCGCTGACGCTGACGGCGGCGCTCACGCCATCGTCAGGAACGCGAGCATCCCGAGACCGAGCACGATCCGGTACCAGCCGAACGGCGCGAAGCCGTAGCGGCCGACGAAGGCCAGTAGCGACCGCACGACAACCAGCCCGGCGACGAACGCCGCCGCAAATCCGACGGCGATCGTCAGCGTGCCGTCCATGCTCAGCGACTCGCGGTTCTTGTACAGGTCGTAGACGACCGCGCCGAGCATCGTCGGTATCGCCAGGAAGAAGGAAAACTCGGCGGCCGTCTTCCGATCGACGCCCAGCAGCAGTGCGCCGAGGATGGTCGCCCCCGACCGGGACACGCCCGGGATCATGGCGAGCGTCTGGACGAAGCCGATCCCGAGCGCCGTGCGCCGAGACATGCCTTCGACCGAGAAGATGCGCGGCGTCGGCAGATTGCGTTCGATCACCAGGATCGCGATACCGCCGAGGATCAGGCTCACGCACACGACGTAGGGCGAGAAGAGCACGCCCTTGATGAAGCCGTGGGCGAAGAAGCCGATCACTGCGGCCGGCAGGAATGCGATCAACACCGCTGCCACGAACTGCCTCGCCTCGGCCGACCGGCCGAGACTGGCGGCGATGTGCGCGAGCCGCGCGCCATAGACGAGACAGACGGCGAGCACCGCGCCCAGCTGGATCACGACCTCGAAGACGAAGCCCGGCGGCCCCTCGAAGCCGAGGAGTTCGCCGACGAGGATGAGGTGGCCGGTCGAGGAGACGGGAATAAATTCTGTCAGCCCTTCGACGATGCCGAGCAGGAGAGCCTCGGCCAGTTCGGTCAACGTCATGCAGCGCTTTACTTGTCGAGGGGACGGGACTCGGGATTGAGCACGCCGAAGCTCTCGCGAAATGGACCGAACATTGCAAGTGAAAAGACGGGGACGTGCGACGTGTCGCACTCCTGCAATAGGCCCGATACGGGTATAATTTTCGCCCCTGATCTCGCATGCGCCATGCTGTGTGCCGAACAGCGGGCTTGGTCCGTGATATTATGGCAGTTATGCTTCCCTGTTTTGTCGATTATCCTTCGCGAGATCCGTGCAGGCCGTCATATTCCGCAGAGACAAGTCCGAGGATGGCATGGCTGAACGCATGCTGAAGTTCACGGACGTGCCGAAGGCCATGCCCGAGAAGCGGGAGCCCGAGGCGCGCCGGACCGACTTCAACGAGATCTATCAGGAGTTCGCCCGCGAGCAGGCTGCCGTGCAGGCCGCGCGATGCTCGCAATGCGGCGTGCCCTACTGTCAGATCCACTGCCCGCTGCACAACAACATCCCCGACTGGCTGCGCCTGACGGCGGAAGGCCGGCTCGAGGAGGCGTACGAGATCGCCGCCTCGACGAACAACATGCCCGAGGTCTGTGGCCGCATCTGCCCGCAGGATCGTCTCTGCGAGGGCAACTGCGTCATCGAGAAGGGCTTCGAATCGGTCACCATCGGCACGGTCGAGCGCTTCATCACCGAGACGGCCTGGGCCGAAGGCTGGGTGAAGCCGCCGCGGCCGCGCCGCGAGCGGCCGGAGTCGGTCGGCATCGTCGGCGCGGGCCCCGGGGGCCTCGCCGCCGCGGAACAGCTCCGCCGCAAGGGCTACCAGGTGCATGTCTACGACCGGCACGACCGCGTCGGCGGCCTGCTCATCTACGGCATCCCCGGCTTCAAGCTCGAAAAGGACGTGGTGCTGCGGCGCTGGCGCCTGCTCGAGGAAGGCGGCATCACCTTCCACCTCAACTTCGAGGTCGGCCGCGACGCCAGCCTGGAAGAGCTGCGCGGCCGCCACGACGCCATCCTGATCGCGACCGGCGTCTACAAGGCGCGCGAGCTGATGGCACCCGGCGTCGGGCTCGGCAACGTCGTTCCGGCACTGGACTATCTCGTCGCCAGCAACCGCAAGGGCCTCGGCGACTCCGTCCCGGCCTTCGAGGACGGCTCGCTCGACGCGAACGGCAAGCGCGTGGTCGTCATCGGCGGCGGCGACACCGCCATGGACTGCGTGCGGACGGCCGTCCGTCAGGGCGCTACCTCGGTGAAGTGCCTCTACCGCCGCGACCGCGCCAACATGCCGGGCTCGCAGCGCGAGGTGCGCAATGCCGAGGAGGAGGGCGTCGAGTTCGTCTGGCTCTCCGCGCCGGAGGCCTTCGTCGGCGAGGACACCGTGGCCGGCGTCCGCATCATCCGCATGCACCTCGGCATCGCCGACGCCACCGGCCGGCAGGTTCCCGTCCCGATCGAAGGTTCCGCTGCTACGATCGAGGCCGACCTCGTGATCAAGGCGCTCGGGTTCGATCCGGAGGACGTGCCGGCGCTCTTCGGTGCTCCCGAGCTGAAGGTGACCCGCTGGGGCACCATTCGGGCCGAACTGGCCACCGGCATGACCAGCCTCGACGGCGTCTTCGCCGCCGGCGATATCGTCCGCGGCGCCTCGCTCGTCGTCTGGGCCATCCGCGACGGCCGCGATGCCGCCGAAGCCATCCACAGCTACATCCAGGCCAAGATCGGCGCCGCGCCGGTCAAGCTGGCCTCCTGACGGAGGTGATGATGGACCGCATGCCTTCCGCCCCCAGCCTCTCTCCCGCGGACATCGCCGCTGAGGATTTCGTCGCCGAGTTCCGGGCGAACGCCGAACGGCTGGCTGCCGCCGGGCTGTACGACCCCGCGCAGGAGCGCGACGCCTGCGGCGTCGGCTTCATCGCGGCCCTCGACGGCAAGCCGAGCCGCGCCGTCGTGGCCAGCGCGCTGCTGGCGCTGAAGGCGATCTTCCATCGCGGCGCCGTCGACGCCGACGGCCGGACCGGCGACGGCGCCGGCATCCACGTGCAGATACCGCACGCGTTCTTCCGCCAGCACATCAAGCGCATCGGACACGAGCCGAAGGAGGACATCCTCGCGGTCGGCATGCTGTTCCTGCCGCGCACCGACATGGCGGGCCAGGAGCGCTGCCGCGTCATCGTCGAGAGCGAGATCCTGAAGTTCGGCTACACGATCTACGGCTGGCGGCAGGTCCCGGTGCACACCGAGGCGCTGGGCGAGAAGGCCAACGCTACGCGGCCCGAGATCGAGCAGATCATGATCGCGAACAGCCGCGGCGTGGACGCCGAGCAGTTCGAGATCGATCTGATGGTCATCCGGCGGCGGATCGAGAAGGCCGCCCTGGCCGCCGCCATCCCGGACTTCTACGTCTGCTCGCTGTCCAGCCGCTCGATCATCTACAAGAGCCTCTGCCTCGCCGAGCAGCTCACCGAATTCTACCCCGACCTGCTCGACGAGCGGTTCGTCTCGAACTTCGCCGTCTATCACCAGCGTTACTCGACCAACACCTTCCCGACATGGCGGCTGGCGCAGCCGTTCCGGGTGATCGCCCACAATGGCGAGATCAACACCCTGTCGGGCAACGTCAACTGGATGAAGAGCCACGAGCCGCGCCTGGCGAGCCCGAAGTTCGGCCAGCAGATCGAAGACCTGAAGCCGATCGTCCAGCTCGGCAGCTCGGATTCCGCGGCGCTCGACTCGGTGTTCGAGCTCGTCATCCGCGCCGGCCGCGACCTGCCGGCGGCCAAGGCCCTGCTGGTGCCGGAGGCCGCCGCGAACAACCAGCTCCTCTCCGACGAGGTGAAGGCGCTCTACAGCTACTTCAACGCGATCATGGAGCCGTGGGACGGCCCGGCCGCCCTCGCCGCCTATGACGGGCGCTGGGTGTTGGGCGGCATGGACCGCAACGGCCTGCGGCCGATGCGCTACAGCATCACCAAGGACGGCCTGCTGATCGCCGGCTCCGAAGCGGGCATGGTGCGCGTGCCCGAGGAGGACGTCGTCGAGAAGGGCCGGCTCGGGCCGGGGCAGATGATCGCCGTCGACCTCGTCGAGGGCCGGCTGTGGCGCGACACCGAGCTGAAGGAGATGCTCGCCAAGCGCCGCAACTACCGCAAGTGGATCAGGAACATCGTCCACCTGGAGAAGGTGGCGGGCCGCGACGTGGCGGAGACGGCCGAGCTCGAGCGCGAGGAGCTGCGCCGCCGGCAGCTGGCGGCCGGCTGGACGATCGAGGACCTGGAGACCGTGCTCCAGCCGATGGCCGAGGACGGCAAGGAGCCGGTCGGCTCGATGGGCGACGACGCGCCCGTCGCGGTGCTGTCGAGCCGCTACCGCGGCCTGCACCACTTCTTCAGGCAGAACTTCAGCCAGGTCACGAATCCGCCGATCGACTCGCTGCGCGAGCGCCACGTGATGTCGATCGCCACCCGACTCGGCAACCTCGGCAACATCCTCGAGGAGGACGAGGCGCAGTGCCGGCTGCTGCAGATCGAGTCGCCGGTCCTGACCAACGCGCAGTTCGACGCCATGCGCCGCTACATGGCGGACACCTGCGGCGACATCGACGCGACGTTCGACATCGGCGGCGGCGAACACGCGCTGCGCCAGGCGATCGAGCGGATCCAGCAGGAAGCCGAGGACGCCGTCCGCGGCGGCTGCTCCCACCTCGTCCTCTCCGACAAGGCGGTCGGCGCAGAACGTGCCGCGATCCCGACGATCCTCGCCTGCGGCGCGGTGCACACGCACCTCGTCCGGCAGAGCCTGCGTACCTTCACGTCGCTGAACGTCCGCACCGGCGTCTGTCTCGACGTGCACAATTTCGCGGTGCTGATCGGCGTCGGCGCCACCACCGTCAACGCCTATCTGGCGCAGGAATCGATTGCCGACAGGCATCGCCGGGGGTTGCTGGCGCCCCTCACCCTCGACCAGGCGGTGGCGCGCTACAAGAAGGCGGTCGACGACGGTCTGCTCAAGATCATGTCGAAGCTCGGCATCTCGGTGATCAGCTCCTACCGCGGCGGCTACAATTTCGAGGCGGTCGGCCTGTCCCGCGCGCTCGTCGCCGAGTTCTTCCCCGGCATGACCTCGCGGATCTCGGGCCTCGGCCTCGCCGGCATCCAGCAGAAAGTGCTGGAACTGCACGAGCGCGCCTGGGACGAGGAGACGGTCTCCCTGCCCGTCGGCGGCTTCTACAAGTTCCGGCAGAGCGGCGAACTGCACGCCTTCGAGGGCAACCTCATGCACACGCTGCAGACCGCCGTCGCGACCGACTCCTATTCCACCTACAAGCGCTATTCGGAAGCCGTCCGCAGGCTGCAGCCGATCCACCTGCGCGACCTGCTCGACTTCAGCTATCCGGCGGCAGGCGTGCCGCTGGAGGAAGTCGAATCGGTAACCGAGATCCGCAAGCGGCTGGTGGCACCGGGCATCTCGCTCGGCGCCCTCAGCCCGGAGGCGCACGAAACCCTCTCGATCGCCATGAACCGGATCGGCGCCAAGTCGGACTCCGGCGAAGGCGGCGAGGATCCGGCGCGCTACACGCCGCGCCCGAACGGCGACAACGCGTCGTCCGCGATCAAGCAGATCGCCTCCGGCCGCTTCGGCGTGACCGCCGAGTATCTGAACAACTGCTCCGAGATCGAGATCAAGGTCGCCCAGGGCGCCAAGCCAGGCGAAGGCGGCCAGCTGCCCGGCATCAAGGTCTCGGGCCTGATCGCCCGGCTACGGCACGCGACGCCCGGTGTCACGCTGATCTCGCCCCCGCCGCACCACGACATCTACTCGATCGAGGATCTGGCGCAGCTCATCTACGACCTGAAGCAGATCAACCCCGAGGCGCGCGTCTGCGTGAAGCTGGTCGCGCGCAGCGGCATCGGCACGATCGCCGCCGGCGTCGCCAAGGCGAAGGCGGACGTCATCCTCGTTTCCGGCCATTCGGGCGGCACCGGCGCCTCGCCGCAGTCGAGCATCAAGTATGTCGGCGTGCCCTGGGAAATGGGCGTTTCCGAGGTTCATCAAGTACTTATGATGAACCGCCTCAGGCATCGCATCAGGCTGCGGACGGACGGCGGCATCAAGACCGGCCGCGACGTCGTCATCGCCGCACTGCTCGGCGCCGAAGAGTATGGCATCGGCACCGCGTCCCTGGTCGCGATGGGCTGCATCATGGTGCGGCAGTGCCATTCCAACACCTGCCCGGTCGGCATTTGCACGCAGGATGAAAAGCTGCGCGCAAAGTTCGATGGGACGCCGGAAAAGGTCGTCAACCTGTTCTCCTTCGTCGCCGAGGAGGTGCGCGAGATCCTGGCGTCGCTGGGCGCGCGCTCGCTGGAGGAGATCGTCGGCCGCACGGAACTGCTGAGCCAGGTCAGCCGCGGCGCCGCCCACCTCGACGACCTGGACTTCAACGGAATCCTGGTGAAGTCCGCGGTCACGAAGGACTACGGCAACACCTGCACGGTCGAACGCAACGAGGTGCCCGACACGCTCGACGCGCAGATGCTGCGCGATGCCGCACCGCTCTTCCAGCGGGGCGAGAAGATGCAGTTGGCCTACACGATCCGGAACACGCAGCGCGCCATCGGCACTCGCCTTTCCTCGGCGGTGACGCGCCGGTTCGGGATGACGGGGCTGCAGCCGGGCCACGTCACCCTCCGGCTGCGCGGCTCCGCCGGCCAGTCGCTCGGCGCCTTCGCCGTCCAGGGCATCCGCATCGAAGTGTTCGGCGACGCCAACGACTATGTCGGCAAGGGGCTGTCCGGCGGCTCGATCGTCGTGCGGCCCTCGACCGCCAGTCCGTTGGTCACTAACCTCAACACGATCATCGGCAACACCGTCCTTTACGGTGCCACGGCGGGCGAGTTGTTCGCCGCGGGGCAGGCCGGCGAGCGTTTCGCCGTGCGCAACTCCGGCGCCACGACCGTGGTCGAGGGCTGCGGCGCCAACGGCTGCGAGTACATGACTGGCGGCACGGCGGTGATCCTGGGATCCGTCGGCGACAATTTCGCCGCCGGCATGACGGGCGGCATGGCCTTCGTCTACGACCCCGGCGACACCATCGGCAAGCGCATCAATCCGGAATCGGTCGTCTGGCAGCGCATCGAGACGGAGCATTGGTCCGAGGTGCTGCGCGAGCTGATCCAGCAGCATATCCGGCACACCCAGTCGCGCTTCGCCGAACAGCTTCTGGTCGACTGGCACCGGGAACGCGCGAACTTCTGGCAGATCGTCCCGAAGGAGATCCTGGCGAAGCTCGACCACCCGATCACCGCGCCCGGGCAGCCGGCGCTGAGAGCCTAGCGCGACGGTTGGGATCCGCCTCCATCTTCGTTATAAGGTAACGAGATTGGAGGGCCCGCATGGCTTGGTACACGAGGTGCCTGATCGGCGCGTTCGCGGCTTTGGCCGCCGCACCGCCGGCGTCGGCGCATCCGCATATCTGGATCGACGCGACGGTCGCGATCGTCGCCCGCGAAGGGGCGATCCACGAACTCGCCATGGTCTGGAAGTTCGACCCCCTGTTCAGCGGCATGGTCGCCGCCGACTTCGACACGAACCGGAACGGCAGTCTCGATCCCGACGAGATCGAGACCCTCGCCGCCCAGACCGTTCCGTCGATCGCCGAGTACGACTACTTCACGCATCTCCGCGTCGGCGACCGGGAGGTGAAGATCGAGTCGATCCGGGCCTTCCGAATCGAGGTGCACGGCAAGCTCCTCTACTACGGCTTCTCCATCCCGCTCGAATCGCCGGTCGATCCGCGGAAGACGGAACTGTCCTTCTCGCTCTTTGATCAAAGCTACTACACCGACGTCAGCACCGAGGCCGAGGGCGCCATCCGGCTGCTCGGCGACTGGCCCGCGGGATGCGCGGTCGAGAAGGGCGAGGATCTGGGCAACCCGATCTATTTCGGCATGGTCTTCCCCGTCCGTCACGTCGTCAGGTGCGGATGATCGCGCGGCTCATTCTCCTGCTGCTGTTGCTGCTGGCGGCGCCCGTGACGTCCGCCATGGCGGCGAGCCCCTTCCCCTCCGCCGGATCGGGCGGCGAGCGGCCGTCGGCCGCAGCGGCCCCCACCGAGCCGCCCGGTCTCGTCTCGCGCTATCTCCTGCAGCTCCGTCAGGTCCAGGCGTCCCTGCATCGCCAGTTGGCGGGCGCCGCCGGCGATGTCGCGGCGACGGGCAGCAGCGCCGCCATGCTCGCGCTGATCGGCATCGGCTTCCTGTACGGCATCTTCCACGCCGCCGGCCCTGGCCACGGCAAGGTGGTGATCACGTCCTACCTGCTGGCGAACGTCGCCCAGGTGCGCCGCGGGATCCTGCTCGCCGCCACGGCATCGGCCGCCCAGGCCGTGACCGCCGTGGCGCTGGTCGGGGTGCTCGTCCTCGCCCTTGGCATGGCGCAGTTTCAGACGGTGCACAGCGTCTGGTACCTCGAAATGGCCAGTTACCTGCTTCTCCTGCTGGTCGGACTCGCCCTCCTGCGCAATCTCTGGCGCGGCGGCCATTCGCACGACCATGGCCACTGCGGACATGCTTGCGGGCACGCTCACCATCATCATCACGCACCGCCGGCCGCGGCCCGCGACGACAGGCGCGGGTTCCTCGCGATGGTGGCCGCCGTGGGCCTGCGGCCCTGCAGCGGCGCCGTGATCCTCCTGCTGTTCAGCGTGGCGCAGGGGGTCTTCCTGGCCGGCGTCGCCGGGACCATCGCGATGGCGGTCGGAACGGCCATCACCGTCTCCGTGCTCGCGATCCTCAGCGTGGGCGCGCGCGATCTGGCGCTGCGGATGGCCGGGAGCGGCGCCGGACTGGCGCGCGTCCACACCGTCCTCGCCGCATCCGGTGCCCTCGCCATTGCGCTGTTCGGTGCGGCCATGCTGGCTGCGGGTTTGACCGGCGGTCCCCAGCCCTTCTGAGGCGGAGAACGCCCGGACGGCCGCGCCTCAAGCCAGCTGGACCGTCGCCTCCAGCAGACGCGCGGGGTCCGCGGCGGGGCCGACGAAGAACCGGAATTCACCGGGCTCCAGCACGGGCTCCATGTCGGGCCCGACCAGCGCCAGCTCGGCCACCGGCAGCATGATCCTGACGCGGCGCGCCTCTCCCGGCTCCAGCACCGCTCGCGCCAGGCCCTTCAGTTCCATGATCGGCCGCGCGATCGAGGCGACGCTGTCGCGCACGAAGAGCAGCACGGTCTCCTCTCCGGCGACCGGCCCCACGTTGCCGACCTCGACCTCGACGGCGAGCGTGTCCCCGGCACGGAAGACGGGCGGCGACACCTGCAGATCGCTGTAGACGAACTGCGCATAGGACAGGCCGTGGCCGAAGGGAAACTGCGGCTCCACCGGCAGGTCGAGATACTTGCTGGTGTAGTGGTTGTCGGGATGGGCGGGCCGGCCCGTCGGACGGCGCGCGTGGAAGATCGGGATCTGCCCCCCGTCGGTCGGCCAGGATACCGGCAGCCGTCCCGTCGGATTCCAGGCGCCCGTCAGGATGTCCGCCAGGGCGTTGCCGGCCTCGTCCCCCGGAAACCACGTCGCGATCACCGCCGCCGCCTGCTCGAACAGCCATGGCAACGGCAGCGGCCGGCCCGAGACGAGCGCCACCACGACCGGCGTGCCCGCGGCCAGGACGGCGCGGGCCAGTTCTTCCTGCCGGTCCGGCAGTTCCAGCCGGCCGCGGCTCGCCGCCTCGCCGCTCAGCGACGCCGTCTCGCCGATGCAGAGCAGGACGAGGTCCGCCCCGCGCGCCGCCGCCACGGCCTCTGCGATCCTGTCGTCGTCCGGCGCATCGCCCGGGATCAGCGGCAGCCCGGCCTCGTAGGTCAGGTCCCGGTCGGCCATCGCGATCCGCAACCCGTCCAGAAAGGTGATCGCCGCGTCGTGGTTGCCGGCGCCATACCAGGAGCCGAGCATGTCGCGCCGGGCATGCGCCAGCGGGCCAATCACGGCGATGCGGCGCACCGAGTCGGCAACCGGCAGGACGGCGTCGCGGTTGGTGAGGAGCACCATCGACCGGCACGCGGCTTCCCGCGCGAGGCCGCGATAGGCGACGCGCCAGCCCTCGGGCAGCGGAACGGCGCCGCGGCGGTAGGGATCGTCGAACAGGCCCAGCCGCTCCTTCAGCGCGAGGACCCGCCGCACGGCCGCGTCGATGTCCGCCATGTCGACCAGCCCGCGCTCCAGCGCCACCGGCAGGCCCCGCGCATACGCTCCCGACATCATGTCGATATCCACGCCGGCGCGCAGCGCCAGCGCCGCCGCTTCGGCCAGGTCGGCCGCGATGCCGTGCTGGATCAGCTCGCCGATGGCGCCGTAGTCGCTGATCATCGCCCCGTCGAAGCCCCAGCGCTCGCGCACCAGTTCGGTCAGCAGCGGCCGGTTCGCCGTCATCGGGACGCCGGCGATGTCGTTGAAGGCCGGCATGATCGCCGGCACGCCCGCGGCGACCGCGGCGGCGAACGGCGGCAGATAGGTCTCGTGCAGCATCCGCTCCGAGACGTCGACCTGCGCGTAGTCTCGGCCGGCGAGCGGCGCGCCATAGGCGGTGAAGTGCTTCGCCTGGGCCGCGACGCTGTCCTCTGCCGTGAGGTCCGGCCCCTGGAAGCCCCTGACCTTGGCTTCGGCGAAGCGGCTGGCCAGCCACGGATCCTCGCCGGGTCCCTCAACGATCCGGCCCCAGCGCGGGTCGCGGCAGACGTCGAGCATCGGCGCGAACGTCAGCGCCAGGCCGTCCGCCGACGCCTCGATCGCGGCGGCGCGGGCGGTCCGTTCCCACAGGTCGGGATCGAACGCCGCGGCCTCGCCGAGCGGCACCGGGAAGATGGTGCGGTGCCCGTGCACCACGTCGAAGGTCATCAGCAGCGGGATGCCGAGTCGCGTCTGTTCCACCGCCAGGCGCTGCATGCCGCGCGTGGCCTCGCCGCCATAGAGGTTCAGGATGCTTCCCGCGGCTCCGGCGAGGATCTCCGACACGTAGTTGTCGGAGACGGTCGGGCCGGTGACGGCGAAGTCCGCCGACACCATGGTCAGCTGCCCCAGCTTCTCCGGCAGCGTCATCCTGGCCAGCAGCGCGTCGATGCGGCTTTCGGAAACGGAGGCCACGGGCACGCCCTCACGCATAGCGGCGCAGGCTCATGCGCCGGGCACGACTCCTAGCCCATGCGCGTCCCACCCGCCAGCGCTCGTTCCGAGGCACCAGCCTCTGGCTGTACCCTGTGGCGCGCGTCATGCTAGAAGCCCACGGTCCGGCGTCGGGCGGCCTCAATGCGTGGCCGGAGTCGCAAGGCCGGAGCGAAGCCGACACGCAGCCCCGAGGAGACGAGTCTTGACCCGTTACGCCATCCCCGCCTGGGAGCACACCAGCCTGCCCGTGGTCGGCAGCGACGAGCGTTTCCCGGTGCGCCGCATCTATTGCGTCGGCCGCAACTACGCAGCCCACGCTCGTGAGCTCGGCAACGACGAGCGCGACCCGCCCTTCTTCTTCATGAAGCCAGCCGATGCGATCGTCCAGGACGGCACGACCTTCTCCTACCCCGTCGCGACCGACAACCTGCACCACGAGGTCGAACTCGTCGTCGCACTGAAGTCGGGCGGCAAGGACATCCCGGCCGACAAGGCGCTCGACCATGTCTTCGGCTATGCCGTCGGCATCGACCTGACCCGCCGCGACATCCAGGACGTGGCGAAGAAGATGGCCCGCCCGTGGGACATGGCGAAGGGCTTCGACGCCTCGGCGCCGTGCGGAGCGCTGCGCCGCGCCACCGAGACCGGCCACCCCTCCTCCGCCCGGATCACGCTGAAGATCAACGGCGAGGTCCGTCAGGACGGCGACATCGACGCGATGATCTGGAACATCCCGGACACCATCGCCTACCTCTCCGGCCTCATCGAACTGAAGCCTGGCGACCTGATCTTCACCGGCACGCCCGAAGGCGTCGGCCCGGTGAAGCGCGGCGACAAGCTGGAAGCGACCGTGGCGGGCCTCGGCGACCTCACCGTCTCCGTCGCCTGAACCACGCATTCCCGATGGTTTCGACCAGAATCGCGACATGGAACATCAATTCCGTGCGCATCCGGCTGGATATCATCGCCCGGCTGACGGCCGAGCGTCGGCCGGACGTGCTCTGCCTCCAGGAGATCAAGGTCGAGGACCACGGTTTCCCGGCGGACGCGCTCCGGCAGCTCGGCTACGAGCACCAGGTCGTCAGCGGCATGAAGGCGTATCACGGGGTGGCGATCCTCTCGCGGTTGCCGCTCCGTAACGCCGGGACGCTGAACTGGTGCGAACAGACCGATTGCCGTCACGTCTTCGCCGAACTGGCCGACGGGACGGCGATCCACAACTTCTACATCCCCGCGGGCGGCGACATTCCCGACCCCGTCGCCAATCCGAAGTTCGCCCACAAGCTCCGCTTCATGGACGAACTGACCGAGTGGATGGCGCGGCATCTCGATCCGGCGGCGAAGCGCGTGCTCGTCGGCGACCTCAACGTCGCGCCGCTGGAAACCGACGTCTGGTCGCACAAACAGCTGCTGAAAGTCGTCAGCCACACGCCGGTCGAGGTCGAGCGATTCGGCCGCATGCAGACGGCCGGCGCCTGGCACGACGCGGTGCGGCATTTCGTGCCGCCCGACCAGAAGCTCTACACGTGGTGGAGCTACCGCGCGCGCGACTGGGCCGCCGCGGATCGCGGGCGGCGCCTCGACCATATCTGGGTGTCGCCGGCATTGAAGCCGTCCCTGCGCGCTGCCGAAGTGATCAGGGAAGCGCGCGGCTGGACTCTGCCGTCCGACCACGTCCCGGTTCTCTGTGACCTCGACCTGGATTTTTCGGCGGCAGCCTGACGTTCGGTGACGGCCCGGCTTTCGGCGGCGGCTTCGCCCCGCCGTGAGGCCGGCTACAGCACCGCGAATCGGTCAGAGTTCGCGCAGGATCTCTTCGCGCTTCGCCTGGAGCTCGCTGCTGCTGATCAGGCCTTCGTCATGGGCGATCTGCAGTCGCCGCAGCCGATCCAGGACCAGCGAGTTCTCCCAGCGCTTGTGCTGAGACGCATCGCCGCCGGCCGATTCGCCGAAGCCCGGCATGCGCGGCGGCGGCGGCACGGACGGACGACCTGCGGCGACGGGAACGGGCATCGACGACGGCGGTCCCGGCGGCCGCACCGTCGTCTGGGTCGTGACCGGCGGATACACCGGACGGCCCTGGTGCGGGACCGGCGTCGTGTGCTCCACGGCGGCCGGCGCGGCGGCTTGCGACGGCTGCTGCTCCACGCTCGGAGTCGCCGCGGCGCCCTCCTCGGCGTCGGCATCCGCGGGCGGATGCTCCAGCGGCTGGGTCCGGTACGGGCGGGCATAGACCGTCCCGCGCGCCCCCGTCGGCCGCAGTCCCGTCGGCCTGTCGGTCATCCACTGCGCCCGCAGGAATGGATCCTCCGCATGCACCCGCTTGCGGATCGTGACGCTGATCCGCCGCGAGAACAGGACGTAGGCGATCCAGAGCACCACCGGCAGGCCGCGCAGCACCAGGCCGAAACTGCCGCGATCCTGGTATTCCGGCGGAACGCCCGCCGTCATCACCATGAAGAACAGTGCCGCGGATCCCAGGCCGATCAGGGCGGCCAGCAGGAAATGCGGCAGGAAGGACGCCTGCTCGCGCCCCAGCTTGAGCGCCGCTACCCAGGCCGCACCCAGCAGCACCACGTCGAGTCCGAGCACGAACCAGAATTGCGTCGGAATCCTGTGGCCGCCCCAGAGCAGCCGTATGTCCTGCACCACGAGGGCGAGCGGTGCGGCGAACAGGAAGGCCAGCAGGATCAGCGCCCAGCCGAACACACCGTACAACGGATGCTGTCGCGCGACGTCCTCGGGCAGATAGACCCAGCGTCCCGCGCTCGCGGTCCGGCCGGACGCTTCCGTCGTCGCAGTCTGGTCGGTGCCGCTGACTACCATCTGGTCCCGCGCCGCTTGATCGAAGATGAGAGGAAAATATCCGAACCCCGGCCGCATGTCATGACCGCATGCCGCCTAACGCAGGTTGCCTAAGTCAGTCGGAGCGGTAAAGGAAATACCGGCCCGGCGCCACATGGGCCGGAAGTGCCTCGCCCTGCAGGTTCGCGTCGTCGAACGCCTGGTCGGAGACCAGGACGCCGCCCTTCGCGAGCAGCCGGATCACCGCCGGTTTCAGGGCATGGGCCAGACTGCGGCTGGCCGCGGCGTCCCCGCTGCCGATATCCGCGTGAATCAACGCCGCCGAGCCCCGGAAACGTTCGGCCGCGGCCGGCAGCGTCTCGCGGAAGTCGCCCAGGAACAGATGCTCCGCCGGCGGGATGCAGTCGGGATGCGCCGCGACGTGGCGGTCGAACACCAGGATGGTCCGTTCCGGCATTCTCTTGCGCAGATGGTCGTAGGTGCGGCCGTTCCCCAGGCCCACCTCGAACACCGGGCCCGGCAGACGGCAGACCAGTTCCGCCGCCCGGTCCAGGCAGTCGCGCTGCGCTTCGAGTCTCCGGATGGCGCTGTCGAGCCGGCTCATCGCTCCTGCCCGGCTCCCGCCGGCTGCTGCGCGCTCGCGTTGCGCGTGACGGCGTCCCTCAGGTCGCCTGTTGTCTTCTCGAGCCGGATGGCGAGTTCGCGCATGATCTCCACCGCGATCTGCGGGAACTCCGTGATCAGCCTGAAAAACAGTTCCTTGGTGATGCGCAGGGTCACGAGGCGCGAACAGGCGCGGACGGTGGCCGTACGCGGCACGTCGATCAGGATGGCGATCTCGCCGACGATGTCGTTCTGACCAAGCCCGGCGACGCGGATCTGGCCCTGCTGCGAATTCACGAGCACGTCGGCATCGCCCTGAAGCACGATGTATGCGGCATCCCCCATGTCCCCCTGGCGGAACAGGACTTCGTCCTTTTCGAAGGTCATCCGCTCGCTGGTGAAGGCGATCAGCTTCAGCTTGGATGGCTCGATCCGCGCGAACAGCGGGACGCGGCGCAGGATCTCGACTTCCTCGTTGAGCGACATCGACTAGCCTCCCCTCCCCTCCGCGTGGGTCATTCCGCAGCCAGCGAGGCGCCGTCGGCACCGCGCTTCAGCTCCTCGTAGCTTCCCTGGGCGGTGATCCGCCCACCCTGCATAAGGATGACGCTGTCGAAACGATCCCCGTGGGTGACGCTGTCCGCAACCCAGATCACGCCTCGACCCTCTGTCTCATCGAGAACGCGGTCCAACAGCACGGTCCGCGACGCGGAATCGAACGGCGCCGCGGCATCGTGCATGATCATGAGGCAGGGACGTTTCAGGATGGCGCGTGCGATCACCACCTTCTGGCGCTGCGCCAGTCCCAGGCGCCCGCCGCCGATCCCGACCTGATGGTCGAGCCCGACCTCGATCACTTCACGTCGCGCATCGACCTCGTCGACCACCTCTCCGATCAGATCGGCGACCCTGTCGGAGGCATGCGCATGGCCGTGCGCGACCTTGCCCAGGAGGATGTTGTCCTGCAGCGAGGCGGCAGCATTGTACCGATCGGCATCGAAGAACTCGATGGCCGCCCGCAGGCTGTCGGGCAGGTCGCGCGCCAGCATGCGTCGCGCCTCGATGATGCGCGCCTGCAGGTCGGGGCCGAGGACGCCGAGACGGTGCCGCGCCGGGACCAGCAGGAAGGTCAGCGACAGCAGCCGGGCGCGGTCGTCCTTGCTGAGCGCCTGCATGCCCGAGCGGGCGGACCGTGCCAGGATGCCCTGGAATTCCGGCAGGTCCTCCGCCTTGATGAAGCTGTAACGCTCGAAGATCTCCTGTCCCGGGTCGACGTCGCCGAACAGTTCGACCATGGTTTCGGCGACCTCGCGTCCGACGGACACGAGATCTTCCGTGAGGCCGGTCTTGTCGAGGACCTGACGGACATAGCCGTTCGCCGCCAGATTCTCGATGTCGAATACCGGCCCGACGGGCGTGCCGAACAGCAGGTTCTCCGCCAGCGAGGCGTTCTGGTTATAACGATCCTGATCGTAGGGTTCGACGAGTTCGCCCAGCTTCGGATCGCTCAGCCGCTCGCGCAGAGCCGCCCGCGCCGAGAGGATCTTCGCGGCGAGGCCCTCACGCCGCCGCGGATCGATCATGCCCCGCAGGCCGAAGTGATAGAGGTCGCCCTCCAGCCCCACCTTGGTTGCCACGTCCACGAGCAGCGGCACCATCTCGTCGGGACCGGCGACGCCGGCCGTCTCGTAGTCCACCCAGTCGGAGAAATAGTCGTCGATCGGATTTCCGGCGGCCTCGGCCTCGGCCACGATCAGTTGGCGATCGCGTCCCTGCGGGCCCTCCGCGCCGGGCCGGTACTTCAGTCCGAACAGGATGTTTTCCCGGATGCTCGACGAGAACAGGTATGGCGACGGGCCGACATAGGCAATCCGCCGACCGACGACCGCATCGGGAAGATGGGTGAGATCGCGCCCGGCGATCGTGATGCGGCCGCTCACCGGCAGCAAGAGGCGCGCCAGAATCATCGCGAGTTCGTCGCGGCCGCTGCCTGCGGGCCCCAGGATCGCGACGTGCTGCCCGACCGCGAAGCGGAAAGACGCGTTCTCCAGGACGGTTCGGCCGCCGTCCTCCAGGTAGCTCACGCTTTGGCCGACGATCTCGTCGTCGGGACCGAACGGTGCGACCTCCCGGCCGTCGTCGTTCTGCAGCCTCGCATCGAGAATGCCGGGCGGCTCGAACTGCTCGATCACCTGCTCGTACTTGATCCGTGCGTCTTCCTTCTGCTGATAGAACAGCAGCAGTTCCTTCCAAGGTGCCGACATGTCCTTGTACGCGGCGAGCACCGCGACGAGCGCGCCGAAGCTGAGATCGCCCTTGATCACGAGGTAGCCGCCGATCAGGTAGAAGAAGAACGGCGTCAGCTGGGCGATGAAGTTGTTCAGGAACTTGATGACGAACTTGCGATGATAGATCTCGTAGCGGATCAGGTAGATCTTTCCGAGAAGCTCGGAAAACGCCGCCCGATTGTACCGCGTCCCATGGTTGACGCGGATCTCCTGGACGCCGGAGATCGACTCGGCGATGTTTTCCGACAGGCGGCGGACCATGCGCACGCGGTCCTTGGCCAGCATGTTCACGCGCCGCTGCATGCGCGGGATCAGCCAGCCCTGAAACGGGTACAGCGCCACCGCCGCAAGGCCCAGGACCGGATCCTGAACCAGGATGAAGATGAGGATCGTGAGCAGCTGGCCTGCCTGGAAGACAGGCTGCGCCACGGCGTCGCCGATGAAGCCGCCGATCGGTTCGACTTCGGACGTGATCATCGGAATGATCTCGCCCTGGCTCACCCGCTTGAAGTGCGGCAGCGGAAAGCGCAGCACGCGGCTGTACAGCTCGTACCGCAGGCGCCGCAGCATGCGTTCGCCCAGGCGGCCCTTCCAGACGTTGATGATGTACTTGAACCCGCCGTTTATCAGGACCAAGCCGAGGAATATGATGCAAAGAGCGATCAGGTACGGCACCTGGTCGAACTCGTACCCGAGGATTTCCTTCGGGAAATCCTTGCCGTTGATCGCCTGATTGATGATCGTCTTGGGCAGATCCAGCGAGAAATACAGAAACGGAAACGCGGCGAACGTCAGCAGCAGCAGCATCATCTGCTGGCGCAGGCTGTGCGCGAATATGAATCGGTAGATGGTTTTCTGCATGAGGCGCCCCGGCAGCCGGGTACGATCACGAGATTCGCGACCCGTGTAAAGGCTTTCGGCCGGCCCCCGCCAGCCGTTACCCAGCGATCACCGGATCGTGCACGAGGCTTGGCCTATGCGCCGGCCCTGTGCGATAGTCGGCGCGACCGAACGCGTCGCGACCCGATGGGCGATACCGCATGACCGGCCTGGGCGGCCCCAACAAGGTCCTGATCTACAGTCACGACAGCTTCGGCCTGGGGCATCTGCGGCGCTGCCGCGCCATCGCTCACTCCCTTGTCGAGGCGGAGCGGGATCTTTCCGTTCTGATCCTGTCCGGTTCGCCGATCATCGGCAGCTTCGACTTCCGGTCGCGCGTCGATTTCGTTCGCGTCCCCGGCATGATCAAGCTCCGCAACGGCGAATACACGCCGCTTCACCTCCATATCCGGACCGAGCAGACGCTCGCGATGCGGGCGTCGATCATCCAGCACACGGCCGAGATCTTCGACCCGGACCTCTTCATCGTCGACAAGGAGCCGCTGGGACTGCGCGGCGAGGTCGGCGACACGCTGTCGCTGCTGAAGGAACGCGGCTGCCGCCTGGTCCTCGGCCTGCGCGACGTGATGGACGAGCCGGCGCTCCTGGTGCCCGAGTGGCACCGCAAGAACGTGCTCCCGGCCCTGCGCGACCTCTATGACGACATCTGGGTCTACGGCCTGCCGCAGATCTGCAACCCCCTCGAAGGTCTGACGCTGCCGGCGAGCGTGCGGCGCAAGATCACCTTCACCGGTTATCTGCGCCGCGAACTGCCGTCGGCACAGCCGACGCAGGATCTCGAAGCTTTCGTCCAGGAACCTTACATCCTGATCACGGCGGGCGGCGGCGGCGACGGCGAGGAGATCGTCGACTGGGTCCTGCGTGCCTACGAAACCGACGACACCCTGCCGGCACGAGCCCTGATCGTCTTCGGCCCCTTCATGCAGCCCGAGCGCCAGAAGGATTTCCGCGACCGTGCCGAACGGCTGGGCAACGTGCGCGCGATCACGTTCGACGCCCATGTCGAAGGCCTCATCGACGGCGCCGAGGGGATCGTCGCGATGGGTGGGTACAATACCTTCTGCGAGATCCTCTCCTTCGACAAACGGGCGCTCATCGTGCCGCGGACCCGCCCGCGCATGGAGCAGTATATCCGTGCATCGAAGGCGGAAGCTCTGGGACTGGTCCGCATGCTGGCCAACAACGGGCGCCGCGACCCGCGCCGCATGGTGCGCGCGCTGCGCGACCTCTCCACCCAGCCCAAGCCGTCCGAAGTCGATCTGCCCGGCCTGCTGGGTGGGCTCGACAAGGTCAACGCTCTCGTCGCCCCCTGGCTGCGTAGCCGGCGCGGGCCCATTCCGCAGTACGCGCGCGCCCGCGTCTGACCGCAGCCGCCATCGGAACGCGCCGTGACCGTCGCCGTCATTCTCAAGGGCTATCCCAGGCTTTCCGAGACCTTCATCGCCCAGGAGCTTCTCGCGCTCGAGCAGGCCGGCCTGCCGTTCCGGATCGTGCCGCTCCGACACCCGACCGACGGGCACGTGCACGCCATCAACAAGGCGATCACGGCACCGGTCGACTATCTGCCGGAATATCTCTACCGGCATCCGCTGCGGGTCTGGCGGGCCTGGCGAAAGGTGCGGCGCTGGCCGACCTATCGGGCGGCGCGGGCGGCATGGCTGCGCGACATGCGCCGCGATCCGACGCCCAACCGCGGCCGCCGCTTTGGTCAGGCGCTCGTCCTCGCCGCCGAGCTGCCGGAGGATGTCGACCGCCTCTACGTGCACTTCCTGCACACGCCAGCCTCGGTCGGCTTCTATGCGAGCCTTCTGCGGCGGCTCCCCTGGTCCGTGTCCGCGCACGCCAAGGACATCTGGACCATCCCCGACTGGGAGAAGGCGGAAAAGCTCGCCGCGTGCGAGTGGCTGGTCACCTGCACGGCGTCGGGCGCCGAGCATCTCGCCGGGATCGCCCAGCGCGGCGGCCTGCCCGATGACCGGGTCGAGCTGATGTATCACGGGCTCGACCTGTCGCGGTTCCCGGCGCCGCCCGTGCGGCCTTCCCGCGACGGCAGCGACCCTGCCGATCCGGTGCGCATCATGACCGTAGGCCGGGCGGTCGAGAAGAAGGGCTTCGAACAGCTTCTCGACGCACTCGCCGCCCTGCCGTCCACGCTGCACTGGCGGCTCCTGCACATCGGCGCCGGGCCGAAACTCAAGAAGCTGCAGCAGCAGGCGGCGACGCTCGGCATCGCCGACCGCGTGGAGTGGCTGGGGGCTCAGCCGCAGGACGAGGTGATCCGCCGCTATCTCGCAGCGGACCTGTTCGTGCTGAACTGCCGGATCGCCGAGAACGGCGACCGCGACGGCCTGCCGAACGTCCTGATGGAGGCGCAGGCGCTGGGACTGCCCGTCGTCTCGACGCGGGTATCGGCCGTGCCCGAACTGGTGGAACACGGGCACAACGGACTGCTGGCGCCGCCGGACGACCCGGCGGCACTCGGTGGGCTCGTCGCCGAACTCATCCGCGATCCGGATCGCCGCGCAGCCCTCGGCCAGGCCGGCACGGCGGTCGTGCGGTCGCACTTCTCCTTCGAGGGCGGCATCGAACGGCTGGCGCGCAAGCTCGGTCTGGAACGGGACCGATCCCCGACACCGGCGGTCGCCGCAGCCGGGCCGTGAAGCGGATCGCCTTCTATGCGCCGCTGAAGCCGCCGAACCATCCCGTGCCGTCGGGCGACCGCCGCATGGCGCGGCTTCTCCTGGCCGCACTGGCGCAGGCCGGCTTCGCGCCGGACGTCGCCTGCCGCTTCCGCAGCCATCCGCACGGCGAGCCGGGAAATCAGCCGCGGATCGCCGCCGTCGGCGCCCGCCTCGCCGAACGCCTGGCAGCAAGGCTCGCCGGTCCGGCGCGCCGGCCGAGCGCCTGGTTCACCTATCACCTCTATTACAAGGCGCCGGACCACCTCGGCCCCGCCGTCGCCGCCGCCCTCGGGATCCCCTACTTCCTCGCCGAGGCGTCGTTCGCGCCGAAGCGCGCCGGCGGGCCGTGGGATGCCGGCCATCGCGCCGTGGCGCACGCCGTCTCCGCAGCCAGCGCGGTCTTCTGCATCAATCCGAACGACCGCGCCTGCCTGCTGCCGCTGGTCGCCGATCCGGCACGCCTCGTCGACCTGCCGCCCTTCCTGGACGACGCGCCGTACCGTGCGGCCCACGACATCGGCCCCGCGCTGCGGGCGGCCCTGGCGATCCGCTTCGACCTGCCGCCGGACGTCCCTTGGCTGCTCGCCGTCGGCATGATGCGCCCGGGCGACAAGCTCGCCTCCTATGCGGCACTCGCCGACGCCCTGCGGCGCCTCGCCGGCCGCCCCTGGCGCCTGCTCGTGGCCGGCGACGGACCGGCGCGCCCGGAGATCCTGCGGCTGTTCGCGGCCGCCGGCCTCGAAGACCGCCTGTATCTCCTCGGCGAACTCGCCCAGGAAGACCTTCCCCAGGTCTATGCCGCCTGCGACCTGATGACCTGGCCCGCCGTGCGCGAGGCCTACGGCATGGCGCTGCTGGAGGCCCAGGCCGCCGGCCTGCCGGTCGTCGCCGGACGCACGGACGGCGTTCCCGCCACGGTCGCCGACGGCGAGACCGGGTCGCTGGTCACGCCCGGCGACGCGGGCGCTTTCGCAGTCGCGGTCGCGTCGCTCCTCGACGATACACTGCTCCGACAAAACATGTCCGCCCGCGCCGTCCAGCGCATCGCCGCCCGCCACACCGTCCCCGCCGCCGCGGACACCCTGCGCCGCATCATGGAGCCCTGCCTATGACCCTCTTCGCCGTCGTGCGCCACGGCGTCACCGACTGGAACATCGAGGGCCGGATGCAGGGCCAGCGCGACACCGCCCTCAGCGAACAGGGCCGGGCGCTGCTCGCCAAGCGGCGGCTGCCGCCCGAATTCGCGGACTTCGACAGGATCTGCAGCCCGTTGGGCCGCTGCCGCGAGACGGCGGAAATCCTCCTCGGTGCGCCCTGCCCCGTCGACGATCGGCTGAAGGAACTCCATTGGGGCGCATGGGAGGGGCAGCTCCGCGAGGCGCTGCGTGCCGACCCGGCCAGCGGCTTCCGCGAGCAGGAGGCGCGCGGCGTCGATCTGACCCCGCCGGGC
Organism: Constrictibacter sp. MBR-5; assembly: GCF_040549485.1. Classification (NCBI taxonomy): domain Bacteria; kingdom Pseudomonadati; phylum Pseudomonadota; class Alphaproteobacteria; order Rhodospirillales; family Allostellaceae; genus Constrictibacter; species Constrictibacter sp. MBR-5. The sequence goes on from NZ_JBEPTK010000006.1 coordinate 49,427, forward strand.
GGCGAATCCCCTCGCCAGCTGCAGCAGCGGGTCCGGCCGCTGCTCGCCGAGGTGGCCGCCGCCGGCCGGCCGGTGCTGGCCGTCACGCACAAGGGCGTCATCCGCGCGATCCTGTGCCTCGCCACCGGCTGGAACATGCTGGGCAAGCCCCCGGTCAAGCTCGACTGGGCCTGCGTCCATCTGTTCCGCCTCGACCCCGACGGCACGCCCCGCCTCGAGCGCCCCAACATGAGCCTGGAGCCGTGACCCGGCCCCGCCTCCTCTTCTGGGTCCAGCACCTGCTGGGCATCGGCCACCTGCGCCGGGCCGCGACCCTGACCCGCGCGCTGCGCGCCGCGCAGTTCGACGTGACCCTGGCCTCGGGCGGCTTCCCGGTTCCCGGTCTGTCGGTCGGCACTGCCGACTTCGTCCAGCTGCCGCCCGCCCGCGCCGTCGACGTCTATTTCAAGGACCTGCGCGATGCGGACGACCGGCCGCTCGACGACGCCTGGCGGGCCGACCGGCGCCGACACCTGCTCGACCTCTACGACAGCGTGCGGCCCGACGTCGTCCTGACGGAGCTCTTCCCCTTCGGCCGCCGGCAGTTCGCCTTCGAAGTCGAGCCGCTCCTCGACGCGGCCCGCGCCGACCCGCGGCGCCCGCTGATCGCAGCCTCGGTCCGCGACATCCTCGTCCAGCCGGGCAAGCCGGAGCGTATCGACGAGATGATCGCGCGCGCCGAGCGCTGGTACGATCAGGTCCTCGTGCATGGCGATCCGGCCCTAGTCGGGTTCGAGGAGACCTTCCCCCGCCTCGCCGCGATCGCCGCCCGTGTCCGCTATACCGGCTACGTGGTGGAGAGCCGCCGCCGCCCGACGTCACCCGAGGATGGCGGCGGGGATGGCGGCGAGATCCTGGTCTCCGCCGGAGGCGGTGCGGTCAGCGAGCCGCTTCTGCGCGCCGCCATCGCGGCCCGTCCCCTCACCCGCGCGGCCGCAGCGCCGTGGCGCATCCTCGTCGGCCACAGCCTCCCCGACGCGGTGTTCGCGGACCTGAAAGCCGGATCGGAGGCCGGCGTGACGGTCGAGCGGGCGCGCCCGGATTTCACGCGCCTGCTGCGCAGCGCGCGCCTGTCCATCTCCCAGGGCGGCTACAACACCGTCATGGAAGTCCTGGATGCCCGCGTGCCGGCGGTCATCGTTCCCTATGCCGGCGGCCTGGAGACCGAGCAGACCCTGCGTGCCGAGCGGCTCGCGGCACGCACGACCATCCAGGTGGTGCCGGAAGAGGCGCTGGATCCCGCCCATCTCGCACGCGCCGTCGACAACGCGCTCGCGGCCGGCCCGCCCACACTCGACAGCCTGGACATGGCAGGGGCCCGCGCCACGCCGCGGCTCCTGCGAACGGCGCTCGCCGCGCACCGGCGGACACGATGAGCGCCGCGGCGACCGAGGACTGGGATGCGCTCGACGCCGAGCTGGACCGATGGACCGCCGCCGGCCGCACGGCGACCTTCTGGTGGCGCGACGACGACGCGGTGGACGACACCCCGGCTCTCGGGCGCCTTGCGGAAGCGGCCGACGCCGCGCCGATCGGCCTCGCGGTCATCCCCGCCGGTGCCACCGAGGCGCTCGCCGCACGGCTCGCGGCGCAGCCCGGCTGGACCTGCCTGCAGCACGGTTTCCGCCACGCCAACCATGCACCGCCGGGGGAGAAGAAGGCCGAGTTCGGGGCCCATCGTGCCGTGGCGGACATGCTTGGCGACCTGGCGCACGGCCGCCGGCTGCTGGAGCCGCTTTTCGGCCGGCGCTTCCTCCCGATGCTCGTTCCGCCCTGGAATAGGATCGCCGCCGAACTGGCCGCGGCATTGAGCCGTGCCGGCTACCGCGGCCTGTCCGCCTTTGGAGACAAGGCACTGCCCGCGCCGGGCCTGATCCGGCTGGATTGCCATTGCGACCCCGTCGACTGGCACGGCACGCGGGGGTTCATCGGAGTGCAGGCGGCCTTGGCCCCGCTCCTGCATCATCTGCGCGCCCGCCGTTCCGGCGACGCCCCGGACCGGGCGACCGGGCTCCTGACCCACCACCTCGCCATGGACGACGCCACCTGGAGATTTTGCGCGATGCTTCGGCAGAGAACCGCGCTACACACCGCGGCGCGATGGGTGGCGCCAGCGGCAGCGATCGCAGCCGCTGACGCACGGAACACCGAAGCCGACCGGATCGAGGAATGACCACTTACCGCTATCCGATGTCGTCGCTGGCACCCGACTACGGACGTGCCGCAGGCGGCTTCTTGCTGACGGCCGGGCCGATTCCCTGGCTGGGCGACAGTGGGCTGGCGCAGATCATCCTCGGCGTCCTGGCTCTGGTATTCCTCGTGTTCGGCCTGTCGACGCTGCTGCGTCAATTGACGGCCGTCACTCTCTCCGCCGACGGGATATCGACCTCGGGTCCCCGACCGGCTACCGTGCGCTGGCAAGAGATCGACAGGATCGACCTGCGGTACTTCTCGACCCGCAGGGATCGCGAAAAGGGCTGGATGCAGTTGCGGCTCGGGGGCAGAGATCAGTCGGTGTCGGTCGACTCGACTCTCGAAGGGTTCATCGACATCGCGCACGCCGCCGCCGAGGCGGCCGGGGTGCACGGCGTGACCCTGTCACCCGTCACCGAGGAGAATTTCCGCGCGATCGGCATCGAGCCGCCGCCGCCGTCCACGCCCGTCGGCGACTGAACGATGGCTCACCTCCTCGATGTCCGTGACCTCCGTGTGGATTTCCGGGTCCACGGCGGAGTCATTCGGGCGGTCGAGGGCGTTTCCTTTCGCGTCCCCCACGGCAAGACGGTCGCCCTCGTCGGCGAATCGGGATCCGGCAAGTCGGTCACGGCCCAGGCAGTCATGGGCATCCTGCCGCACGTCGCGAAGATCACCGGCGGCTCGATCCTGTTCGACGACCCCGCGACGCCCGGACAGCCGCCAATCGACATCGCCGCGCTCGACACCGACGGCGCACCCATGCGTAGGCTCCGCGGCGGCCGGATCTCGATCATCTTCCAGGAGCCGATGACCTCGCTGTCGCCGCTCCACACGGTCGGCAACCAGGTCTCGGAGGCCTTGCGCCTGCACCGCGCCGCCGGACAGGCGGAGGCGCGGCGCATCACCGAGGAGATGCTGGCGCTGGTCGGATTTCCCGATCCGTCGCGCGCCTTCGACACCTACCCGTTCGAACTGTCGGGGGGACTTCGCCAGAGGGCGATGATCGCCATGGCCCTGGTGTGCCGCCCGGCACTGCTGATCGCAGACGAGCCGACGACCGCGCTCGACGTCACCATCCAGGCGCAGATCCTCAAGCTCATCAAGGACCTCCAGGCCGAACTCGGCATGGCGGTGCTGATGATCACCCACGATCTCGGCGTGGTCGCCAACGTGGCCGACGAAGTCGTCGTCCTCTATCACGGACGGGTCGTGGAATCGGGGCCGGTGCAGGAGATCTTCGAGGCGCCCGGCCACCCCTATCTGAAGGCCCTGCTCAAGGCCGTGCCGCGCTTCCACATGCCGCCCGGCGAGCGGCTGGTGCCGATCCGCGAAGCGCGATCCGAGACCGGGCACATGATGGCCGCGCGTGAACGCAAACCGGTGGCCGGTTCCCGTCCCATCCTCGACGTCCGCGGGATCACGAAGGAGTATTCGATCCGCAAGGGCGGGATCCTGACCCGCACCCACAGCCAGATCCGCGCCGTGGACGACGTCAGCTTCTCCATCCGACGGGGCGAATGCCTCGGGCTCGTCGGCGAGAGCGGCTGCGGCAAGACCACGCTCAGTCGCATCATCATGCGCGCGCTCACGCCCGATTCCGGGCAGGTCCTCTACGACGACGGCGAGCGGCAGATCGACCTGATCGGTCTCGGCGGCAGGGATCTCTTCGACTATCGGCGGCGGGTCCAGTACGTCTTCCAGGATCCCTACAGCGCGCTCAACCCGCGCATGACCGTGGCGGACATCATTGCAGAACCGCTGATCATACACGGCATCGGCGACGCCCGGCGCCGCACGGAGACGGTCCGCGAACTTCTCAGCCTCGTCGGCCTCGACGTCCGCCACCTCAACCGCTATCCGCACAGCTTCTCCGGCGGCCAGCGCCAGCGCATCGGAATCGCTCGGGCCCTGGCCCTGCGCCCCGACCTGCTGCTCTGCGACGAGCCCGTCTCCGCACTTGACGTGTCGGTTCAGGCGCAGATCCTCAACCTGTTGAAAGATCTGCAAACGACGCTCGGGCTGACCTACCTGTTCGTCTCGCACAACCTCGCCGTCGTCGACTATATGGCGGACAGGATCGCGGTGATGTGCGGCGGCCGGATCGTCGAACTGGCACCGGCCGGCGCGCTCTTCCGCAATCCGCTGCACCCCTATACGAAGGCGCTGCTCGCCGCCGTTCCGGAGCCCGACCTCGCCCATCCGCTCGACTTCGGGCGCCTCATGGACGAGCGGGCGTCAAACCCTGGCGCGTGGCCGGAACCGTTCACGCACGATCCGCAGCGGCCGACGCAATGGCTCGAACTCGGCGACGGCCATTTCGTGCGCGCCCGCCCCTCCGCCGCCCTCGAAAAGCTGGTCGCCTGAGCATGACGATGCGCCGAACCGTTCTCGCTCTTCTGGTCGCGACGGCATGTTCCCTTCTGCCGGCCGCAGGCGCCATTGCGGCACCGGTCGACGAGGCGCCGGTGCTGGCGGCCCGCGTGAAGGACGGCAGCCTGCCGCCCATGGCCGAGCGGCTTCCGCAGACGCCCAATCGGGTCGCCACCCCGTTCGCCAAGGACAAGGCGGGGAAATATGGCGGCCGGATCTACATGCTCATGGGCTCGGCGAAGGACATCCGCCAAGTCTATGTCTACGGCTACGCGCGGCTGGTCGGGTACGACAGGGACCTGCAGATCGTCCCCGACATCCTCGAGTCGGTCGACAGCGAGGACGACCGCGTCTTCACGCTCCGCCTGAGGAAGGGCCATCGCTGGTCGGACGGCCGGCCCTTCACCAGCGACGACTTCCGCTACTGGTGGGAGGACGTCGCCAACAATCCCGACCTCAGCCCCAGCGGCCCGCCGGTCGACCTGCTGGTCGACGGAGCCGCGCCCACCGTGACCTTTCCGGACGCGACCACCGTCCGCTACGCGTGGAAGTCTCCCAATCCGGCCTTCCTGCCGGCGCTCGCCGGCGCGTCGCCGACGATCATTTATGCGCCTGCGCACTATCTGAAGCCGTTCCACCAGCGCTACGCCGACCCGGCGGAACTGGCGGCCCGGGTCGAGGCGGCGCGTCAGCGCAACTGGCAGTCGCTGCACAACAAGGTCGACAATCTCTACCGCATGGAGAACCCCGACCTGCCGACCCTGCAGCCCTGGATGAACACGACGCCGGCGCCGGCGCAGCGCTTCGTCTTCGTACGCAACCCGTACTTCCATCGCGCCGATGCCGACGGACGCCAGCTGCCCTATGTCGATGAGGTCATCGTCAACGTCGCGGCGCCGGACCTGATCTCCGCGAAGAGCGCCGCCGGCGACACCGACCTCCAGGGCCGCTATCTCCGCTTCAGCGACGTGCCGTTCCTGAAGCAGAACGAGAAGCAGCAGAATTACGAGGTCCGCCTCTGGCGTACGGGCAAGGGCTCGCACATCGCCCTCTACCCGAACCTGAACATCGAAGACCCCGTCTGGCGCCAGGTCTTCCGCGACGTCCGTTTCCGGCGAGCGCTCTCGCTGGCGCTCAACCGGCAGGAGGTCAACAAGGTCCTCTTCTACGGGCTCGCCCTCCCCGGCAACAACACGCTGCTGCCGGAGAGCCCGCTGGCGAGCGACGACCTCCGCAATCGCTGGGCGATCTTCGACCTGGCGAAGGCGAACGCCCTGCTCGACGAGATGGGGCTGAAGCGCGGGCCCGACGGCATCCGTCGCCTGCCCGACGGACGGGCGCTGGAGATCATCGTCGAGACGGCGGGCGAGAGCAGCGAAGAGACCGACGTCCTGCAGCTCGTCCACGACAGCTGGCTGAAGGCCGGCATCAAGCTGTTCAGCCGCCCGCTGCAGCGGGAGGTCCTGCGGAACCGCATCTTCGCCGGCAGCACCCAGATGTCCGTCTGGTCGGGGTTGGAAAACGGTCTCGCGACGGCTGCCATGTCCCCGGCGGAGCTGGCGCCGACCAGCCAGCAGCAGCTGCAATGGCCGAAATGGGGCCAGCATCACGAGGCGGCCGGCAATGCCGGCGAGCCGATCGACATGCCCCAGGCGCGCGAACTGATGGACCTCTACAAGTCATGGCGCAACGCCGGCTCGATGGCGGAGAAGGAGAAGATCTGGCGCCGGATGCTGGAGATCCACGCGGATCAGGTGTTCAACATCGGCATCGTCAGCGGCATTCTGCAGCCGATCGTCGTCTCCAACCGCCTGAAGAACGTGCCCGAGAAGGGCTTCTGGAATTGGGATCCCGGTGCGCATTTCGGCATCTATCGGCCGGATACGTTCTGGCTGACCGGCTCGCGCGACCGCTGAGCCGCACACGATGGTCACCTACATCGCCCGCCGCCTGCTGATCATGATTCCGACGCTGATCGCGATCAGCATCATTGTCTTCATCATCATCCAGCTGCCGCCGGGCGACTATCTCTCGACGCAGATCGCCGAGATGCAGGCCCGCGGCGAAGCCGTCGACCAGGGCAAGATCGAGTTCCTGCGCGCCCAGTACGGCCTCGACCGGCCGATGCACGAACAGTATCTCGTCTGGGTCTGGGGCCTCCTGCACGGCGACCTCGGCTATTCCTTCGAGTACAACCTGCCCGTGGCGGACGTCGTCGGCGAGCGCCTGTTCCTCACCTTCGTCGTCTCCTTCTCGACCATCCTCTTCACCTGGGCCGTGTCGTTCCCCATCGGCGTCTACTCGGCTACGCACCAGTACAGCTGGACCGACCACGGCCTCACCTTCCTTGGCTTCCTGGGCTTGGCGACGCCGAACTTCCTGCTGGCGCTCGTCCTGCTCTATCTCGGCAACGTCTGGTTCGGCGCGTCGATCGGCGGCCTGATGGACGAGCAGTATATCGGCCAGCCGATGAGCATGGCGAAGTTCGGGTCGATCCTCGGTCATCTCTGGATCCCGGTGATCGTCATCGGCACGTCGGGCACGGCCGCCATGATCCGGCGCCTGCGCGCCAACCTGCTGGACGAACTGCACAAGCAGTATGTCGCCACGGCGAAGGCCAAGGGCCTGCCGCCCTTCCGCGCGCTGGTGAAGTACCCGCTGCGCATGGCGCTCAACCCGTTCATCGCCGACATCGGCAACCTGCTCCCCCAGGTCATCTCGGGCGCGGCGATCGTCTCGGTCGTGCTGTCGCTGCCCACGACCGGGCCGATGCTGCTGTCGGCGCTGCGCAGCCAGGACATGTATCTGGCCGGATCCTTCCTGATGTTCCTGGCGATGCTGACCGTGGTCGGCGTGCTGCTGTCCGACCTGGCCCTGGCGATGCTCGACCCACGCATCCGCCTCGGCGGCTCGGCGGAGCGCTAGCATGGCCACCGAACCCGTCGATCGCCTGCCCCACTTCGTATCGGACGCGCCGTTCGATCCGTATTCCGTCGAGAAGCTGACGCCGGAGCAGGAGCGCTACTACCACGCCACCCAGTGGCAGCTGATGTGGTGGAAGCTGCGACGCCACAAGCTCGCGGTCTTCTCCGGCATCGTCCTTCTGCTGCTCTACGGTTCGATCCTGGTCACGGAAGTTCTCGCGCCGTACAACCAGGAGAGCCGCGACATCGATCATATCTACGCCCCGCCGCAGCAGGTGCACCTGTTCCACGAGGGCAGCTTCGTGGGTCCGTTCGTCTACGGCTACCGCAGCACCCTCGACATGACGACCATGCAGCGCGTCTATGTCGAGGACGAGAGCAGCGTCCAGCCGATCCGCTTCTTCTGCAGCGGCGATCCCTACTTCTTCTGGGGCGTCATACCCTCCCGCTTCCACCTCTTCTGCCCGGCGGAGAACGGCACGCTGTTCCTCCTCGGCACCGACCGCCTGGGCCGCGACATGCTTTCGCGGATCATCTACGGCACCCGGATCTCGCTGACCGTCGGGCTGATCGGCATCACCATCTCGTTCGCGCTCGGCATCGTCATCGGCGGGCTCGCCGGCTATTACGGCGGCTGGGTCGACAGCCTGACCCAGCGGTCGATCGAGGTGATCCGGTCCTTCCCGGAACTGCCGCTCTGGATGGCGCTTTCCGCAGCGTTGCCAGTGACATGGAGCCCGATCCTCATCTATTTCGGCATCACGATCATCCTCGGGCTGCTCGACTGGACGGGTCTGGCGCGTGCCGTGCGCTCGAAATTCCTGGCACTGCGCGAGGAGGATTTCACGATGGCGGCGACGCTGATGGGCGCCAGCCCGGCGCGCGTCATCGGCCGCCACATGCTGCCCAGCTTCGCCAGCCACTTGATCGCGTCGGCGACCCTCTCGATCCCCGGCATGATACTGGGCGAGACGGCCCTGTCCTTCCTCGGCCTCGGCCTGCGCCCGCCGATCACCAGCTGGGGCGTCCTGCTCACCGAGGCGCAGAACATCAACGCCGTCGTCCTCTATCCCTGGCTGCTGCTGCCCACCGTGCCGGTCATCATCACGGTCCTCGCCTTCAACTTCCTCGGCGACGGCCTGCGCGACGCGGCGGATCCATACAGGTAGGCGAACCGGGACCTTTCCCGGTTGGAATGGCCGGGCCGCAGGGCTATCTTCCGCCACCACGCAAGCCAAGGCCCGCGCCATGAGTCCCGAGCCCAATACCTACCGTGCCGGTCCCGACGAGCGCGGCCATTTCGGCATTTTCGGCGGTCGCTACGTCGCCGAGACGCTGATGCCGCTGGTCCTGGAGGTCGAGCAGGCCTATCGCGCCGCCCAGGCCGACCCGACGTTCCGGGCCGAGCTCGACTACTATCTGAAGCACTATGTCGGCCGGCCGAGCCCGCTCTACTACGCGCAGCGCCTGACCGAGCACCTCGGCGGTGCCAAGGTCTACTTCAAGCGCGATGAGCTGAACCACACCGGCGCGCACAAGATCAACAACGTGCTCGGCCAGATCCTGCTGGCCCGGCGCATGGGCAAGCCGCGGATCATCGCCGAGACCGGCGCCGGCCAGCACGGCGTCGCCACCGCCACCGTCTGCGCCCTCTTCGGCCTGCCCTGCGTCATCTACATGGGCGCCGTCGACGTCGAGCGGCAGGCGCCGAACGTGTTCCGCATGCGTCTCCTGGGCGCAGAGGTGAAGGCGGTCGAGTCCGGCTCGCGCACCCTCAAGGACGCGATGAACGACGCGCTGCGCGACTGGGTCGCCAACGTCGAGAACACCTACTACTGCATCGGCACCGCCGCCGGACCGCATCCGTATCCGGAGATGGTCCGCGACTTCCAGTGCGTGATCGGCGACGAGGTGCGCTGGCAGATGGCGGAGGCGGAAGGGCGCCTGCCCGACAGTCTGGTCGCCTGCATCGGCGGCGGCTCGAACGCCATCGGTCTGTTCCACCCCTTCCTCGACGATCCCTCGGTAGAGATCTTCGGCGTCGAGGCCGCCGGCGACGGCGTCGACACGCCCCGGCACGCCGCGTCGCTGGCCGGCGGGCGCGCCGGCGTACTGCACGGCAACCGCACCTACCTGCTGCAGGACGGTGACGGCCAGATCGCCGAGGCGCACTCCATCTCCGCCGGCCTGGACTATCCGGGCATCGGGCCCGAGCATGCCTGGCTGCACGAGAGCGGGCGCGTGAAATACGTGTCCGCGACCGACAACGACGCGCTCGAGGCGTTCAAGCTCTGCGCGAAGCTGGAGGGCATCCTCCCGGCACTCGAGCCGGCGCACGCGCTGGCGCATGTCATGCGCATGGCGCCGACCCTGCCGAAGGATCACCTGCTGGTCATGAACCTGTGCGGCCGCGGCGACAAGGACGTGTTCAGCGTCGCCCGCTCGTTCGGAGTGGAACTGTGAGCGCCGCAGCCTCCCAGGGTCGCATCGAGCGCCGCTTCGCCGCCCTGCGCGCCGAAGGCCGCGGCGGCCTCGTCACCTATGTCAGCGCCGGCGACCCCGACTACGGCACGTCGCTCGAACTGGTGCGCGGACTGCCCGGCGCCGGTGCCGACGTCATCGAACTGGGCGTGCCCTTCACCGATCCGGCCGCCGACGGCCCCGCCATCCAGGCCGCCGGCCTGCGCGCGCTGAAGGGCGGCATGACGCTGAAGCGCACCCTCGACATGGTGCGCGCCTTCCGCGAGACCGACGGCGAAACGCCGATCATCCTGATGGGCTACTACAACCCCATCCACAATCACGGCGCCGAGCGCTTCGCGCGCGATGCGGCCGAAGCCGGCGTCGACGGCCTGATCACCGTCGACCTGCCGCCCGAGGAGGAGGACGAGCTGCGCCTCCCGGCCGAGGCCGCCGGCCTGCGCCTCATCCGCCTGATCGCGCCGACGACGCCCGATGCGCGCCTGCCCTACGTGCTGGAGCATGCCGGCGGCTTCATCTACTACGTCTCGATCACCGGCATCACCGGCACGCGCGAGGCCGATGCCTCCGCCGTCGGCGAAGCCATGCAGCGCCTCAAGCGGGCCACGGACCTGCCGGTGGCCGTCGGCTTCGGCATCAATAGGCCGGATCAGGCTGCGGCCGTGGCCCGCGTCGCCGATGCCTCCGTCGTCGGCTCGGCGATCGTCCGACGCATCGCGGCGAACCTCGACCCGCACGGCAAGGCCAAGCCGGAACTCGTCGAGGACGTCCTCGGCCTGGTCCGCGACCTCGCCAGCGGCGTCCGCGGCGCCCGAGAGTAAAGAAGCGCAGATGAAGAAGACCGCATGAACTGGCTGACCAACTTCGTCCCGCCCAAGCTGCGCCAGCTCGTTGTCCGCGACACGCCGGAGAATCTCTGGCTGCAGTGCCCGAACTGCTCGCAGATGCTGTTCCATCGCGATCTGGAGAAGGCGCACAAGGTCTGCACCCACTGCGGCCACCACATGCGCCTCGGTGCCAAGGAGCGGCTGGCGCTGATGTTCGACGACGGCGCCTACACCCTCGCCGACCTGCCGCCCGTCCAGTCCGATCCGCTGCGCTTCCGCGACCAGAAGCGCTATGTCGACCGGATGAAGGACGCCCAGAGCAAGACCGGCCTGCAGGACGCGGTGCTGGTGGCGGAGGGCACGATCGGCGGCATGCCGGCCGTCGCCGCCGCCTTCGCCTTCGAGTTCATGGGCGGCTCGATGGGCATCGCCGTGGGCGACGCCATCCTGCGTGCGGCGCGGCTTGCGGTGGAGAAGCGCGCGGCCCTCATCGCCATCCCGGCGTCCGGCGGCGCGCGCATGCAGGAAGGCATCCTGTCGCTGATGCAGATGCCGCGCACCACGGTCGCCGTGGCCGAGGTGCGCGAGGCGGGGCTGCCCTACATCGTGGTGATGACCGATCCGACGACCGGCGGCGTCAGCGCCTCCTTCGCCATGCTCGGCGACATCGCGATCTCCGAGCCGGGGGCCGCGATCGGCTTCGCCGGCCAGCGGGTCATCCGCGAGACGATCCGCGAGACCCTGCCCGAAGGGTTCCAGCGCGCGGAGTATCTTTTCGCGCACGGCATGCTCGACATGGTCGTCCATCGCCATGAGATGCGCGAGACGCTCGGCCGCATCCTCGGCATGCTGATGCACCGTGTCGAGGCGGAAGACCCGATCGCCGACGAACTGTCGACAGTCCTGCCTGACGAGGACGTGCAGGCGCCATCGATTCCTGCGGGCGCCGACGCGGCGGCGAAGCAGGAGTGACGACCCGCGTGGAGGTGTAGGAATGAGCGCCAGCGGCGCCGTTCTGGCGCGGCTGACGCGCCTCCATCCCAAGCTGATCGACCTGTCGCTCGGCCGCATGGAGCGCCTGCTCGAACGGCTCGGCAACCCCGAGCGGCGCCTGCCGCCGGTGATCCACGTCGCCGGCACCAACGGCAAGGGCTCCGTCACCGCCTACCTCGCCGCCATCGCCGAGGCGGCCGGCCTCGCCGCCCACGTCTACACCTCGCCGCATCTGGTGCGCTTCAACGAGCGCATCCGCGTGGCCGGCCGCGAACTGTCCGACGACGCGCTGGTCGAGGTCCTGGAGGCCTGCGAACGGGCCAACGGCGACGACCCGATAACCTTCTTCGAGGTGACCACCGCCGCGGCCTTCCTCGCCTTCGCCCAGGCGCCCGCCGACCTCTGCATCCTGGAGGTCGGCCTCGGCGGCCGGCTCGACGCGACCAACGTGATCGCCCGGCCCGCCGTCACGGCGATCACGCCGGTCTCGATCGATCACGTCCAGTATCTCGGCGACACGCTCACCGCCATCGCCGGGGAGAAGGCCGGCATCCTCAAGCCGGGCGTGCCGGCCGTCGTCGGCCTGCAGCAGCCGGAGGCGCTCGCCGCCATCGAGCGCCGTGCGGCCGAGATCGGCGCACCTCTCCATCGCGCCAGCGTCGAATGGCACTGCACGCGGACCGCCGACGGCTTCGACTGGAAGGACGGCGCGACCAGCCTCTCCCTGCCCCGCCCTGCCCTCGCCGGCGAGCATCAGGTCGACAACGCCGCCCTGGCCGTCGCCTGCATCCGGCACCTCGCCGTCCCCCGGATCACAGAGGCCGCGCTGGCCCAAGGCATCCGCGACGCCCGCTGGCCGGCGCGCCTGCAGCGGCTGCGCACCGGTCCCCTGGTGGCGATGCTGCCGCCCGGCTGGGAACTATGGCTCGACGGCGGCCACAACCCCGCCGCCGGCGCGATGATCGCGCAGTACGCGGCCACCGCCTGGACCGACATGCCGACCCACGCCGTCGTCGGCATGCTCGACACCAAGGACGCCGGCGGCTTCCTCGCCCAGTTGGGCCGCGTCGCCACGACGGTGCGCGCCGTGCCGATTCCCGGCGTGGACGCAGCCCTGCCCCCCGCCGCGATCGTCGCGGCCGCCCGGGCCGTGAACGTCGAATCCCACGCCTGCGCCTCGGCCGAAGACGCCGTCGCAGCGATCACGGCCGATCGCGGCCCCTGCCGCATTCTCGTCTGCGGCTCCCTCTACCTCGCAGGCGCCGTACTCGAAGCCAACGGCTGAGCGGCGAAACCGCGCGAGCGGGACATTTTGGGATCGTCCTCCACTTCGCACCGCAGCAACCGTTAAGCGCGCCTTCAATCCCGGATGCGAGCATCCCGCCATTGTCACGCAAGTGCGGTAGCATCTATGAGACTGAAGTCCCTCGGCCTGCGCATTCAGATCGCGATTCTGGGCGGCGTCGGCGTCGTCGCCACGCTGGCACTGCTCTGCGTCTATCTGGTCAGCGACCTCGCGATGCAGAGCGCGGTCACCACCGCCGCCCAAGCCACCCAGCTGAACCGCCTCGTCGGCGCCGCCGAGACCGAGGCCCTGCAGATGCGCCGCCGCGAGAAGGACTTTCTGCTCCGCCGGTCGATGCAGTACGCGGCCGCCTATGAAGCCGCCGCAGCGCGCGCCGGCGAGGCGCTCGTGCAGGCGAAGGACGTGGCCCTCGCCGCCGCGATCGATGCCGACATCGCGGATGTGGTGGCCGGTCTGCAGGAACATGCCCGCACCTTCGCCCGGCTGGCGGAAGAGGCACAGCGCCTCGGCCTCGATGAGAAATCCGGCCTCCAGGGCGCGCTGCGCGCCGCGGTCCACACCGTGGAAAAGCGCTTCGGCGAGATCGGCAGCGACCCGATGCTCAACCGCATGCTGATGATGCGCCGGCACGAGAAGGATTTCATCCTGCGCGGCGAGCATCGCTATGTGGATCAGCTCGACGCGCGCAAGGCCGAACTGGATCAGCTGCTCGCCGCCTCGACCATGCCGACGGCGATGCGCGCGGAAGTCTCGGCGCTCCTGAACGACTATCAGACGCGCTTCCATGCCTTCGCCGAGACGTCCGAGGCGATGGTCGCCACCACCGCCGAGCTGAGCCGCATCTTCGAAGGGATCGAGCCGCAGCTGGAGCGGGCCGCCACCTTCGCCCGCAGCAGTTTCGACGAGGCGCGTGCCGAACTCGCCACCGTCCAGGACCGCGCACGCAGCACCCTGCTGGCGGTCGGCGCTTTCATCGTCGTGGCCGCGATCGCGCTCAGCGCAGTCATCGCCCGCGCCTTGACCACCGCCCTGCGCGGCATGACCGGCACCATGCAGAGGCTCGCGGCCGGTGACCTGGATGTCGCCATCCCCGGGGTGGAGCTGCGCAACGAGATCGGCACCATGGCGCAAGCGGTCGAGGTCTTCCGCGACAACGCAATCGAGCGGCGTCGTCTGCAAGCCGAGCAGGCCGCCGAACAGGCTGCCCGCCAGGCACGGGCGGAGCGGATCGAGACGCTGATCGCCGGCTTCGACGGCCGCGTCGAAAGCGCGCTCCGGATCGTCGGTTCCGCCGCCGTCGAACTGGAAGCCACGGCCGAGTCGATGGTGTCGCTCGCCCGAACCACCGACGAGCAGGCGAGCGCCGTCGCGACCGCGGCCACCGAGGCGTCGGCCAACGTCCAGACGGTCGCCGCCGCGACCGAGGAACTGCACGCGTCGATCGCCGAGATCGGCGGTCAGGTCAGCCAGTCCTCGAACGTCGCCGGGCAGGCCGTTCGCGACGCCGCGACCGCGAGCCGAACCGTCGGCAGCCTGGCGGAGGCAGCCCAGCAGATCGGCGAAGTCGTGAAGATGATCGCCGACATCGCCAGCCAGACCAATCTGCTCGCCCTCAATGCGACCATCGAGGCGGCCCGCGCGGGTGAGGCCGGCAAGGGCTTCGCCGTCGTCGCCTCGGAGGTCAAGGCGCTGGCGACCCAGACCGCCCGCGCCACCGAGCAGATCTCGACCCAGATCGGCGCCATGCAGACGGAGACCGACAGCACGGTCTCGGCGATCGCCGCCATTCAGAACACCATCGCCGAGGTCAATACCATCGCCGTCGCCATCGCCGGCGCGATCGAGGAACAGAGCGTCGCGACCAACGAGATCGCGCGAAACGTTCAGGAAGCGGCCTGCAGCACCGAACAGGTGACCGGCAGCATCGGCGAGGTCAGCGCGGCGGTGACCCACAATCAGGCGGCCGCCAGCCAGGTCCTCTCGGCGTCCGGCCAGCTCGCCCAGGAGGCCGATTCGCTGAAGCAGGTGGTCGACCAGTTCCTGACGGGCATCCGCGCCGCGTGATCGCGGGGTCGGCCGCGGACCCTCCTGGCGTCCCCGGCCCTGGCCTGCCATCCTCGCCCGCGACGCCGAGAACGACGAAGCAGGGAGCAGGCCAATGGCAAATGCGGATGCGATATCGAGTCTCGAACTCCGCTCGCTGGTGACGTCCACCGGGCGGCTCGAACTCTCGCTCCAACGGGTGACGGTCGCACCGCCTGCGCCGGCCGAAGTGGTCGTGCGGATCGAGGCGTCGCCGATCAATCCGTCCGACCTCGGCCTGCTCCTGGGATCGGCGGACATGGCGACCATCGCCGCCGGCGGCAGCCCGGATGCGCCGACGCTCACCGCGACGGTGCCCGCCGACCGTCTCGCCGGGCTCGCGCGGCGGCTGGACCAGTCGATGCCGGTCGGCAACGAGGGCGCCGGCGTGGTGGTCGCCGCCGGATCGGAGGCGCAGGCCCTGGTCGGCAAGACCGTCGCGATGTTCGGCGGCGCCATGTACACGCAGTACCGGAAGATCGCCGCCGCCGACTGCCTGGTGCTGCCGGACGGCACGTCGCCGGCCGACGGAGCGTCGTGCTTCGTCAATCCGCTGACGGCGCTCGGCATGGTCGAGACGATGCGCCGCGAAGGCCACACCGCCCTCGTCCACACCGCCGCCGCCTCGAATCTCGGACAGATGCTGGTGCGGATCTGCCTGGAAGACGGCATCGCCCTGGTCAACATCGTCCGCAGCGCCGAACAGGCGCAGCTGCTGCGCGACATCGGCGCGCGCTGGGTCTGCGACAGCACGGCGCCCACCTTCGCCGACGATCTGACGGACGCCCTCGCCGAGACGGGCGCCACCATCGGCTTCGACGCCATCGGCGGCGGCCGGCTCGCGGGCACCATCCTCAATTGCATGGAGGCGGCGTTGAGCCGCAACGCGACGGGGTACAGCCGCTACGGCTCGCCCATCCGCAAGCAGGTTTATGTCTATGGCAGCCTCGACACCGGTCCGGTCGAGATCGTGCGCAACGCCGGCATGGCGTGGAGCGTCGGCGGCTGGCTGCTGCCCTGGTTCCTGGAGAAGGTGGGCCCCGAGACCGGCGCACGCCTGCGGCGCAGGGTCGTCGATGGCCTGAAGACCACCTTCGCGAGCCGGTATTCCGCGGAGATATCGCTGGCCGAAGCGCTGCGGCCGGAGAACGTCGCCGCCTACGGTAAGCGGGCCACCGGTGCGAAATACCTGATCAACCCGAACAAGGGCCTGACCTGACACGCCGATGCCCGGCCTGCCGGACAGGGCGCCGACCTCGGCGCGGGAGTTGGCGCTGGAGATCGCCGACCGGATCCGCAGCCTCGGCCCGATCGGCGTCGCCCGCTTCTTCTCCGGCGCCGCGCTGAAGGTCGGCGGCCTGCAGTTCGCCTTCGTCTTCGGCGGTTCGCTCTATCTGCGCACGGACGAACGGAGCCGCCCGGCCTTCGAGGCGGCGGGCTCGGCGCCCTTCAGCTATCCGGGCAGGTCCAGGACCGTGACCGTCGCCGCCTACTACGAGGCGCCGGGCGAGGTGCTGGACGACGACGAGGAACTCGACCGATGGGCCGCCGAGGCCTACCGCGCCGCCCTGGCCGCGCACCGGGCGAAGCCGCCGAAGCGGCCGCGCGGGAAGCCGCCGGCACCATAGCGGGTCCCCAAAACGAAAATGCCCGGCACGAGGCCGGGCATTCGCGCGTCGGATCGTCGACCGATCTCAGTTCTTCGACTTGTCGACCAGCTTGTTGGCGCCGATCCACGGCATCATGCCGCGCAGGCGCTCGCCGACCTTCTCCAGGTCGTGCTCGGCGCCCATGCGGCGCATCGCCTTGAAGCCGGGCTGGCCGACCTGGTTCTCCAGCATCCATTCGCGGGCGAACTGGCCCGTCTGGATCTCGCGGAGGATGGTCTGCATCCGCGCCTTGGTGTCGGCGTCGACGACGCGCGGGCCGCGCGTGTAGTCGCCATACTCGGCCGTGTTGGAAACCGAGTACCGCATCGCCGCGAGGCCGCCCTCATAGATGAGGTCGACGATCAGCTTCACCTCGTGGACGCACTCGAAATACGCCATCTCCGGCGCGTAGCCCGCCTCGGTCAGCGTCTCGTAGCCCGCCTGGATCAGGGCGGAGAGGCCGCCGCACAGGACGGCCTGCTCGCCGAACAGGTCGGTCTCGCACTCTTCCTTGAAGGTCGTCTCGATGATCGCCGAGCGGCCGGCGCCGACGCCGCAGGCGTAGGACAGCGCCAGGTCCATGGCGTTGCCGGACGAGTCCTGCTGGACCGCGACCAGGCTCGGCACGCCGGCGCCGCGCGTGTACTCGGAGCGGACCAGATGGCCCGGGCCCTTCGGCGCGCACATGAACACGTCGATGTCCTTGCGCGGGTCGATCAGGTTGAAGTGGATCGACAGGCCGTGCGCCACCGCCAGCGCCGCGCCGGGGCGCAGATTGTCCTTCAGCTCGCTCTCGTAGAGCGCGGCGTGCCCCTCGTCCGGCGTCAGCATCATGACGACGTCGGCCCACTTGGCCGCCTCGGCCGGCGCCATGACCTTGAAGCCGGCGCCTTCGGCCTTCGTCGCACTGCCCGAGCCGGGGCGCAGACCGACGACGACTTCCTTGACGCCGCTGTCGCGCAGGTTGTTGGCGTGGGCGTGACCCTGGCTGCCGTAGCCGATGATGGCGACCTTCTTGTTCTTGATCAGGTTCAGGTCGGCATCGCGATCGTAGTAGACGCGCATCTCAATTCTTCCTTTCGGGGCAGGCGGTGGCGGGCACCGGCGGCGGCTTCAGACCTTCTTTTCCGCGCGAGATCGCGACGACACCCGTGCGGGCGACGTCGACCAGTCCGAGCGGTTCCATGAGCTTGATAAAGGCGTCGATCTTCTCCGTCGAGCCCGTCATTTCGAAGACGAAGGACTCGATGGTGCTGTCGACGACGCGGGCGCGGAAGACGTCGGCGATTCTGAGGCTCTCGACACGGCTTTCGCCGCGCCCGGAGACCTTCAGCAGGGCCAGCTCGCGCTCGACCCGCGGCCCCTCGTCGGTGAGATCCGCGACCGACCGGATCGGGACCAGGCGCGACAGCTGCGCCTTGATCTGCTCGATGATCATCCGCGTGCCGCTGGTGACGACGGTGATGCGCGACAGGTGGTCGTACGGGTTGACCTCGGCGACCGTCAGGCTCTCGATATTGTAGCCGCGGCCCGAGAACAGGCCGATCACGCGGGCGAGGACGCCGGGTTCGTTCTCCACGAGCACGGCGATTGTGTGTCGTTCGATGGGCTCTTGCAGCATCGGGAAGTGCCTCGCGGCGTGAGGTGTTCAGAGCGCGGGCGACCTGCCCGGGTTATTCCCGCCCGTCATCGTGCGGAGCGCAGCAACGAAGCGATCCAGGGCCGTTGCGCCGGACTGGATCGCGCCGTTTCCGGCCCGCGACGACGAGCGGAGGCGGTCAGACCAGGACCATGCCCTCTTCCGAGGTCGGCGTCGCGATGCGGTCTTCGAGGCTCAGCAGCATCTCGTTGTGGGCGGCGCCCGAGGGGATCATCGGGAAGCAGTTCTCGGTCTGGTCGACCCGCATGTCGACGACGACCGGCCTGTCCGTCTCGATCATCTCGCGGATGACGTCGTCCACCTGGGACGGATGATCGGCCCGCAGCCCGACCAGTCCGAAGGCCTCGGCCAGCTTGATGAAGTCGGGCAGCGACGCGGTATAGCTCTCGGAATAGCGGCTGCCGTGCTGCAGCTCCTGCCACTGCCGCACCATGCCCATCCACTGGTTGTTCAGGATGAAGACCTTAACCGGCAGCTTGTACTGCACCGCGGTCGACAGTTCCTGGATGTTCATCAGGATCGACGCCTCGCCGGCCACGTCGACGACCAGGGCGTCGGGATGCGCCACCTGCACGCCGATCGCCGCCGGCAGGCCGTAGCCCATGGTCCCGAGGCCGCCCGACGTCATCCACCGGTTCGGCTTCTCGAACTTCAGGAACTGGGCGGCCCACATCTGGTGCTGGCCCACCTCCGTCGTGATGTAGACCTGCTCGCGGTCCTTGGTCAGCGCGTGCAGGCGCTCCAGGGCGTATTGCGGCTTGATGATCGTGTCGCTCGGCTTGTAGCGCAGGCAGTCGCGGCCGCGCCATTCGTCGATCTGCTGCCACCAGGTCTTCAGCGCCTTCTGCTCGGCCACCGACCTGGTCTCCTTCCAGCGCGCCAGCATCGCCTCGACCACTGTCCCGGCGTCGCCGATGATGCCCAGGTCGACGCGGACGTTCTTGTTGATCGACGACGGATCGATGTCGACGTGGATCTTCCGGCTGTTCGGCGCGAAGGCGTCCAGCCGCCCCGTCACCCGGTCGTCGAAGCGCGCGCCGATGTTGATCAGCAGGTCGCAGTGGTGCATCGCGAGGTTCGCCTCGTACATGCCGTGCATGCCGAGCATGCCCACCGACTGCGGGTCGGACGCCGGGAACGCGCCGAGGCCCATCAGCGTCTGCGTGCAGGGGAAGCCGGTCGCGCGCACCAGCCGGGTCAGCGCCTCGGATGCTCGCGGCCCCGAATTGATGACGCCGCCGCCGACGTAGAAGATCGGCCGCTTCGCCTCGGCCATCATCTCGACGGCGCGCTCGATCGTGCCGTCGGACGGCTCGACCTGGGGGCGATAGCTGCGGTGCCGCACCTGGTCCGGACCGACATAGGTGCCGGTGTTGAACTGCACGTCCTTCGGGATGTCGATCACCACGGGGCCCGGACGGCCGCTGCGCGCCACGTAGAAGGCCTCGTGCATGATCCGGCCGACATCGTCCGCGCTTTTGATCAGATAGTTGTGCTTGGTGCACGGCCGGGTGATGCCGGTCGTGTCGGCCTCCTGGAAGGCATCGTTGCCGATCAGATGCGTCGGCACCTGCCCGGTGAGGCAGATGATCGGGATGCTGTCCATCAGCGCGTCCGTCAGCCCGGTGACGGCGTTCGTGGCGCCCGGCCCGGACGTCACCAGCACCACGCCCACCTTGCCGGTGGAGCGCGCATAGCCCTCGGCGGAATGCACCGCGCCCTGTTCGTGCCGGACGAGGAAATGGCGGAGCTGGTTCTGCTTGAAGATCTCGTCGTAGATCGGAAGTACCGCACCGCCCGGATAGCCGAATACCGCATCGACGCCCTGATCGAGCAGTGCTCGGATCACCATCTGCGCGCCGGTCATACGTTCTTCGGACATCATATGCTCCTCTTCGACTTCGCCCGGACATGGCGCCCCGGACGGGCTTCTGCCACCCGTCGCGAACCAATTTGCCGCCGCACCGCAGCGGACATGGTCCAGGGAGCGCGCAACCTAGTGACTCAGTTTTGCCCGGTCAACAGGAAACGACGAATAATCGCGAAGATTTCCGGTTCGAGACTTTCCGAAAATTGCGCGTCGAAACGCCGCGCCCCGGGCATTCGGTGCCGAAACCAGGTGAACTGCCGCTTGGCATAGCGCCGTGTCGCCCGCTGCGCCCGCTCGGTCGCCTCCGTCATGGAGAGGTCGTCCCTCAGCAGCCCGGCCAGTTCCGGCACGCCGACCGCCTTCATGGCCGGCAGCGCCGGGTCCAGGCCGCGCCGTAGCAGCGCCTCGACCTCGGTGAGCGCGCCGGCCGCGAGCATCGCCGCGAACCGCCTGTCGCATGCGGGGTACAGCGTCTCGCGCGGCGGCAGCAGCAGCAGCTCCAGGAAGCGGCGGCCCGGCTCGACCGTCCCGGGCATCGCCTGCCAGTCGGCCAGCGGCCGTCCGGTCGCCTCCAGAACTTCCCAGGCCCTGACGACGCGCTGCGGATCCGAGGGCCGCAACCGTTCCGCGCCGGCCGGGTCATGTTCCGCCAGACGCGCATGCAGCGCCGCACTGCCGATCGCGGCGAGCAGGGTCCGCGCCGCCGCCCGCACCGCGTCCGGCACCGGCGGCACCGGGGAGAGCCCGTGGCGCAGCGCATGCAGGTACAGTCCGGTGCCGCCGACCACCACCGGCAGCCGTCCGGCCGCGTGGCAGGCGGCGATCTCGTCGACCGCCAGGGCCCGCCAGTCGGCCGCCGAGCACGGCTCTGCCGGATCGCGGAAGCCGTAGAGCCTGTGCGGTGCCCGCGCCTGGTCCTCGGGCGACGGCTGCGCCGTCACGATCGGCAGGCCGGCATAGACCTGCATGCTGTCGGCGTTGATCACCGTCCCGTCGAACGTCTCCGCGACCCGCAGCGCCAGCGCCGACTTGCCGCTCGCGGTAGGACCGGCAATCACGAGCACCGGCAGTTCCGCGGCGGCTCCGTCGCGTCCGCTTGCGGCTTCGGCCGCGTCGCGGCTACAAGGCGGCATGACCCATGTCCTCGTTCTCGTCGCCGGGGCGGGCTCCGCGCTCGCCCCCGTCCAGGTCGCCGCAGCACGCGACGCCCTCGCCACCGTGGGCGTGTCCCCCGGGGAACCCGCCTGGCTGGCTGCGGACGAAGCCTGCGAAATTACCGTCGCCGGGGCGGCGGCCGACGCCGCCCTTCTCGCCGCCCTCGACGCCGTCCGCGCGGCGCTCGCCGGCGCACCCGTCGACGCCGCCGTCGTCCCGGTCGCCGGCCGGCGCAAGCGCCTGCTCGTCGCCGACATGGATTCCACCATCGTCGACAGCGAGACGCTCGACGAACTCGCGGCGGAAGCCGGCGTGAAGGAGCGCGTCGCACCGATCACCGCGCGCGCGATGAACGGCGAGATCGACTTCAAGGCGGCGCTGCGCGAGCGCGTCGCCCTGCTCGCAGACCTCCCCGCCGAGGCGCTGGACCGGACCTTCCTGAAGGTCAGGATGAACCCGGGCGCCGAGACGCTGGTGCGGACGATGCGCGCTCACGGCGCGCATGCCGTGCTCGTCTCCGGCGGCTTCCGCTTCTTCACGGCGCGTGTCGCCGCGATGGCCGGCTTCCATGCCGATCGCTCCAACGACTTCGAGATCGTCGACGGCCGCCTCACCGGCCGGGTCGTCGAGCCCATCCTCGACAAGGAGGCGAAGGTCGAGGCGCTGCTCGAGACGTCCGCCGCCCTCGGCATCGCCACCGACGATGCGGTGACGGTCGGCGACGGCGCCAACGACCTGCCCATGCTGCTGCGCGCGGGACTCGGCGTGGCGTGGCGGGCGAAGCCGTCGGTGGCGGCTGCGGCCCCCTTCCGCATCGACCACGCCGACCTGACCGCCCTGCTCTATCTCCAGGGTTACCGCCGCGACGAGTTCGCCGCCTAGTTCTTCGTGATTCCGACCGCGATGAAGCGCAGGTCGCCCTTACGGTCGACCAGCAGCAGGACCGAGCGCCGGCCGTCCTTGCGGCTCGCCTCCACCTTCTCGATCACCTGCGCGGGGTCTTCGACGGCGTCCTGATTCACCTCGACCAGGACGTCGCCCTCCTGCACGCCCTTCTCGTCGGCGGGGCCGCCGTCGTCGACCGCTGTGACCACGAGCCCCTCGACGTCCTCGTCGAGCGAGTACTGGCTCCGCAGGGCCGGCGTGATCACCGAGAGCGACAGGCCAAGGCCGGGGATCGCCTGCTTCTCAGCCTGCGGCGTCTCCTCTGAGACCGCGGCGGCCGCCGCCGCTTCCGTCTCCTTCAGTTCGCCCACGGTCAGCGGCAGGCTGATCTCCTTGCCCTTGCGCCAGACTTCGACGGTCGTCTCCTTGCCGATCCGGCTCTCGGCGACGATCCGCGGCAGGCGGCGCATCCGGTCGACGCGCTTGCCGTCGAAGCTCAGGATGACGTCGCCCGGCTGGACCCCCGCCTTCTCGGCCGGCCCGCCCGGCGTGATGCTGGCCACCAGTGCGCCGCGCTGCTCCTTCAGGCCCAGGCTGTCTGCGATCTCGTCGGTCACGGTCTGGATGCGCACGCCCAGCCAGCCGCGCTTCGTCTCGCCGAACTCGCGCAGCTGCTCGATGACCGGCCCCGCCAGCGACGACGGCACCGCGAAGCCGATGCCCACGCTGCCGCCGGACGGCGAGAAGATCGCGGTGGCGATGCCCACCACCCTGCCGTCCAGGCCGACCAGCGGCCCGCCGGAATTGCCGCGGTTGATCGAGGCGTCGGTCTGGATGAAGTCGTCGTAGGGCCCGGAATTGATGTCGCGCTGGCGGGCCGAGATGATGCCGGCGGTCACCGTGCCGCCCAGGCCGAACGGGTTGCCGATGGCGATCACCCAGTCGCCGACGCGCAGCGTGTCCGAGTCGCCCATCTCCAGGAAGGGCAGCGGCTTGTCGGACTTCACCTTCAGCAGGGCGAGGTCCGTCTTCGTGTCGCGGCCGATGATCTCGGCGTCGAACTGCCGGTCGTCGTGCATGCGCACGACGATTTCGTCCGCGTCCTTGATGACGTGGTGGTTGGTGACGATGTAGCCCTCGGGCCCGACAATGAAGCCCGACCCCAGGGACATGGCGCGCTTCGGCGCGATGTTCGGCCGCTGGCGGTCGAAGAAGTCCTTGAACAGTTCCTCCGGCGACCCGGGCGCCGGGGTCGGCATGTCCGGCCGGTCCTCGCGCTTCAGCGTCTGCGTGGTGGAGATGTTGACGACCGCCGGCACGACCTTTTCCGAGAGATCGGCGAAGCTTTCCGGTGCCGGCTTGGCGCCCGCGGGCGCCGCTACGGCCAGGAACAGCGCCGCCGCGGCGGCGGCGAGCGCCCGTCGCAGTGAATGCGCCGAACCATGCGCGGGGGTGCGATGCATGCCTGTTCCTCGATCAGAGCCGGGTGTGCGGGCGGTGCCGCAGCGCCGGACGACGACCGGCGGTGGCGCCACGATATCGTTAAATCGCGGCCGCGGGAAACGCCGCGAACGCGGTCCCGGCACCATCGATGGGACGGCCGCAGCAGACGGCTGGCGCAGACGGCCCGGCCCCGGATAAGCTCGCCGCGCATCCTGCTCCGTCCGCCAGCCGACCGGCCAGCAGGCGCCACATGGCACGCGGGGACACGACGCGCTATATTCCTGCAAACATATCGCAGTGCGAGGGAGAGAGCCGCATGCACGATCTCCAGTTCTACATCGACGGCGCCTGGGTCGACCCGATCGAGCCGAAGGTGCTCGACGTCATCGATCCGTCGACCGAGGAGGCCTACGCCCAGATCTCCCTCGGCTCGTCCAAGGACGTCGACCGCGCCGTCGCCGCCGCCCGCAGGGCCTTCCCGGCCTTCGCCGCTACCTCCGCGGCCGAGCGCCAGGCGCTGCTGCGCCGCATCCTGGAGGTGTTCGAGCGCCGCGCCGGCGAGTTCGCCGAGGCCATCTCGCGTGAGATGGGCGCGCCCGCGACCCTGGCCCGCAACGCCCAGGCCGCCGTCGGCCCGCAGCACCTGAAGACCCTGATCTCGGTCCTCGACCACTACAAGTTCGAGGAGATCCGCGGCAATACCCTGATCGCCAAGGAGCCGATCGGCGTGTGCGGCCTGATCACGCCGTGGAACTGGCCGGTCAATCAGGTCGTCCTGAAGGTCGCCCCCGCCCTCGCCGCCGGCTGCACCGTCGTCCTCAAGCCGTCCGAGATCGCGCCGTTCGACGCGATGCTGTTCGCCGAGGTCTGCCACGAGGCCGGCGTGCCGAAGGGCGTCTTCAACCTCGTCAACGGCGACGGCCCGACGGTCGGCGAGGCGATGTCCGCCCATCCCGACATCGACATGATGTCCTTCACCGGCTCGACCCGCGCCGGCATCGCCGTCGCCAAGGCCGCCGCCAACACCGTGAAGCGCGTCACCCAGGAGCTGGGCGGCAAGTCGGCCAACATCCTGCTGCCCGACGTCGACTTCCAGAAGGCGGTGTCCAAGGGCGTCATGGGCTGCTTCCTGAACAGCGGCCAGTCCTGCAACGCGCCGACGCGCATGTTCGTGCCGTTGGAGCGCATGGACGAGGTGAAGCAGTACGCCAAGTCGGCGGCCGAGGGCATGAAGGTCGGCGACCCGCGTTCCGAGGAGACCCAGCTCGGCCCGGTCGTCAGCCAGATCCAGTACGACAAGATCCAGGACCTGATCCAGGCCGGCATCGACGAAGGCGCCGAACTGGTCACCGGCGGCCCCGGCCGTCCCGAGGGCCTGAACCGCGGCTACTATGTCCGCCCGACGGTCTTCGCCAACGTGAAGCCGCAGATGCGGATCGCGCGCGAGGAGATCTTCGGCCCGGTCATCGCGATCCTCGGCTACGAGAGCGAGGAGCAGGCCATCGAGCTCGCCAACGACACGGTCTACGGCCTCGCCGCCTACGTGCAGTCGGGCAGCATCGACCATGCCCGCAAGGTCGCGGCCCGGATGCGTGCCGGCAACGTGCACATCAACTACCCGGCCGGCGACCCCGCCTCGCCCTTCGGCGGCTACAAGCAGTCCGGCAACGGCCGCGAACGCGGCGAGTTCGGCCTGGAGGAGTTCCTCGAGGTGAAGGCGGTCCTCGGCTACGGCGCCGCCTGACCGTTTCGACGTCCCCGGAACGCCCCGCCGGCATCGTCGGCGGGGCGTTTTCTTTGGCGCGGCTGTCCGTACAATGCGCGCCATCGAAACCCCGCCATTACGAAAAGGGAGAGCCCCATGCTCGTCATCGAGCCCAAGGATCTGAAGGACTATGTCGGCAAGGAGCTCGGCGTCAGCGACTGGGTCACCGTCTCGCAGGAGCGCATAAACAAGTTCGCCGAGGCGACCGGCGACTTCCAGTGGATCCACGTCGACGTGGAACGCGCCAAGCGCGAACTGCCGACGAAGAACACCATCGCGCACGGCTACCTGACCCTGTCGCTGATCGCCGGCCTGACGACGCACGAGATCAAGCGCTCGCGCGGCATCAACTACGGCTCGAACAAGGTCCGTTTCACCAACATGGTCCCCGCCGGCTCGCGCGTACGCCTGCGCCAGACGCTGAAGTCGGTCGAGGAGACGAAGGACGGCGGCTACCGCATGACGACGGACAGCGTCATCGAGATCGAAGGCCAGGACCGCCCCGCCCTGATCGCCGAGACCATGGGCATCGCCTATCCGTGATCCGCTACCGCGTTTCGCCGTCATTGCGAGGCGCGCAGCCACCTCCACCGTCATTGCGAGGAGCGTAGCGACGAAGCAACCCAGGGCCACAGCCCGAGCGCCTCCCCTGGGTTGCTTCGCCTTCGCTCGCAATGACGGAGTTGAACGAAGGCCTCAGAAAAAAGGCCGAAGCGACTGATTTAGAGCAGTTATCGCCCCGCCCTACCGCCCCGCCCTACCGCCCCGCGCGCCGCCCCATCGCCCGGTGCACGAAGGCGGCAGCGTCGTCGCCTTCCCCCGCCCCCTCCAGCACCCCACGATGCGGCGACAGTGCACAGGTCGGGTCGGTCGCCTCGGCGTCGCCCGTCAGCGCGAACGCCTGGCAGCGGCAGCCGCCCCAGTCGATCTCGCGCCGGTCGCAGCTCCGGCACGGCTCCGGCATCCAGCCGGTGCCGCGATAGCGCATGAAGGCGTCCGAGCGGTACCAGATGTCCTCCAGCGACCCGTCGCGCACCGACGGGAAATCGAGCCCCGGCAGCGACTCCGCCGCATGGCACGGCAGCGCTCGTCCCGTCGGCGTCAGCACCAGGAACTGCCGGCCCCAACCGTTCATGCAGGCCTTCGGCCGCACCGCATACTGGTCCGGCGGCACATAGTCGATCGCCAGCCGGCCCGACAGCTGCGCCCGCGCCGCCGCGACCGTCGCATCGGCGGCGGCGACCTGCGCACGATCCGGCAGCAGCGCCGCCCGGTTCACCGCCGCCCAGCCGTGATACTGCACATGCGCGATCTCCAGCCGCCGCGCGCCGAGTTCCAGCGCCATCGCGACGATTTCGTCCAGCCGGTCCAGGTTGCGCCGGTGCACCACGGCGTTGACGGTCAGCGGCAGCCCCTCGTCGTGCACGTGGCCCGCGAACGCCATCTTCATCGCATGGCTGCCGCGCAGGCCCGCCACCTCTTCCGCCTCCTCCGGCCGCGTCCCCTGCAGGCTCAGCTGCACGTGCTGCAGCCCGGCAGCCGCCAGCCCGGCGACCCGGCCCCGGTCGAGCAGCAGGCCGGAGGTGATGAGGTTCGTGTAGAGCCCCGCCGTCTCGGCCGCCTCGACCAGCACCTCCAGGTCCCTGCGCGCCGCCGGCTCGCCGCCCGACAGATGCACCTGCAGCACGCCGAGCGCTACGGCCTCGGCGAACACCCGCCGCCACTCCTCGGTCGCCAGTTCCGCCGACGCCCGCGCCAGTTCCAGCGGGTTCGAGCAGTAGGGGCAGCGCAGCGGACAGCGATGCGTCAGTTCCGCGAGCAGCGCTATCGGCCGCCCGACGCTCGTCGGCTGCTGCTGCTCGATAACCGCGCTAGCACTCATGTCTCCAGGTATCCTTGTCGCACAAGGTCGGCGACGAGGTCCGCCACGTCCGCCCGGATCTCCTCCACCGGCGCGTCGAAGGCTTCGGCCAGTGCCGCGGCGATCGCGGCGACGCTGCGGCCGCCGTCGACCAGACGCAATATTTCGACCGCCGTCTCGTCCGGCGTCAGGACGGTCTCCGGCGCCAGCACCAGCCAGCGCTCGCGCGCCCGGTCGAACCGCAGCCGCACGCCGCGCGGAAACCGCGGAACCGCATCTGCGCCGATGTCACCGGCCGCCGTCATTCCGGCCGGAACGCACCGGGCGGTATGTCGCCCGGCGTCACATAGGCGTAGCGGAGCGCGTCGAGCTGCGACCAGAGCACGTCGCACTTGAAGCGCAGCGAATCGAGGACGGCCGCCTGCGCCTCAGGCGTCCGCGCCTCCCGCTTCACATAGTCGAGCGCGAACGCCGAATCCCGGCCCGCCTGCGGCGGTCGCTTGAGGAAATAGCCCAGCTTCGCCTCGTCGACGAACGGGTAGTGCCGCAGCATGCCGGCGACGCGCTCGGCGATGATCGCCGGCGAGAACATCTCGGTCAGCGACGAGGCCACCGCCTCCAGCACCGACCGCTCGCGCACCCAGCGCACATAGGCTTCCACCGCGAACCGCGTGCCCGGCAGCGCACCCCGCATCGACACCACATAGTCGCGATCGAGCCCCAGCCCCTCGCACAGCGCCAGCCAGCGCGCGATGCCGCCGGGATCGTCCGCCGTGCCGTCGTGATCCTCCAGCCGCGAACGCCATTCGCGCCGCAGTTCCGGCGTCGGCAGGCGCGCCAGCAGCGACGCATCCTTGGCCGGGATCGCCGCCTGATAGCAGTAGCGGTTGAGCGCCCAGGCCTGCACCTGGCCGAAATCCAGTTCGCCGCCGTGCAGCGACCGGTGGAAGGGATGCTTGTCGTGATAGCGCTCGGCGCCGATCGCGCGCAGTGCCGCTTCCAACTCGTCGGGGCTCATCGCCGCGCTGCTCACAGCAGGATCTCCATGCCGTCCTCCGCGACCTCCCAGTCGGCGGCCTCGACCGCGGCACGCTCGGGCGAATCGTCGATCAGGACCGGGTTGGTGTTGTTGATGTGGACGAAGACGCGGCGCCGAACATCGACGCTCCGCAACGCGGCGATCGACCCCGCCGGTCCGTCCATCGCGAGATGCCCCATGCGGGCCGCCGTCTTGGTTCCCGCCCCGGCGCGCTCCATCTCGTCGTCGCGCCAGAAGGATCCGTCGAACAGCAGCAGCGGCGCGCCTTCGATCCGCGCGCGCAGATCCGCCGGCAATGCCGCGCATCCGGGGATGTAGAGAAAGCGGCTCTCCGGCGCCGAGACGCTCCGCACCGAGAGACCGACGACGTCGCCGGTCGCCTCGCCGATGACGAGGTCCTCTTCCCTGCCCTCGAGGTAGAGCGGCACCTTGCCGGGGACGGCGAACGCCTCGATCTCGATCCCGAGCTCGGCACCCGCGGCATCCGCGAGACGCACCTGAGATCCGACATCCAGGCTCCGCCGCGGCACGAGCCCCGCCGCGAGGACGTTGAAGATCGGATTGGCCGCCAGGGTCGCCTGAACTTGGCGCATCCCGTAGAGCGCGAACGCCGCGCCCTCGCGCAGCGTCAGCAGGCCCGCGATATGGTCGACATCGGCGTTGGTCACCACCACCGCGGCGATCGGCGACGACCGGATGCCGCCGCGCGGATGAAGCTGCGGGTTGGCGTCGATCTGCGCTCGCAGGTCCGGCGAGGCGTTGAAGAGCACCCATCGCTCGCCGTCCGCCGAAACGGCGATGGACGACTGGGTTCGGGGTTTGACGGCCGGGTCGCCGGCGCGGGCACGCCGGCAACCCGGTCCGTTGGAGTTCCACTGCGGAAAGCCTCCGCCGGCCGCCGATCCGACGATCAGAACATGCAGCAAGGGACGCTTCCCGCCGCCGTTCAGCCGAGATCGGCGCAGGCGTACGCGTTGATCTCGGTTCCGACCCGGACGATCTCGACCGTCGGCTTCCGCCAGCTGCGCTTCGTCTTCATGCTGTCTCTCCGATTGAAGTGGACACCGAACGATGGTTGGGTCGTTCGGTGGGCAAATCAATCGGCGCGGAGAAAGTTCCTCGGGCCGACCCTATCCGAAGGCGGGCGTCCGCAGAACGCCGCAATCGGGCGCGAAGGACAGCGGCGCGTCGCTCGTGCGACGCATGTCCGCCTCGGTCATTCCCTCGATCATCTCGCGCACCAGAAACCCGTCCGGCGTCACGTCGACGACGGCCATGCTGGTGTAGACGCGGCTGACCACGCCCTTCGCCGTCAGCGGATAGGTGCAGTCGCGCACCAGCCGCGCGCCGCCCTCGCGCGTCACGTGCTCCATGATGACCCAGACCGACTTGGCACCGGCGGCGAGGTCCATGGCGCCGCCGACCAGCGGGCCCCGCCCCTCCATCATCGCGTCCCAGTTGGCGAGGTCGCCGCGCGCCGACACCTGGAAGCCGCCGAGCACGGTCAGGTCGATGTGCCCGCCGCGCATCATCGTGAAGGCCAGTGCGGAGTCGAAGATCGAGGCACCCGGCAGCAGCGTGATCTTCTGCCCGCCGGCGTCGACCATGTCCGGGTCGATGCCGTTGCCCGTGGCGGCCGGGCCGATGCCCAGCAGCCCGTTCTCGGACTGCAGCATCACCTCGCGACCGCCGGGGATGAAGTTGCCGACGAGCGTCGGGATGCCGATGCCCAGATTGACATAGGCGCCGTCGGCCACGTCCTGCGCGCAGCGCCACGCCATCTGGTTCCGGTCGAGCGGTTGCATGTTGCCCTTCATCGGCGCAGATCCGGCAAGGCGACGACCCGTTTCACGAAGATCCCCGGCGTGACCACCCGCTCCGGGTCGAGCGGGCCGTCGACGATCTCGTTGACCTCCACCGCGGTGACGCGGCCTGCCATCGCCATCACCGTGCCGAAGTTCCGCTGGCCCGCGTGATAGGTGAGGTTGCCCCACCGGTCGGCCTTGTCGGCCCGCAGGATCGACAGGTCGGCGGACAGGGCGCGCTCCAGGACATACTCCTTGCCCTCGAACGACCGGACCTCCTTGCCCTCCGCCAGCTTGGTACCGACCGCGACCGGCGTGTAGAAGCCGGCGATCCCCGCCGCACCCGCCCGGATGCGCTCGGCGAGCGTCCCCTGCGGCACGAGTTCGAGTTCGACCTCGCCGCGCTTCCACTGCTCCTCGAACGGCCCGGGCCGCCCGGATCCGGCACGCGCCGAACTGCAGATCACCTTGGCGACGCAGCCCCGCTCGAACAGGGTGGCGACCCGCGTGCCGTGATGGCCGACGCCGTTCACCACCAGGGTCAGCCCGCGCAGGTTCTTCGCCAGCAGCGCCTCCAACAGCGCGTTCGGCGTGCCGGCACTCTGGAAGCCGCTGATCATGACGGTCGCGCCGTCGCCGACGCCGTCGATCGCGGCGTCGGCACTGTCCACCCGCTTGTCGATCACCGGCCGCTACACCACCGCAACGGCGTTGCCGGGCGAACCCACAGCGCCCGGCAGGCGAAGCGGCTGACCCGTCATGAAGAAGCGCGAGCGGCCGTTCGCCTTCAGCCACGGCGCCAGCTCGCCGAACCACCACATCTCGCCCAGCGGCACGCCGATCTTGAACAGGCAGTGATTGTGCAGCGGCAGGGCGGCATAGGTGTCGCCCTCGCCCGGCCGCGCCGGCATCTGCTCGACGGCGTAATTGTCGGCGAACAGGGTCGCGATGCCGCTGTCGGTGATCCACTGCAGCAGCTTCGGGTCGCGGCCGTCGAGCGCCGGGCAGGAACGCGCCAGCGTCGGCCCGTCGGGCTTCTTGTTCATCTCCATGATGACGTCGGCGAAGCCGGTGTAGAGGCAGAGCATGTCGCCCTCTTCCACCACCACCTTGTCGGTGTCCAGCACGCGCATGAAGTCGTCGTAGGTCACGATCTTGCGCTCGCGGCCGAAATGCGACGCCAGGTTCACCATGACGCCGCGGCCGACGATGCCCTTCTCGGCGAACTTCTCGATGCCCAGCCGGCGCGCGCCCATCACGTCCTCGCGCGGGATCGCCTTGCCGGTCTTCTGGTCGTAGTCGACAGGACCGACGATGTCCGTGCCGCCCTGCCAGCCGTTGTAGTAGCGGATCTCCTCGACCCCGTCGCCGTCGGCGTCGAACAGCTGCCCCATGTGGCAGAAGGCGTCCCACTGCGTCGAATATTGCAGCGTCATCAGCACCCGGTCGTCGCAGCCGACGTCGAGATAGCGCGGGTCTTCCATCCGCATCGGGAAGTTGTAGCGGGCGAGGCCGTTCTCCGGCGACGTCGTCGGCTGCAGCACCGGCGGCGTACGGCGCGGGTTCAGCACGTTGCCGCCCGGATAGTCGAGCGGCAGGCTGAGGCAGAAGGTCCGCCCCTCCACGATCTCCTCCTTCGCCCGCATGACGCGCTCGGGCGTCAGCAGGTTCAGCCGGCCGAGTTCGTCGTCCGGCCCGAAATCGCCCCAGTTCGACCCTTCCGGCCTGTGCTTCCAGCGCTGCGTCATGTCCCGCGTTCCCTCTCGTCGTGCCCTGCGGCTTCGTGACCGCGATTTGAACGGACTTTACCCGCCCGCGGCAAGAGGGGGACGACGGGCGGCGCCTGTCCAAGAGGGGGACGTACGCGGCCCCTACCCGAGAGGGGGACGTACGTGGCGCCTATCACTGTCATCCCCGGGCGCAGCGAAGCGGAGACCCGGGGATCCACTCCCAGCCTGTGCGCTTCCCTGGGTTGCCGGGTCGAGCCCGGCAATGACAGTGAAAGTGGCACCGCGCACACTGGCGTGGCGATGGACAAAAGGAATTTATACCGATACACTTCTTCAGCCGCACGCCGGCCAGCTGTTGCACATGGTCAATCGATAGGGAACGTCGCCGCCGCACCGGTTGCACCACCTGCGCGCCCACAGCGGCTCACCCCTATAAAACACCACAAATCCCTATGCTGCCGCTCCGGCCGGCGTGAAACGTTCGGTCAAACATGTTCCACAATGTTTCACACGGGCGAGCGGCACCCCCATAAAACCCCATAAAAACCTATCCCCGCATCCCCCGCGCCTTCTCCATCTCAACCGCGACGAAGTCGTTGCACGCCGGATCGTCCCACGCACGGTGGCGGCCTTCGGCATAGGCGCGCGCGTTCCACAGATAGAGCAGCGCATTGCGCCGCGTCTTCTCGAAGCCGTCGCGCTGCGCGATCACCTTCGCCGGCACGCCGGCGACGATCGAGCCCGGCGGCACGACCGTGCCCTCGGTGACGATCGAATGCCCGGCGACGATGGAGTTCGCGCCGATCACCGCGCCGTCCATGATCGTGGCGCCGATGCCGATCAGGCAGTTGTCGCCGATCGTGGCGCCGTGGATGCAGACCTTGTGGGTGATCGAGCACCAGTCGCCGATGCGCGTCGGGTGCGCACCGCCGATGTGGACCATGGCATGGTCCTGGATGTTGGTGCCGCGGCCGATCTCGACGAAATCCGACTCGGCGCGGATCACCGCATAGGGCCACAGGCTCGCATCCTCGCCGATGCGCACCCGGCCGAAGACCAGCGCCGTTTCGTGGATGAAGGCCGGCCGGTCCAGAACGACCTCGGCTCCGAAACGCGACATGCCGCTCCTCCAGTCTCTCGTGCGCCAGGTGTTTGAATGCCGCTTTCGCAGGCAATCGCCACAGGGTAGCGTCGCCGTCCACCGGAGAACAGGAGCCCCCGGAGGTGACGCTCGCCCGTTTCGTGGCGCGGCGCGACGGCCCCGCGGCCGTCCGGCGCGCGATCCTGCTGCTGATCGTGGCGATGGCGTGCCTGACGGCGATGGACACGATCGCCAAGGTGCTGACGGCGGCGATGCCGGTCATGCAGGTGGCGTGGGCCCGCTTCTTCTTCCTCTTCGTGGCCCTGGCGCCGATCTTCGTCGGCACGCCCTTCCGCAGCCTGATCCGGACGGGCAACCTGCGCCTGCAGCTGGCGCGCGGCTTCCTGCAGCTGCCGGCCAACATCTGCTTCCTGACGGCGCTCTACTACCTGCCGCTGGCCGACGCGGTGGCGGTGGCCTTCTCGGCGCCGCTCTTCATCGTCGCCTTCTCCGCGCTCTGGCTCGGCGAGCGGGTGGACTGGCGCAACTGGACCGCCGTCGGCATCGGCATGATCGGCGTGCTGGTGATCGTGCGGCCGGGGTTCGGCGAGGCGCATTGGGCACTCGTCCTGCCGCTGATCACCGCGATCGTCTTCGCCCTGTTCCAGGTGATGACCCGCATCCTCGGCCGCACCGACAGCAGCCTGACGATCGTGTTCTATTCCAACCTCGTCGGACTGATCGGCACGGGTGCG
The DNA here is from genome assembly GCF_040549485.1 of Constrictibacter sp. MBR-5. NCBI lineage: Bacteria > Pseudomonadati > Pseudomonadota > Alphaproteobacteria > Rhodospirillales > Allostellaceae > Constrictibacter > Constrictibacter sp. MBR-5. Next base: position 83,343 of record NZ_JBEPTK010000006.1, read on the forward strand.
GTCCTGCCCTTCGTCTGGCAGGCGCCGAGTGTCGACCTCTGGTTGATGATGGCGGCACTCGGTCTGCTCGCCGCCGTCGGCCACTATCTGATGATCGAGGCGTTCTCGACCGCCCCCGCCTCGGTCCTGGCGCCCTTCACCTATGTCGAGCTGATCTGGGCGGCGGCGATCGGCTACCTGCTCTTCGGCGACCTGCCCGGCCCCTATGTCGTCGTCGGCTCGGTCATCGTCGTCGCCGCCGGCATCTTCACCGTGCTCCAGGATCGGTGAGCGGGTTGCCGGCTTCCGACGGCAGATGGGGCGGGTCGCGCCGGAACAGCAGGACGGACGCGACCACCGCCGGCACCGCGGCCAGCAAGAAGCCGAAGGCATAGACGTCGGTGACGCCGAGGATCGCGCTGAAGACCAGCGGGAACGACATCATGCCGGCGCTGCCGAAGGAGAGCACGCCGCCGGTCATGGCGCTGACCCGGCCGTCGGGCGAGATCTTGGCCACCTCGGCCAGCAGCACGCCGTGCCAGCTGACCGCCGTCGCACTGTAGGCGCAGGCCATCAGCACGATGGCTGCGATAGGCCATGTCGGGCCGCTCAGGCCCATGCCGACCGATGCCGCCGCCATGCCGAGCCCGAGGCAGCCCAGCATGGTCCGCGGCGACACGAAGCGGCTGCCCATCCAGCCCCAGAAGATGCGTGCGGGAATCGCGACCGCCTGGGCGATGGCGAAGGCGAAGCCGGCGGTTTCCAGGTCGTAGTGCAGGCCGCCCGTCATGTAGATGACGAAGAAGGAGGCAAAGACCGCCTGCAGCCCGACGAAGGCGAAGGCGGCGATGGCCATGACCCGCAGGTCGCGCCGGCGCAGCACGGTGCGCAGCGTGTCGATGACCGTCGCGGGCGACCAGCGCTGGTTCGGATTGCGATCCTGGTCGAACTCGGCGCGCATCGGCTGCAGCACGACGGCCAGCGTCAGGCACATCAGCGCCCCGATGACGAAGGCGCCGCGCCAGCCGAAATAGGCCACGGAGATCGGCACGATGAGCCCGGCGAGCATGGCGCCGACCGGCACGCCGGTCTGCTTGATCGAGAACATCAGCGGCGCCAGGTGCGGCGGGCTGTAGCGGGCCAGGATCTGCGAACTGGCCGGGGTGGAGGGTGCCGAGCCCGTGCCGATGACCATGGCGGCGATGACGATCACCGGCAGCAGCCCCGAGGTGATCGCCAGCAGGCCGGCCGCCATCATGCAGAGCGAGATCTGGCTCATGCGCAGGGCGCCGATCCGCACGATGAAGGCGCCGCACGACACCTGGGCGAACATGCCGGCGAAGAAGACGCAGCCGGTGAAGACGCCGACCAGCGCCGGATTGATGCCGAGGTCGGCCGCCACCGCCGGCGCGGCGACCGGCATGATCAGGCCGCTCATATAGGCGAACGCCTGCTGCACCAGCATGGCGACGACGGCGATGTACAGAGGGTTCATGCTGGTGACGATCGCGGCCATGTGGGCACCCTCCCGTCCCCGGGAGGTTGCACGGAACGTGCCGTTGACGGGCGGCTAGAGGTAGCGCGAGATGATGAGCTTCATCACCTCGGAGGTGCCGGCGTAGATCCGGTTGATCCGCGCGTCGGCATAGGCCTTGGTGATCGGATACTCCCACATGTAGCCGTAGCCGCCGTGCAGCTGCAGGCACTCGTCGAGCACCCTGCCCTGCATCTCCGAGCACCAGAGCTTGGCGATCGCCGCGGCTTCCAGGTCGAGCTTGCCCTCGCGCAGCAGCTCGATGCAGTTGTCGACGTAGACGCGCCCCATCTGCGCCTGGGCGTGGCACTCGGCCAGCTTGAACTTGGTGTTCTGGAATTCGAAGATCTTCTGCCCGAACGCCTCGCGCTCCTTGGTGTACTTCACCGTCCACTCGATCGCGACCTCGGCCGAGGCGACGGCGCGGATGGCGGACAGCAGGCGCTCGCGCGGCAGCTGCTCCATCAGGTAGCGGAAGCCCTGGTTCTCTTCGCCCAGGATGTTGCTGACCGGCACCCGCACGTCCTCGAAGAACAGTTCCGACGTGTCCTGCGCCTTCAGACCCAGCTTCTCCAGGTTGCGGCCGCGCTTGAAGCCGGCCCGGTCGGCCTCGACCAGGATCAGGCTGGTGCCCTTGGCGCCCTTCGACGGATCGGTCTTGGCGACGACGATGAACAGGTCGGCGTTCTGGCCGTTGGTGATGAAGGTCTTCTGACCGGTGATGACCCAGTCGTTGCCGTCGCGCACCGCACGCGTCTTCACGCCCTGCAGGTCGCTGCCGGTCCCGGGCTCGGTCATGCAGATGCCGCCGATGATCTCGCCCTTGGCCATCGGCGGCAGCCAGGCCTTCTTCAGCTCTTCCGAGCCGTAGGTCTCGATGTAGGGCGCCACGATGTCGGAATGGAGCTGGAAGCCGAGGCCGCTCGCGTTGACCCGCGTGCTCTCCTCGATGACGATCGCGCAGTAGCCGAAATCGGCGCCGGCGCCGCCATACTCTTCCGCGGCGGTCGACAGCAGCAGGCCCGCCTCGCCCGCCTTCAGCCAGACCTCGCGCGAGACGACGCCGTCCTTCTCCCACTGGTCGTGATAGGGGACGACCTCACGCTCCATGAAGCGGGCGACGGCGTCGCGGAAGATGCGGTGGTCTTCGCCGTAGATCTTGCGCTCTGCGGGCATGCTGTGCCTCCGATAGGAAATTCGGTGCGATCTTATGTGCGGACAACCGGCGCTGCCACACCCTGCGGTCGCACCATGAGCACCAGACAGAGCAGCGCGAACACCGCGACGTCCTTATAGGCGACGCCGAAGTAGGCCGACCACAGCGTTTCGAGCATGGCTATCATGAAGCCGCCCGCCGTGGCCCCCGCGACCGAACCGAGCCCGCCGGCCACCGCCGCGGTCAGCGCCTTGAATCCCAGCATCAGTCCCATCGAGAAATTGGCGACGCCGTACTGCGCCACGACGACGAAACCCGCCAGCCCGGCACAGGCCCCGGCGAGTGCGAAAGCGCCGTACCGGACCCTGCCGCCGTCGATGCCCATCAGTGCCGCGGTGTCCGGATCCTGCGACACGGCGCGGTACCGCAGGCCGAAGGGGGTCGCGCCGACGACCAGGACGACGCCCGCGACGGCGACCGCCGTACCGGCGACCAGCACCAGCTGGCGCATCGTCGTCGACACGTCGAACGCGCCGACGCCGACCAGCGTCACGACCTGCGACAGCCCCGCCTGTACCCAAAGGTCGCCGGCGCCCTGCAGCAGGCGCACGCCCTCCGCTAGGATCAGGGCGAGACCGATGCTGGCGATCAGCGGCATCTGCGGGGCCGAGCGGCGCAGCGGCCGGAAGATCAGGGCCTCGCAGGCCAGTCCGGCGGCCGCGCCCGCCACCACCGCCATCGCCAGACCGGCAGCCAGGCTCGGCAGGATCGCGAGCCCGGCGGTCCCGGCCGCGACCGTCGCGATGACCGTCACCACCGCCCCGACCATGGCCATGTCGCCGAAGGCGAGGTTGAAGCGTCCGACGATCCGATGGATCAGCGCATAGCCGTTGGCGAGCAGAGCGTACACACAGCCGAGGGTCAGCGCGTTCAGGATCTGCTGGAGAAGGTAGAGCGCGTGCGGGAAGCCGCTCGACGCGCGTTCCACCGACCGGGAAGCGCTGCCGGGGATATCGACCCGCAACCTCATCCATCGGTCGAGCCAGAAGAGCTCCATCGGGGTCAGCCAGCCGTCGCGATCGGTCGCGACCCTGTCCATCAGGTCGCGGCGGCTACCACCCTGCCCCCCGGTGAAGCCGCATTCGACCCAGTGCTCGCCGTCCGGTTCCTCCCAGTAGACGCGCACGCCGCCGTCCTCGACGGTCTCGCTGCGCACCGCGCCGATCTCGCCGCGCGCAAAGGCGCCCACCGTCAGCCCGCAGAGCCTGGCATGGTCCGGCCGCGGCGCGCAGCCGGCGGCGATCCCTGCCAGCAGCCCCACGACGATGGCCGCCGGCAGCCCGGGCGCTCCGAAGCGCCGGCCTGTCACGCGGCGGTGCGTACCGGCAGGCCTCCCGCCCGGACGACGAAATCGACCACCTCGCGGACCCCGTCGCCCGCCTTCAGGTTGCTGAACAGGAACGGCCGCTCTCCGCGCATGCGCTTCGCGTCGCTGTCCATCACCGCGAGGCTGGCGCCGACGAGGGGTGCGAGATCGGTCTTGTTGATGACGAGCAGGTCCGAGCGCGTGATGCCCGGCCCGCCCTTGCGCGGGATCTTCTCACCGGCCGATACGTCGATGACGTAGATCGTGATGTCGGCCAGTTCCGGACTGAACGTGGCGGCGAGATTGTCGCCGCCGGATTCGATGAAGCAGACTTCCGATGCGGGGAAGCGCTCCACCATCCGCGCCACGGCAGCGAGGTTGATCGACGCGTCCTCGCGAATGGCCGTGTGCGGACAGCCGCCGGTCTCCACTCCCTCGATGCGCTCCGCCGGCAGCGCCCCGGACCGCGTCAGGATCAGCTGATCCTCCTTGGTATAGATGTCGTTCGTCACGACGATCAGGTCGTAATGCTCGCGCATCGCCTTGCAGAGCATCTCGACGAGGGTGGTCTTGCCGGAGCCGACGGGGCCGCCGATGCCGATCCGGAGCGGGCCATGGGTCATGAGCGGAACAGCCTCGTATACTGGGTTTCGTGGAGCATCGAGCACAGGTCGAGCATCGGGGTGGCGCTGCCCAGATCGCCGATGTCCGCGGCGATGGCGGCGGCGGCGGTTTCGGCGACCACCGGTTCCAGCGCCGCCTGTACCCGCAGCCCGTCGGTCTGGCCGAGCGGCACCAGCTTGACCGCCGCCGACACCAGTCCCGCGGCGAATGCCTGCAGGTAGAGCGGAAGGGCCACGGCGAGCGGAATGGGCTGGAGGGCGCACACCGTGCCGACCGCGACAGGCAGCACCGGCACGGTCCCGTCGTCGGCCAGTGCCCGGGCCCAGCGATCGAGGCGCGGGTCTGGCCACACCGCGCGCACCGCCATGACGAAGGACCCGCCCTGCTGGCCGGATTCGAGCGCGAGTTCGGCTGTGGCGCGGAAGGCGGCGCCCAGTCGTGCCGGTCCCAGGTCGCCGCTCTCCGCCGCACGCCACGCCGCGGCGAACAGGATTGCGTCGCTTCGGCCGCTGCCGTGGCGCACGACCGTGCCGATCCAGTCCGCGGCCGTCGTCCTGTCGCGCGCGAGGCCCAGCTCGACCGCCTGTTCCAGCCCGTGCGAATAGCTGAAGCCGCCGATCGGAAACGCCGGCGACAGCCAGGTCTGAAGCCGCAGGGCCGCCGCGGGATCAATCGCCGTGTTCATGGCCGTGGTGATGATGGTGCCCGTGGTGTTCGTGATGATGATCGTCGGCGTGATCGTGGCGGTGATGTCCGTGCCCGCCGCCGTCTCCGGAGTAGGCGCCGCCCTCGGGCTGGAACGGCGCCGCGATCCGCCGCACCTCGGCCCCGAGGCCGCGCACCATCTCCTCGATCACATGGTCGGGCCGAATGCGCAGCATGTCCCCGACGATCTGCGTCGGCAGGTGCCGGTTGCCGAGATGCCACGCGACCCGAACCATGGCATGCGCCGAACCGGCGCGAATCTCGGCCACCGGCTCCGGCGCCGCGGTCACCCGCAGCCAACCGCCGCCGTCGAGTTCCAGCCCGTCGCCGTCCGCCATCGCGACAGCCTTGGGCAGGTCGAGAAGCACGTCCTCCCCGCCGTCGGTCGCGAGGCGGATGCGCCGCCGGTGGCGCGCGTCGAAGTCGAGGACGACCGTGCCCGCCGCTTCGGCCTCGGGCCAATGGCCGGCATGGGCGTGTCGAAAGGCGCGGCGCATCAGGCGGCCCTCCTCAGAACAGAAAGTACCGCTGCGCCATCGCCAGAACCTTCGCCGGCTCGCAGGTCAGCAGCTTTCCGTCCGCCCTCACCTCATAGGTTTCCGGATCAACGTCGATCTTCGGCGTGAGGGCGTTGTGGATCATCGATCGCTTGCCGATGCCGCCGCGCGTATTGCCGACCGCCACCAGTTCCCGCGTCAGGCCGAGCATGCCGGGCAGATCTTCGGCCATCGCCGCCTGGCTGACGAAGGTCACCGCGCTGGCCGCGAGCGCCCGGCCGAAGGCACCGAACATCGGCCGGTAATATTCCGGCTGCGGCGTCGGGATGGAGGCGTTCGGGTCGCCCATCACGGCGGCCGCGATGGTACCGCACTTCAGCACCATGTCGGGCTTCACGCCGAAGAAGGCCGGCGACCAGATCACCAGGTCCGCCAGCTTGCCGACCTCGACCGAGCCAATGTGCTCGGACATGCCCTGCGCGATGGCCGGATTGATCGTGTATTTCGCGATGTAGCGCCGGGCGCGGATGTTGTCGTTGTCGCCCGTCTCCTCCGCCAGCCGGCCGAACTGGCGCTTCATCTTGTCCGCCGTCTGCCAGGTGCGGATCGGTACTTCCCCGACGCGGCCCATCGCCTGGCTGTCCGAGGCGATGATCGAGAAGGCGCCGATGTCGTGCAGGATGTCCTCGGCCGCGATGGTCTCGCGCCGGATCCGGCTCTCGGCGAACGCCACGTCCTCGGGGATCTTCGGGTCGAGGTGATGGCAGACCATCAGCATGTCGAGATGCTCGTCCACCGTGTTCACCGTGAACGGCCGCGTCGGGTTTGTCGACGACGGGATGACGTTCGCCTCGCCGCAGACCTTGATGATATCGGGCGCGTGCCCGCCGCCCGCACCCTCGGTGTGGAAGGCGTGGATCGTCCGCCCCTTGATGGCCCGGACAGTATCTTCGACGAATCCGGACTCGTTCAGCGTGTCGGTGTGGATCATCACCTGCACGTCCATCTCATCCGCAACGGACAGGCAGGTGTCGATGGCGGCCGGGGTGGTGCCCCAGTCCTCGTGCAGCTTCATCGAGCACACGCCCGACTTGATCTGCTCGACGAGGCCCTCCGGCCGGCTGGCGTTGCCCTTGCCCGAGAGGCCGATGTTCATCGGGAACCCCTCGACCGCCTGCATCATGCGGCCGATGTGCCAGGGGCCGGGCGTGCAGGTGGTGGCGTTGGTGCCGGTCGCCGGACCCGTCCCGCCGCCCAGCATGGTCGTGACGCCGGAATAGAGCGCCTCGTTGATCTGCTGCGGGCAGATGAAATGGATGTGGCAGTCGAAGCCACCGGCGGTGACGATCTTGCCCTCGCCCGCGATCGCCTCGGTGCCGGGCCCGACGACGATGGTCACGCCGGGCTGGACGTCGGGATTGCCGGCCTTGCCGATGCCGACGATGCGGCCGTCCCTGATCCCGATGTCGGCCTTCACCACGCCCCAATGATCGAGGATCAGGGCGTTGGTGATCACGGTGTCGACGGCGCCGCCGGCGCGGGTGACCTGGCTCTGGCCCATGCCGTCGCGGATGACCTTGCCGCCGCCGAACTTGATCTCCTCGCCGTAGATCGTGTGGTCCTTCTCCACCTCGATGAACAGTTCGGTGTCGGCGAGGCGCACTTTGTCGCCGACGGTGGGGCCGAACATGTCGGCATAGGCGGCGCGGCCGATGCGGAAAGGCATGCTCTCAGTTCCCCGTGTCCAGCGGGCCCATGACGGCCTGGTTGAAGCCGAAGACCTTCCGGTCGCCCCGATACGCCACCAGCGTCACCTCGCGCGTCTGCCCCGGCTCGAAGCGCACCGCGCTGCCGGCCGGGATGTCGAGGCGCATGCCGCGCGCCCTGTCGCGGTCGAACGACAGTGCGCCGTTCGTCTCGAAGAAATGATAGTGGCTGCCGACCTGGATCGGCCGGTCGCCGGTATTGGCGACCTGAATCGTGACGGTCGGCCGCCCCTCGTTGAGGACCAGTTCGCCATCGGCGGCAATGACTTCGCCTGGGATCATCCCGGCCTCCTCAGCGGATCGGCTGGTGCACGGTGACCAGCTTCGTCCCGTCCGGGAACGTCGCCTCGACCTGCACCTCGTGGATCATCTCGGCGATCCCCTCCATCACCTGATCGCGGGTGACGACGTTGGCGCCGGCCGCCATCAGGTCGGCGACGGAGCGGCCGTCGCGCGCACCCTCGACGACGAAATCAGTGATCAGCGCCACCGCCTCCGGATAGTTCAGCTTCACGCCGCGCTCCAGGCGGCGGCGCGCGACGACCGCCGCCATCGCCACCATCAGCTTGTCCTGCTCTCTCGGCGTCAGCCGCATGTCCCCTCCCTCACATGCTCCAGAGCCGCGGCAGCCGTGCCGGCAAGCCGCCGGCGGCCGCGCGGAACCCGGTCCACCACTGCACGAAGCCGCGGCGCACCGCGAACGGCTCACCCAGCAGCCGCACCACCAGCAGCCCGTTCACGACCGTCGCACCGGCATGGATGCCCTCGCCGGGCAACAGGCCGCGCGCGCCCTCCAGCAACGATGCCGCATCGTCGGCGGCGTAGACGACCGTTGCAAGAGCCGTGCTGCCGCCGAAGCCGGCGCTGGACCCGACGATCGCGGCGATGTCGCCGTCGAGATGCACCGCGTCCGCCCAGACGAGCCGCCCGCCGCGATGGACGCGGATCGCGTCGTGTACCAGCCCGCTCGCGACGCTCTCGCCGTGCGCGCTGCGGCCGAGGACGAGCATCTCGCCGGCGAGCGCCCGTGCGCCGGGCCCCAGATGAATGTCCGTCCGACGGCGCAGCCGCGCGCGGTCGAAGACGATCGTCTCCTGCGGCAGCCACTCCATCCACGCGCCGGCCCCCGCCACGACCGCGATGTCGATGCGGGTGTCGGCGCCCAGCGAGCGATAGATCTTCTCCGCCGCCTGGGTCGTGACCATCGCCCGGCCGCCGTCGGCGACGGCGGCACGAAAGCGCAACCGGTCGCCGCCGGCGAGGCCGCCGCTCGTCGTGATGAAGACGCCGAGCGGCACGTCCCCGGGCTCGGCGCGCGGGAAGGCGACGCGGCAGGGCGTCGACTGGTAGAGATGCACCAGCCGGCCGTCGCCGCCGAACGCCACCTCCGCGACACCGTCGTTGCGGGCGAGTTCGCCGTCGCGCGCACCGTCGCCGACCTCCGCCCCGACCCGGCCTTCAGACCGCCATGCGCCGTCGTACATCGGCCTCGTTCATCTCGGCGCGCGTGCCGGACAGGACCATCTCGCCGCGCTCCATCACGCCATAATAGTCGGCGAGGTCGCGCGCGAACTCGAAATACTGCTCGACCAGGACGATGGCCATGTCGCCGCGCCGGGCCAGGCTGCGGATCACCCGCTCGATGTCCTTGATGATCGAGGGCTGAATGCCCTCGGTCGGCTCGTCCAGGACCAGCAGCTTCGGCCGCATGATGAGCGCCCGCGCGATCGCCAACTGCTGCTGCTGGCCGCCCGACAGGTCGCCACCACGCCGCCGCAGCATCGTCTGGAGTACCGGGAAGGTCTCGTAGATCTCGTCCGGGATACGCCGCTCGCTGCGCGGCAGCACCGAGAAGCCGGTCTGGAGGTTCTCTTCCACCGTCAGCCGCGGAAAGATGTCGCGTCCCTGCGGCACGCTCGCGAAGCCGAGGCCCGCCCGCTTGTGCGTCGGCACGCCGGTGACATCCTGCCCGTCCCACGCGATGCGGCCGCCGCTGACCGGCTGCAGGCCCAGGATCGCGCGCATCAGCGATGTCTTGCCGACGCCGTTGCGGCCGAGGACGCAGGTGATCTTGCCGCGCTCCGCCATCAGGCCGATGCCGCGCAGGATGTGGCTGGCGCCGTAGTGCAGGTGGACGGATTCGACCTTCAGCATGCTCCGTCCCTCACCGGCCCAGATAGACTTCGATGACGCGCTCGTTCGACTGGACCGCGTCGATCGAACCTTCCGCCAGCACGGAGCCTTCGTGCAGCACGGTCGCCTTGCCGCCGAGACTGCGCACGAACGCCATGTCGTGCTCGACGACGATGACCGTGCGCTGGCCGGCGAGGCTCAGGAACAGCTCCGACGTGGCTTCCGTCTCGGCGTCGGTCATGCCGGCGACGGGCTCGTCGAGCAGGAGGATCTGCGCGTCCTGGATCAGCAGCATGCCGATCTCCAGCCACTGCTTCTGGCCGTGGCTGAGCCTGCCGGCCAGTTCCATTTCGCGCCCGAGCAGGCCGATCGTGCGCAGCACCTCCTCGATCCGGTCGTACTGCCGACCCGACAGGCGCGAGAACAGGACCTGCAGGGTGCGCCGGTCGTCGCGTAGCGCCAGTTCCAGGTTCTCGAACACCGAGAGGTTCTGGAAGACGGTCGGCTTCTGGAACTTGCGGCCGATGCCCAGGTTGGCGATCTCCGCTTCGTCCAGGCGCGTCAGGTCGTACTTGTTGGCGAACACGGCCTCGCCCTTGTCGGGCCGGGTCTTGCCGGTCATGACGTCCATCATGGTCGTCTTGCCGGCGCCGTTCGGCCCGATGATCGTCCGCAGTTCGCCCTTTGCGATGACCAGCGACAATTCACTGAGCGCGCGGAAGCCGTCGAAACTGACCGTGATGCCGTCCAGGTAGAGGAACCGGTCGTCGGCCTCCGCGGCCAGCGCCGCCTCGTGCTGCTCCTCGGCCGAGGGCGCCTCCTCAGGCAGGCTGGCGTCGGACATCCGGGGTCTCCTCCGTGGGTGTTTCGGACGGCTCCTGCGATTGAAGAACCTTGCGGCGCGGCGTCCAGCGGAAGCCCACCACGCCGCGCGGGAAGAACAGCGTGCAGGCGACGAACAGGCCGCCCAGGAAGAACAGCCACACCTCCGGCGCGTAGCCGGTCAGCAGCGTCTTGCCGATATTGACGATGAAGGCGCCGATGATCGGCCCGTAGAGCGTGCCGCGGCCGCCGACCGCGACCCAGATCGCCAGTTCGATCGACTGGGCCGGCGAGAACTCGCTGGGGTTGATGATGCCGACCTGCGGCACGTAGAGCGCGCCGGCGATCCCCGCCAGGACGGCCGAGACGACGAACACGAAGAGCTTCGCGCCCGTCACGCTGTAGCCGATGAACCGCACGCGGCTCTCGGCGTCGCGCACGGCGACGAGGACCCGCCCCAGCTTCGACGTAACGATCCAGCGGCAGACCAGCACCCCCAGGCCCAGCGCCACCGCAGAGGCGATCAGCAGGCCGACGCGTGTCGCATGCGCCTGCACGTCGTAGCCCAGGATCTCCTTGAAGTCAGTCAGGCCGTTGTTGCCGCCGAAGCCGAAATCGTTCCGAAAGAAGGCCAGCATCAGTGCGAAGACCATCGCCTGGGTGATGATCGAGAAGTAGACGCCGGTGATGCGCGAGCGGAAGGCGAGCCAGCCGAACACCGCGGCTAGCACCGCCGGCACGACGATCACCATCAGCATGGCGAAGGCGAAATTGTCGAAGCCGTACCAGTACCAGGGCAGTTCCTTCCAGTTCAGGAACACCATGAAGTCGGGCAGGTCGGCGTTGCCGTAGACGCCCCGATCGCCGATCTGGCGCATCAGGTACATGCCCATGCAGTAACCGCCGAGCGCGAAGAAGGCGCCGTGGCCGAGGCTGAGGATGCCGGCATAGCCCCAGATCAGGTCCATGCTGACCGCCAGCAGGGCGTAGCAGAGATACTTGCCCAGCAGCGGGATCATGTAGTCGGGGATGTGCGCGGCCGAGCCGGTCGCAACGACCTGGTTCAGGACCGGGACGAGCACGATTAGCAGGAACCCGACGGCCAGAAAGACGACCCAGCCGGTCGGCGACAACAGCGATCGGCGCGCCGAACCGGTGTCCATGGCTGCGTTTTCCATGGCTCAGGCCTCCGCCGAGCGGCCCTTGAGAGCGAAGAGCCCTCTCGGCCGGCGCTGGATGAACAGGATAATGAGGACCAGTACCGCGACCTTGCCGAGGACGGCGCCTGCGAACGGCTCCAGGAACTTGTTCACTATGCCGAGCGTCATCGCGCCGACCAGCGTTCCGGCCAGATTCCCGACCCCGCCGAACACGACCACCATGAACGAGTCGACGATGTAGAGCTGTCCCAGATTTGGGCTGACGTTGCCGACCTGGCTGAGCGCCACGCCGGCGATGCCGGCGATACCCGACCCCAGCCCGAACGTCAGCGCGTCGACCCGTGCCGAGTTGATGCCCATCGACCGGGCCATGTCGCGGTTCTGGGTCACCGCCCGCATCTGCAGCCCGAAGGCGGAATAGCGGATCACCATCAGGACCAGCAGGAAGACGACGATGCAGAAAACGATGATCGCGAGCCGGTTCCAGGTGATCACGAGGCCGCCGACGATCTCGAAGCCGCCGGTCATCCAGTTGGGGTTGGACACCTGCTTGTTCGGCGCGCCGAAGATGCTGCGCACGATCTGCTGCAGGATCAGGCTGATCCCCCAGGTCGCCAGCAGCGTCTCGAGCGGCCGGCCATAGAGGAAGCGGATGACGCCACGTTCGATGGCGATGCCGACCAGGGCGGCAACCAGGAAGGCCACGGGCAGCGCCGCGACCAGATAGAGATCGATGGCGCCGGGCGGCAGATAGGAGCGGAACACCTCCTGGACCATGAAGGCGCAGTAGGCACCGATCATGATCATCTCGCCGTGCGCCATGTTGATGACGCCCATCACGCCGAAGGTGATGGCGAGGCCCATGGCGGCGAGCAGCAGGATCGAGCCCAGGCTGACGCCCTGGAACACGTTGTAGGCGTACCCCAGCAGTTCCATCTGGCTTTCGATGCGGGCGACCGCCTTTTCGGCGGCCGCGCGCACCTCCGGCTCCGCGCTCTGGTCCGCGGCGACCCGCCCCAGCAGCGCGCGCACCTGCGGGTCGAGCGACTTGCCGAGCGACTCGATCGCCCCGGTGCGTTCCTCCGGGGTTCCCGACGCGAGCAGGCCGGCGTTGAGCGCGAATTCCATCGCTGCCCGAACCTGGGGATCCTGTTCCTTTTCGATCGCCGGACGCAGTGCGGCGACGCTGTCCGCCGAGGCGTAGCGCACGGCCTCGTTGGCGGCGGCGAGGCGTTCCTCGCGCTTCGAGCTGACCAGCCGCAACCGGCTCAGCGCGCTCGACGTCGCCGTCCGCACACGATTGTTCACCTTCACCCGCTCCACCGCGTCACTCGCGGCGGTGCCGAGATCCTCGCCGGTGACGACGTCGGTCAGCGCATAGGCCGCACCCTGTTCCTTGACCAGGACCAGCCGCGAATCGGTCGTGCGGAGATAGAGATTGTTGGCGGCGAGTGCGTCGATCACCGGCAGCGCCCGCGGATCGCCGATGTCGGCCAGCTTGCCGACGGCCGCGGCGCGCTCGGCGTACCCGCCCGTCGCGATGCCGCCGAGGGCGTCGGAGAAATCGTCGGCGGAGGCCGGTGCGGAAACGAACGGCGCGCAGAGGAGGAGTGCCAGAAAAGTCAGGAGCCGGAGCACGGGCTTGTCATCCCCCAAGGGTCGTAGCTGTGCCTTGTTCGGCAGGCAGAAGCGTTCGGCAGGCGAAGGCGTGGCGGTCCGGAGCGGGAAGCGCGGCAACCCGAGGCCGGCCGCGCTCCGCCCTGGCGGTTTCTAGGATCGAAACCCGTTCGCGATCAGTCGGCGAACTTCGGCTTCTCGCAGTTGCCGCAGACCCACGGGTAGGTCCAGTCGGCGGTCAGCTTCGCGCTCTCCGGGATGTAGGGGCTCCAGGCCGCGGCCTTGATCGGACCCTTGGTCTGCCAGACGGTCTCGAACTGGCCGTCGGGCTGGATTTCACCGATCAGCACTGGCTTCGAGAGGTGATGGTTGGTGTTCATGACCGACATGAAGCCGCCGGGCGCCTTCACGGTCTGGCCATACATCGCCTGGCGCACGGCGTCGACGTCGGTGGTGCCGGCCTGCCGGACCGCCTGGGTCCACATCTTGAAGCCGATGTATGTCGCCTCCATCGGGTCGTTCGTCACACGCTTGTCGTCTTTGATGAACGTGTGCCACTGCTTGATGAACGCCTTGTTCTCGGCGTTGTCGACCGACTGGAAGTAGTTCCACGCCGCGAGATGGCCGACGAGGTTGCTCGTATCGATGCCGGCCAGTTCCTCTTCGCCGACGGAGAAGGCGACGACCGGGATGTCCTCGGCCTTGATGCCCTGGTTGGCCAGTTCCTTGTAGAACGGAACGTTAGCATCGCCGTTGATCGTCGAGACGACGGCGGTCTTCTTGCCGGCCGCCGAGAACTTCTTGATGTCGGACACGATCGTCTGCCAGTCGGAATGACCGAACGGCGTGTAGTTGATCATGATGTCCTCGGCCTGCACGCCCTTCGACTTCAGGAACGCCTCGAGGATCTTGTTGGTCGTGCGCGGATAGACGTAGTCGGTGCCAGCCAGCACCCAGCGCTTCACCTCGCCGCCGTCCTTGCTCATCAGATATTCGACGGCCGGAATCGCCTGCTGGTTCGGCGCCGCACCCGTGTAGAACACGTTGCGCGACGATTCCTCGCCCTCGTACTGCACGGGATAGAAGAGCATGCCGTTCAGCTCTTCGAAGACCGGCAGCACGGACTTGCGCGACACGGAGGTCCAGCAGCCGAACACCACGTCGACCTTGCTCACCGTCAGCAGTTCGCGCGCCTTCTCCGCGAACAGCGGCCAGTTGGAGGCCGGATCGACGACCACCGCCTCGACCTTCTTGCCGAGCAGGCCGCCCTTCTTGTTGATGTCGTCCACCATCATCAGGACGGTGTCCTTCAGGGTGCTCTCGCTGATCGCCATCGTGCCCGACAACGAGTGCAGGACGCCCACCTTGATGGTCTCCTGCGCCTGTGCGCCGGAGATCATGACACCGGCCGCCGCGGCGATGCCCGCCACCGCCGACCGCACCGCTCTCCCGTAACTGCCCATTCGGATCCCCTCGTTTCCGTTATGACGAGCTTTTTGCTCCGGAGGGACGAAGCACGGGGCATGCCAAGGGCAAAATTCGGCCGAATGCATCACCGAACGGGCATTTTACTAACATTTCATGAGCAATTTGCGCAGGTCGCGCGCAGAAACTGCGCGAAGTGGAAGACATTGATGTATTTTTAGGCAACACACCCTGATGCCGCAGCGGGCGTCCTTTTTTGGGCTGTGCGACGACAGCCGCGCTGGGAGATAATGGCGCTTCCGGCGTACGGGCGGTTAGACTGAGGCTCGATCCGTCCGGGTGCGTGCCCTGCCAACGGCCGCTGCGCTCCCGACACGTGCCCGTGCCGACGCGCACCGTTGATATCGAGGGAGCCCGATGCTGGACCTGCTCATCCGTGGCGGAACCGTCGTCACGCCATCCGGTGCAGTCGTCGCCGACGTGGCGGTCGCCGGTGAGAAGATCGCAGCGGTAACCGCTCCGGACGCGCTCGGACCGGATGCGGCGGCCCGTACGATCGACGCCTCGGGCAAGCTGGTCATCCCGGGCGGCATCGACCCGCACGTCCATTGTCAATGGCCGATGCCGATGCCCGACGGCAGCACCGGCTACACCGCGGGCCCGGAACAGGTCGGCCGGGCGGCACTCTTCGGCGGCACGACCACCATGGTCGACTTCGCCGTCTGGAGCCCCGGTCTCAGCATCCGGGAGGCGATCGAGCGGCGCGACGAGGACTGGGCCGGCAAGTGCTGCTGCGACTACGCCTACCACGTCATGCTGCAGGGCGAGATCCCGGCCGAGGTCGTGGCGCAGATTCCGGAAATGGTCCAGTCGGGCTACCCGACGATCAAGATCTTCACGACCGACATAACCCCGTCGCGCAAGGGCCGCATGGTCCGCTTCGGAGACATCTGGGAGGTGTTCAAAGCCCTCGCGGCTGCCGGCGGTCTCGGCGTCATCCATGCCGAGGACAACGATATCGTCATGCACATGTACGCCAAGCTGATCGCCGAGGGCCGCGTCGGCTTCGAGAACATGGCGGAGGTGCACAACACCCTATCCGAGGACCTCTCCTTCCGCCGCATCATCCGGCTGGCGGAGAGCGTGCCCGGCATGGCGCTCTACATGATGCACGTCAGCGCCGGGACGGGCGTCGCGGCGATCCGCGATGCGCGCGCCCGCGGCTTTCCGATCTACGGCGAAACGCTGCACCAGTACATGCTGTACACCAGCGACGACTACAAACGGCCGAACGGCCAGATCTACCACACCTACCCGTCGCTGAAATCGCGCGCCGACCAGCAGGCGCTCTGGGACGGCACGCTGAACGGCGCGATCAGCGCCGTCGCCACCGACGAGCTTTGCTGCTCGCTCGCCACGAAGACGGTGGGCAAGCGGATCGACGACACCACCGGCGGCAATGCCGGCGTCGAGCCGCGCATCGCCGTGATGTACACCGAGATGGTCGGCCGCCGCGGCTACAGTGTCGAGAAGTTCGTCGACCTCGTCTCGACCAACGCCGCGAAGCTCATGGGACTATACCCACGCAAGGGCGCCATCGCGGCCGGATCCGACGCCGACATCGCGATCCTCGACCCCGCCGTGCGCAAGAAGGTCCGCAAGGAGGAACTGCACGAGAGCGACTACAGCCCCTGGGAGGGCTGGGACGTTCACGCCTGGCCGGTGGCCACCGTGCTGCGCGGCAAGGTCGTGGTCGAGGACGGCCGCTTCATGGGCGGGCCCGCCGACGGCCGCTGGCAGGAGCGCCGCATCGCAGAGGCCGTCCGGGTGCGCCCCTCGGTATGAACAGGCGTCGGGCTGAACGGACATCGGGCTCAGGCGGCACCGGTTCTCCCGGATAAGGAGCAGCGTGAACGATCGCCACGAAGGCCGGTCGATGTCGCGGGCATTGTGGCGTCTGCTCGGTTTCGCCTGCCTGGGCCTCGCCGGAGCGGGCGTCGTCCTGCCGATCCTGCCGACCACGCCGTTCCTCCTGGTGGCGGCCTGGGCCTTCGGGCGCTCGTCGCCTGAGATGCATGCGTGGCTTCACGCCCATCCGCGCTATGGCGTCTTCTTGCGCGACTGGCAGTCGGAAGGTGCGATCCCGCGGCGGGCGAAGATCGCCGCAATCTGTCTTCTCGCGGTCAGCTGGTCGGTCACCGCCCTGCTCGTCGGCGGCATATTGGTGCCCGCCATTGCCGGGGGCGCCATGCTCCTCGTGGCGCTGTTTCTGATCACCCGGCCCTCCCCGGCCCGCGAACGTAGCGACTAGGCTGGATGCAAGGTGCGGAAATCCCCGGCGCACCTTGATCCTTCGAGCAGGAATCATTAGAACAAAAAAAGAACAGACAATGCATGCCGATGCCATCGGACGAAGCGTCATTGGACAAAGCCATGCGCGACCCTGTCGCACGTGCCGGTCTTGAGACGGACCGTCACGCGGCACTGCGCGCCCGCATCGCCGCCATAGAACGGAACGGCGGCATCCGGGACGGCGTTCGTCCGGAGGGCAAGGCCGCGGCGGTGCCGCTCGGGGTCGAGATGATCGACGCCGCCCTGCCCCACCACGGCATATTGCGCGGCTGTCTGCATGAGGTCGCGGCGGCTGCCGGCGACGGCGCCTGCATCGGCGAGGACGCGGCCGCGGCCGGCTTCTGCGCCGTGCTGCTGGGCCGGCTGGGGCACGACGGGGTGGGCCGCTGCCGGCCCGTCCTCTGGTGCGAGAACCGTGCGGCGAGCGGGCGCGGCGGCCTGTCCGGCGGCGTCTATGCGCCCGGCCTCGCCGCCTTCGGCCTGCGACCGGAAGACCTGATCCTGGCCGAGGCGCGCCGCGACGCCGAGGCTCTCTGGGTCGTCGAGGAGGTTCTGCGTACCCCGACCTTCGCCGCCGTCGTCGCCGAGGTCGATGTGCTCGGCCTCGTCGAAAGCCGCCGGCTGCAGCTGGCGGCGGAAGCCCGCGGCGTCACCGCGATCCTGCTCCGCCCCGGCGGCGCCCGCCTCTCACCCACCGCCGCCGCCACCCGCTGGCGCGTCACCGCCCTCGCCGCCGAGCCTTCGCTGGCGGGATCCCCGGCCAACCAGCCGGCCAGTCAATCGACCGGCCACCCGGCCAAGCGTCCGCGCTGGACCCTGGACCTCCTCCGCAACCGCGGCGGCCGCCCCGGCTCATGGCACGTTATCTGGCACGGTCCTGTGGAAGGCCTCGCGCTGCGCGATGACCCCGGCCTTCCCGCAAAACCTGTCCGGCGCACCCCCCGCTTCGGCTTCGGATGACGCCACCACGGCCGCCCTACCCTCGAAACACCACAAAAAGGAATGTCTGGTAATGGTCGGAACGCCGGTACGGCCGCCCTGCGGTTCCGATCAGATGCGGCGGCCGGCGGCTTCCCAGAACGGCTCTCTCAGTTTCCGCTTGAAGATCTTGCCGGTGTCCTCGCGCGGGAGTTCGTCGCGAAGCTCGATCAGCCGGGGCACCTTGTAGCCAGCCACGTGCTCGCGCAGGTGGCGCTTCACCTCGTCAACGGTCAGGCCTCCGTCGGGCACGGGCTGCACGAAGGCCGCCAGGGCTTCGCCGTATTCGGCATCCGGAATCCCGAAGACGGCACAGTCGCGGATCCCGGGATGGCGGATCAGCACGTCCTCGATCTCCGCCGGATAGATGTTCACCCCGCCCGAGATCACCATGTCGCGGCGACGGTCGCACAGGAAGAGATAGCCGTCGGCATCGAGATAGCCGACGTCGCCATTGGTGATCAGGCCGTCCCGCTCGACGCCCGCACGCTTGTCCTCGTCGTTCTGATAGGTGAAGTCGGGCACGTCGGACCGGCGCACGAAGATCTCGCCAATCTCCCCGGCAGGAAGCTCGCGCCCCGAATCGTCGAGAATGCGGATCGTGGCATTCTCCACCGCACGGCCGACCGACCCGGGCTTCGCCAGCCATTCGGCGGTGGTCGTCGCCGTGATCAGGCTCGACTCCGTGCTCCCGTAATACTCGTGGAAGACGGGCCCCCACCAGTCGATCATCGCTCGCTTGATGTCCGGGGCACACGGCGCGCCGGCATGGACCACGTGCTCGATCGACGATACGTCGAAGCGCGCCCGAACCTCTGCCGGCAGCCGCAGCAGGCGAACGAACATGACCGGAACCATGAACAGGTTGGTGATCCGGTGGGCATCGATGAGCCGCAGCAGATCCTCCGCATCGAAGCGAGGCTGCAGGACGACCAGCGAGTTCTCGGCCGCTGCCGCCCCCAAAGCGTGGCTGTTCGGTGCGGCATGATAGAGCGGTGCCGTCACGACGGTCCGCAGGCCCGGCCGGAAACCCATCACCGGCGCGTTGATCCGGCCGTAGACCGCGCGCTGCTCGGCCGTCCACGGCCTGCGGCGCACACCCTTGGGACGGCCGGTGGTGCCCGACGTGTACATCATGCTGGACGGCGCCTGCCGCGGCGGTTCCGACCAGCGCGCCTGCAGCGCCAGCCACTCCCTCCAGGCGATGTCCCCTTCGCGCGGGGCACAGGCCGGCGGCTCGACGCGGTAGGCGCTCGCGATATGGGCCGGCGTCTCGACCACCAGCACCGCCGGGGGCGCTTCGAGGCTCGCCAGTCCGTCGCGGACGCGATCATGCAGGTCGGCGTGAATGACGAGGACCTTGGCCATCGAATCCCGAAGGACATAGGCCACTTCCTCTGCCGAGAAGTGCCAGTTCACGGGAACGGGATATGCACCGAGGAGGCCCGCCGCAAGCGTCGTCTCGAACAGCGCATGGTCGTTGCGAAGCATCCAGGCCACCGCGTCGCCCTGTCCAACGCCGAGCCCGGCGAAGCCGCTCGCCGCCCGGGCCACGGCATCATCGAGGTCCGCCCGTTCCAGGCGCCGCGCGCCGCTGACGATCCCAGTCTGCATCACAGTTGCCTTCCCGCTTCGCCGAACAGTCCCGTGCGGCATCGGACAAATCGGCGGCGGCGTCAACAGGCGCCCCCTCCATCTCCCGCGGTGGCGGCCACAAGACGCCGATAGTCTGGTACCATCGGCCGCGACTAACCGCGATCGACGAGCCGCCAGGAGATCTCCCAGATGGGCCGTTTCGGTATCAGCCAGCCGGTGCTCCGGCGCGAGGACAGGCGCCTGCTGACGGGTCAGGGACGGTTCGTGGAGGACCATACGCCGGCCGGCACCTTGCACGCCCTGCCCGTGCGCTCGCCACACGCCCATGCCCGCATTCGCTCCCTCGATACGAGCGCCGCCGCGACCATGCCGGGTGTGGTGGCCATCTTCACGGCCAGCGATCTGGATGCCGACGGCATCGGCGCGATACCCTGTCTGACAATCCCGAAGATCCGCGCCGGAACGACCTTTATCCCAAAGCACCAGCCCCTCCTCGCCGGGGACCGCGTGCGCTATGTCGGCGAATGCGTCGCCTTCGTCGTCGCACATTCCGTCGCGGAGGCGCGCGATGCGGCGGAACGCGTCGCTGTGGAGTGGGATGCGCTGCCCGCCGTGACACAGGGCGTCGAGGCCGCCGGTGACGGCGCGGCTCTCGTCTGGGACGACGTCCCCGGCAACATTTCCTTCGAGTTCGAGACCGGCGATGCCGCTGCGGTCGACGCCGCCTTTGCGGCAGCGGCTCGCATCGTGACGCTCGAAGTCGTCAACAACCGCGTCGTCCAGAACGCCATCGAGACGCGTGGCGCCGTGGCATGGTCGGATTCCGAAACCGGAAAGGTCACCTTGCTGACCGGCACGCAGATGCCGCACAAGCTGAAGAGACAGCTCTCACAAGCCGTTCTCAACGTGCCGCCCGAACATGTGCGCGTCCTTGTGCACGATGTCGGCGGCGGGTTCGGGGGCAAGAACTCGCTCTACCCCGAGCAGGCCCTGACAGCCTATGCCGCCCGTAAGCTCGGCCTGCCGGTGAAGTGGATCGGCGAGCGCAGCGACGCCTTCATCTCCGACTTCCACGGCCGGGACAACACCTCACGTGGCGAGCTTGCGCTCGACGCCGACGGCCGCTTCACCGCGATCCGCCTCACGGGGTGGGGCAATCTCGGGGCCTACACGTCGAACGGCGGGCCCGGTTCGCCCACCAGCGTGGTCATGCTGCCGAACGGCTACGCCACACCTCTCGTCCACGTGCGCGTGCGCGGCATGTTCACCAACACCGTGCCGACCGAATCCTATCGTGGCGCCGGTCGACCCGAGGTGACCTATCTCATGGAGCGATTGGTGGACGCCGCCGCGCGCGAGACCGGACTCGACCGCACCGAGCTGCGGCGCCGCAATGCGATCCCTCCGACAGCCTTCCCCTACACCACGCCGACAGGCCTGACCTACATCCAGGCCGACTTCGTGCCAGTCCTCGACCAAGCCCTCGCCGAGGCCGGCTGGTCCGACATGGCCTCGCGCAAGGAGGCCGCACGCGCACGTGGAAAGCTGTTGGGGCTCGGCATCTCCAACTACATCGAACGGTGCGGCGGCGGCGGCGGACTCAGCGAAACGGGCCGCGTCCGCTTCGATCCCGATGGCGGCGTCACGGTCTATTCCGGCAGCATGGCCAACGGCCAGGGCCACGAGACCGCCTTCAGCCAGATCGTCAACGAGAAGTTCGGACTGCCGTTCGAGAAGATCCGCATCGTCGAGGGGGACACCGACCTGATCCCCGTCGGCCTCGGTACGGGCGGCTCCTGGTCGGTTCCGATGGGAGGCGGTGCCATCGCCCTCGCCTCCGACCGCATTATCGAGAAAGCGAAGAGGATCGCGGCACACGCGATGGAGGCCGCCGTCGCGGACATCGAGTTCGCCGACGGCATCTTCTTGGTCGCCGGAACGGACCTGACCATGCGCTTGGAAGCCGTGGCCGCCGCCGCGTCCAACCCCGACAACCTGCCACCTGGCATGGAGCCGGGTCTCGATGCCGAGGAACGGTTCCAGCCCGAGAACTACACCTACCCTTACGGCTGCCACGTCTGCGAGGTCGAGGTGGATCCCGACACCGGATTGGCCACTCTGCTCGGCTACACCGCGGTCCACGATTTCGGACGAGCGATCAACCCGATGATGCTCGCCGGGCAGGTCCATGGCGGAGTAGCACAGGGCATCGGCCAAGCACTGCTCGAGCACACGGCTTATGCACCCGACGGCCAACTTCTTGCCGGCTCCTATATGGACTATTGCCTTCCGCGCGCCGACGACCTGCCGATGTTCCACTTCACCCATCTGGTGAGTCCCTCGCCGTCGAACCCGCTCGACATCAAGGGATGTGGCGAAGCGGGCGCCACAGGGGCGCCGCCGGCGGTTATCAACGCCATTCTCGACGCACTGGCGCCGCTCGGGGTCACCCATATCGACATGCCGGCGACGCCCGAACGGGTCTGGCAGGCCATCCGCGCGGCGCAAAAAGGCCAGAAGGCCTAAGCGACGTGGTATAGCCGGTACGTTTCCCGGAGCTCAGCTGGTTCGATGACGCATCTCGTTTCAACCGCACTCGCCGTCCTCCTGTCGACAGGCATCCTGCCGTTGGCCGCCGAGCCGTTGGGCATCCCGCCGACCTACATGCAGCGCGTGATCACCGCCGACGTTCCGAACGGCGACGCAATCACCCTGCGGGCATGGGTTCCCGGGCTCGACGAGGGGTTCGTCCCGCAAGGACTGACCGTCGCCGAAGGCCAGATCGTGCTGGGTGCCTACAAGGGCGTAGAGGGAAGCGGTTGCCGGCTCTATCGGCTCGACCCCGGAAATGCCCGGGTGACCGGGACCTTCGACATGCCCGCACGCTGCGGCCATGCAGGCGGACTGGCCTACGCTGGCGACGGTCGCCTCTTCGTCTCCGACACCTGGGTTCTGTTCGAACTCGATCTGACGAAGGTGTTCGGGCCCGGCGCGGGCGAATCGGCCGTGGTAAGACAGGTGTCGCTCAACTTCCCGATGCGGGGATCGTTCCTGACCTATAGCGGCGGAGCGCTCTGGATCGGCGAGTATAAGAAGCCCGGCACCGCGCAGATGTGGCGCGTTCCGCTAGAGGCGGTCGAGAAGCCGGCACAGCCACGCGGCCTGACCGAGGCGGACGCCACCACGGTGCTGAAGATAGCGGCGGCTTCCCAGGGTGCGGCATTCGACGGATCAGGTAACCTCTGGCTCAGCCAGAGTTCCAGCCAGTTCGGGCGACTGCAGAAGCTGGATCCGAGCGATGGTCGGGTGCTGGCGGAGTATCGTGCGGTTGCGGGCATTGAGGATCTTGGGTTCGATGCCGAGGGATTGCTGTGGTCGACCTCTGAGGCCGGCTCGCGGCGCTGGCCGAACTGGCCGACCAACTACCCCTTCGTGATGCGATTCGATCCGGCCCGCCTGCAGTGATTCCCGTCGAACTGCCGGTTCTGGCGGCCTTCATCGGGGCATCGCTGCTGCTCGTGCTTTCGCCGGGCCCCGACACCATGCTGATTCTGCGCTACACGATCGGATCCGGGCGCACCGTGGGACTGGCGACCGTCGCCGGAGTCCAGGCCGGGCTCGCTACCCACACCATGGCAGCCGTCGTCGGGCTGTCCCTCCTGATCTCCGCCACGCCTGCCGCTCTACAGGCCATCGCCGTGGCCGGGGCCCTCTATCTCGCTTGGCTCGGATGGCAGAGCTTTCGAGCGGGCGTCCTGCCTCTCGACAGCGTCGCCGGCGCGACTGCCGTGATACCCGCGAAGGCGTTCCGCGACGCCCTACTGACCAACGTGCTCAACCCGAAGGTCGTCCTGCTATTCCTGGCCTTGATGCCACAATTCCTGCGGGACAACGGCTGGTCGGTGCCGACGCAGCTCGGCTTCCTTGGCATCGTCCTGATCCTCGTCAACACGGTCTGGCAGACGATGCTGGCAGTGCTGGCGAACGGCATCCGTCAATGGCTGGGGCGGCCAATCATCCAGCGCGTCGTGTCATGGGCGACCGGAGCCGTCCTCGTCGCGTTCGCGGCGCTGATGCTCCGCGATTTCGTTCTGCCGGCCTGAAAGCGTCAGGCTTCCAGGATGCGCTTCAGCGCGAGGATGCCGGCTTCGGCCGGTGCCAGAACGCGCCTGCCGCTGCGGGTTTCCGCCAATCGCTTGGCGCGGCCCATCGAGAACTGGGCGAACAGCACCGTTCCTTCGACAGGCAGGTCCGCCGTGGCATCCGCAATGATCTCGTCATGCCGCGCTGGGTCGCCGGCCAGCAGTGCCTGGATCGCCTCCGGTACGCTCGCCCCCCGGGCGGTGCATGGCCTGCCGGCCGCCTGCCGCTCGAGTTCGCGGATCAGGAGCGGTGCCGAGTCCGGCGCCGTCGATAGTACCTGAAACGTGCCGTCGGCGGCGAAAGCCGCCTCCACGATCCCCTGGAAGGAGGTCAGGACCGGGATCGAGAGGCCCTCCCTGCCCTTCTCCACCGCAGCACCGAAGAACGATCCGGTGAACAGGATACCTTCCGCCCCGACATCCGCGCTGTGCCGGAGCAGCATCGCGATGCGGCGGTCGATCTCCGCATCGGTAGCCGTGCCGCTGCTCCGGTCGGCATAGAGCGATCCATCGAACAGATGGAGCGGCACGGCATCGGGCCAATGTTCGGCCAGCGCCGCATCAACAGGCGGCATCGAATCGCGCAAAGCGTGGACGAGCCCGATCCGGGGTCCGCTCATCGTTCGTCCTCCAGGAAATATTCCGCACCTGCCGCCTCGGCGACCTCTCTCACCTCGGCCAGGAGCGATGCCGTCATCGGGATGCCGCTTTGCTCGCGTTCGGCGCGCGCCGCATGTTCCGGATCGCCGGGCACCATCACCGGCCGCGCCGGATCCACCGGTGGCGTCGCGTGCAGCCAATCGACGAGGGAATCGAGATCGTCCTCGAACGAGCCCGGGCCGCCGCGGAAGAATGCCGGGTCGATCGCCAGATAGAAGTGGCCGACGTCGACGTACTTACCGCGCTCGCCGGTACGCAGGTTGCGGCCCGCACTCTGCGAACCGCTCAAGACGGTCACGAGCGTCTCCACCATCGCGGCGAGGCCATAGCCCTTGTGGCTGCCGCGCTCGCGCGTGCCCCCGAGCGGCGTCAGGCGCTTGGGCTCCACGGCCAGAGCGGCGTTGGGGTCGGTCTCTGGTCGGCCGGTTTCGTCGTTGGCCCAGCCTTCCGGGATCGGCTTACCCTGCCAGCGCGCGATATCGATCTTGCCGACCGCGACCGTCGTCGTCGCCATGTCGAGCGAGAATGGCGGGTTCCGGCGCCCGGGAGCCGCGAAGGCGATTGGATTGGTCGCCATCCGCGACATGCGGCCGAAGGTCGGCACCATGGTGAGCTGGGTCGCTCCCGTCATCGCCATGCCGATCATGCCGGCGTCCGCAGCCATGCCCGCGTAAATTCCGCACGCACCGATATGATAGGAATGGCGAACCGAGACTGCGCCGACCCCCTCCTCCCGAGCCTTTGCGATGGCCGTCTCCGTTGCAAATTTCGACGAGAGGTGGCCCATCCCGTTGTCGCCGTCGACCAGTGCGAGCGCCGGTAGATCACGGACGATTCGGATTTTCGGAGTCGGGTTGATCCGGCCTTCGCGGAAATGCTTCTCATAAAGCTTGATCTTGCCGACGCCGTGGCTGTCGATGCCGCGCAGGTCGGATTCGACCATCAGCATGACGATGTCGTCGATGTGACTCGGCTCAAAACCCCAGCCGTCGAAGATCGCCGCCAGCTGCCGGCGCAGGGCTGTTGCCGAGACGGTCTTGTCGGCCATCGTCAGCCCTCCAGAAGGAAGGGAGCGTTGCAGCCGCGGGCGACCTGCCGCACTTCCTCCAACAGAGTGTCGGTCATGGGAATGCCCTCCGCCATCCGCAGACGCCGAGAAGCATGCTCCGGATCCCCTGCGACGAGCACGGGCTGACCGTCCTCCGCGGGAGCGGTGCCATGCAGCCAGTCGATCAGCCTGTCCATATCGGCCGTGAAGGCTGCCGGTTCGCCCCGAAAAAATGCCGGGTCCAAGGCGAGGAAGAAATGCCCGACATTGATGTACTTGCCGGGCTCGAGCGTCGTCAGGTCGCGCCCGCCCACGTACGAGCCAGACAGGACGCTTCCGAGGATCTCCACCATCATGGCGAGGCCGTAGCCCTTGTGACTGCCGAGCGCTCGGGTCCCACCCACCGGTGTCATCCGCTTGGGCACGGAGGCGACGGCCGCCGCCGCATCATGTTCAGGCTCCCCGGCCGCGTTCAGGGCCCAGCCGGTCGGCAGCGGTTTTTCGGCGCGACGCGCGATCTGCAGCTTCCCCACCGACACGGTGCTTGTCGCCATGTCCAGGGAGAAGGGATCGTGCGTCCCGGCAGGTGCCGCGAACGCGATCGGGTTCGTGCTGAACATTGGCTCGCGCGCGAAGGTCGGTACCACCGCACGCTGGGAAGTGCCGGTAACCGCAAGGCCGATCAGGCCTCGCTCCACCGCCATGGTCGAATAGACGCCGGCAGCGCCGTAATGGTTGGAGTTGCGAACGACGGCGAAGCCGACGCCGCAGTCCTCGCACTTCTCGATTGCGGCCCGCATGGCCATTTCGGCCGGCGGATGACCGAGGCCGTGGTCAGCATCGATCAGGACGAAGGTCGGACCTTCTTTCACGACCTGGATGTCGGGCTGGACGTTCAACCGACCCTGGCGGCGATACTGCTCGTACTGGGGCAGCATGCCGATGCCGTGGCTGTCGATCCCGCGAAGATCCGTCTCGACCATCAGTTCGACCGTCGTGTTCACATGTCTTTCGGGCATGCCCCACGCCCGGTAGACCTCGGCGATCTGGCGCTTCAGCGTAGCTGGTGAGACCATGATCATGGCTCAGTTCCCCAGCAGAAACGGAACGCCCGCATTCTGCGAGACGAGGCGCACCTCTTCGAAGAGGGTGTCCGTCATCGGGATGCCGGACTTCGAACGTTCCTCATAGCTCGCATATTCCGGGTCGCCGGCGACCAGGACGGGCTGCGCCGGATCGGCCGGCGGCGTTTCGTGCAGCATGTCGATAAGCCGGTCCATATCCTCGGCGAACTCGCCCTCCTCGCGAACAAGGTCGGGGTTGAGCGCGAGGAAGAAGTGACCGATGTCGTTCTGGTCACCGGCCTTGCCCGTTGCTGGGTCGACCGCCGCCAGCCAGGACCCCGTCAGCGTCGAGCACAGGATCTCGACCATGGCACCCAGGCCATAGCCCTTGTGGCTTCCGAGTTCGCGGGTGCCGCCGAGCGGCGTCAGGCGGCGAAGCTCGAACGCGCGCTGCGAATCGGTCATGGGCCGGCCGTCCTCGCCGAGCGCCCAGCCCTCCGGAACCGGCTTTCCGGCGCGGCGCGCGATATTGACCTTGCCGAAAGCCACCGTCGTCGTCGCCATGTCGAGCCAGAATGGCTTGTTGCGCTTCGCGGGCGCCGCGAACGAGATCGGATTCGTGCCGAGGCGAGGTTCGCGCCCGAAGGTCGGAACGAGAATAGGCCCCGCATTGGTTGCGCTCATGCCGATGACACCCTCGCGGGCAGCCATCAACGTGTAGTAGCCGGCCGCCCCAAAGTGATTCGAGTGAGCCACGGCAACCACGCCGATACCGCTCGCCTTCGCTTTCTCGATGGCGAGTTTCATCGCCTTCACGGAGGGCGCGTGGCCGAGGCTGCGGTCGGCATCGATCATCGCGACCGACTTCCGCTCGCGAACGATGCGGATGTCGGGGCGAACGTTGATCTTGCCCTCGCGGAACCAGCGGTCGTAGGTCGGAATCATCCCGACGCCATGGCTATCGACACCGGTGAGGTCGGTTTCGACCATCACCGTCACGGCGGTCTCGGCATGCTCGGCCGACATGCCCCATGCCAGAAAGATCGAGCTGAGCTGTCGGCGTAGCACGTCCGCGGTGACGACGATCATCGGCGTTCCTTCCTTCTTCGTTGGGCCGCCGGAACGTTGCACCAACCCGGCCGTTCGCGCCAGTCCCGCTACCCCCATGGCCTTCCTGGCTGCATACGCCTCTGTTTGGCTGGATCGGACGGATACTTGACGTTGGCGGCGGCCCGCCCGTCGGTCCCCCATGAGCAAGCTTCGGGTGGTCTGGGAAGCCGCATTGCGGCACGGTCGCTACGGGCATCGACCACAGCGCCGGTCGGGATCAAGGGGGAGTGCGATGCGGGCGGTGCCCTTCCACGGCTGGTACATCGTGTTCTGCGCGTTCCTCGTGGCCCTTTTCGGCTGGGGATTCGGCTTCTACGGATCGGCTGTCTACCTGCACTATCTGCACGAGCGCCATGGCTGGCCGAGTTCGATCATCGCGGGCGCGGTGACGACGTATTACTTCTTCGGCGCGCTCCTGTTGGCGTTCGTCGGTAGCACCTTCGAACGGTTCGGGCCGCGGATCGTGGTCACTGGCGCCTGCATCGCGATGACCGGCGGGGTCGCGCTGATCCCGTTGCTCCAGGAGGCGTGGCAGCTCTATCCGGTCTTCATCCTGATGTCGGTCGGCTGGACCGGGATGAGCACGGTCGCCGTCAACACGATGGTGGCGCCGTGGTTCGAGCGACGGCGGGGTCTGGCGATCAGCCTAGCCCTGAACGGAGCCAGCGTCGGCGGCGTGCTGGTCGCTCCGCCCCTCATCATCCTGATCGATCTGCTCGGGTTCGCGAACGGCCTGTGGGCAGCTGCCATAGTGGCGCTGCTCATCCTGATGCCGCCCGTCTGGCTCCTGCTGCGGGGCAGTCCGGCCGAACTCGGACTTCATCCCGACGGCGCAGCGGCGGACGCCGATGATGGCCGGGCTGGACCATCTGCACCAACGCCGCCCTGGCGCGTCCAGAACCTCCTGCGCGACCGCAACTTCTGGACCATCTCCGCGCCTTTCGCGCTCGGCCTCACCGCCCAGGTGGGATTTCTCACCCATCAGGTGGCATACCTTTCGCCCCGCATCGGTGCAGCGCAGGCGGCACTCTGCGTGAGCCTTTCGACCATTGCCGCCGTCGGGGGCCGCGTCGGCACCGGGATCTTCATCGACCGGGTCGACCGGCGGATGGCGGCATCTGCCAATTTCATGATCCAGTGCGCCGCACTCGTGCTGCTCCTGCGTGCAGAGAGCGCCTGGGAGATTTACACTGGATGCATCCTCTTCGGCCTCGGCGTCGGCAATCAGATCACCCTGCCCGGCCTGATCGTTCAGCAGGAGTTCCCGCGCGCACATTTCAGCCGGGTCATCGGCATGGTCGGTGCCATCAACCAGTTCACCTTCGCCTCGGGCCCCTCGATCCTGGGCTTGATCCGCGATCGGACGGGCGGCTACGAGGCCGCCCTCGCTCTGTGCCTCGGCCTGCTGCTCGCTTCTGCCACTCTGGTGCTGGTTCGAAGACGCGACGGATGATGAGCCGAGGCACAGGAATTGCGTGCTCGGCACGGCGCAATGCATCTACTATGCGCGCCGTTCCTTGTCGAGAAAGCGGAGCCTGCCGTGTGTCACCTGACCCTGTGCCCGTGCGAGGACACGCAATGAGCGCCCCGTACGAAACGGACGCGCTCTCTGCCGGCGCGGATATCGCCGCCGGCCGTATCACCTCGGAATACCTCGTGCGCAGCTGTCTCGAGCGCATCGAGGCACGGGAAGGTGCCGTCGGGGCGTGGGAGTATATCGACCCAGATCAGGCACTCGCCGAGGCTGCCAGCCGTGATGCCGAGGCGCCGCGCAGCCCCCTTCACGGGGTGCCGGTCGCGGTCAAGGACATCGTCGCGACACACGACATGCCGACCGGCAACGGCTCGCCGATCTATGCCGGCCATCGGCCTGCCTGGGATGCGGCATGCGTCGCGCTTCTGCGTTCGGCCGGGATGGTCGTGCTCGGCAAGACCGTCAGCACCGAGTTTGCGATGCGCTTCCCGGGAAAGACGCGCAACCCGCACAATCCGGCGCACACTCCCGGCGGTTCCTCGAGCGGATCAGCGGCGGCCGTGGCGGACGGAATGGTGCCGCTTGCGATCGGAACGCAGACGGCGGGCTCCGTCATCCGCCCTGCGTCCTATTGCGGCTGCGTCGGCTTCAAGCCCACCTATGGACGCATCGCGCGGGCGGGCGTCAAGATGCTCGCCGAATCGCTCGACACCATCGGCACCATGGCACGCACCGTGCCCGATGCAGCGGCATTCGCAGCGGTGATGGAGGGCATTCCCGTTCCGCCCTTCAACGCCCGCTCGGACCCGCCGCGCGTCGCCTTTTGCCGCAGTCCCGCATGGTCCGATGCCGAGCCAGAACTCGAGCCTGCAATGAATGAGGGCTTGGAACGGCTGCGGGCCGCGGGAGCTCAGATCGTCGAACGGGAGTTGCCGAAGTCGTTCGACGAGGCTGGCGACGCCCACAATGTCGTCATGGTCTACGAGGGCTATCGGTCCCTGGCCTGGGAGTTTCTCGCCCGGTCGGAACAGCTGAGTGATGCGATCAAGGCGTACACGGGCCCGGGTCGAGACATGCCGCGGGAACGGTACGACTGGGCCCGCCGGGTGCAGGCGACCTGTCGTGCCGAGTTTTACCAGATGTTCCTCGGTATCGACGTTGTTCTGACGCCGGCAGCACCGGGAGAAGCGCCGGGCGACCTGTCGTTCACCGGCTCCCCCGTGTTCAACCGGATCTGGACCCTTCTCGGCGTGCCCTGCGTAACGGTGCCCGGCTTGCAGGGTCCCCGGGGCTTGCCGATCGGTATGCAGGTCGTAGGTCCTGCCGGTCATGCCGCCGCCGTGCTGGGCGCCGCCCACTGGATTCATAACGCCCTCACCCGCTAGGCCATTTTTCATGACCGAACCCTGCGATATGTCCGCCCTCGAGGCGGCCAAGGCGATCTCTGACGGCCACCTGACGTCTGAAGCGCTGGTCCGCTCGTGCCTGTCGCGCATCGAAACGCGTGAACCAGAAGTCGACGCCTGGAGTGCCCTCGACGCTGACGCGGCTCTCGCAGAGGCCCGGCTCCGGGACGCTTCGCCAACGGCCGGCCCGCTGCATGGGGTTCCGGTCGGCGTAAAGGACGTGATCGATACAGCCGGCCTGACCACCAGCTACGGCTCGCCCATCTATGACGGTCACCATCCGTTCGCGGACGCCAGCTGCGTTGCCTTGCTGCGTGCCGCAGGCATGGTCGTGCTCGGCAAGACCGTCACGACGGAGTTCGCCAATCGGCACCCCGGCCGCACCCGGAACCCGCACAATCCAGCGCATACGCCCGGCGGCTCTTCGAGCGGCAGTGCCGCAGCCGTCGCCTGCGGCATGGTCCCTCTCGGAATCGGCACACAGACCGGCGGATCGGTGATTCGACCTTCGGCCTTTTGCGGCGTCGTAGGATTCAAGCCGACCTACGGCCGTGTGCCGCGGACCGGTCTCAAGTTTCTGTCCGAATCGCTCGACACCATCGGCGTCATGGCGCGGACCGTGCCGGATGCAGCCGCATTCGCCGCCATCCTGGAAGGGACAGCGGTAGCCGCGCTTCCCGAGCTTCAGGGTCCTCCCAGGATCGGGGTCTGCCGCAGCCCGGCATGGGCCGAGATCGAGCGCGACGGCGAGGCCGCGCTTCGCGACGCGTCGGCGCGGTTTCGGGAAGCCGGCGCGATCATCAGCGAGGTCAATCTGCCGCGCACCTTCGATGACGCTCCCGCTGCCCAGATGGCCATCATGGCCTACGAGGGGGCGCGCGAGCTCGCGGCAGAACGCGAACAGAACTGGGATCAGCTGAGCCCGGCCTTGCGGCAGTCCATCGTCGAAGGTCTCGGCATCAGCCGCGAACGCTACGATAAGGCGCGATCCACACAAGCAGCCTGTCGGAGCAGCCTGTCAGACGCCTTCGGCAGGATCGACGTCATCGTGACACCCGCAGCGCCCGGTGAGGCGCCGCTCGGTGTCGGGTCTACCGGCTCCGCCAGCTTCAATCGCATCTGGACCCTGATCGGGGCGCCATGCGTCACCGTCCCCGGCCTCTCGGGCAAGCGGGGCCTGCCCATCGGCACGCAGTTCGTCGGTCTTCCCGGACAGGCGGCCTATACGCTCGCTTGTGCCCATTGGGCGCACGGCGTTCTCACCCGATAGTCCGGCCAATATTTGCGGCGCCGCCCGCGCCGACCATATGAGGCGCATGACCGGATTCCGCTCAGCCGACGACATGGAGATTTTCGACCGGCGCCTCGTGCGCCGGCACAGGGACCGGGCCGCGCCGCGTCTGGCGGATCACGACTTCCTCATTCGTGAGGTTGCGGATCGCCTCGGAGACCGCCTCGACGACGTCCGACGCGAGTTCCCGACGGGTCTCGACCTCGGCTGCCATACCGGCCAGATCGCGGACGTTATCGCAGGACGGGCGGGTATCCAGACCCTCGTACAGTGCGACCTCTCCGAGCGCATGGTTCGCCGAGCGGGAGGTTTACGGCTGGCGGCCGATGAGGAGGTCCTGCCCTTCGGCGCGGCGACCCTCGATCTCGTGGTCAGCTGCCTCGGCCTTCACTGGGTGAACGACCTTCCCGGCGCTCTTCTGCAGATCCGCCAGGCGCTAAGGCCCGATGGCTTGATGCTGGCTGCGATGCTTGGCGGCGACACATTGTTCGAGCTTCGCCAAGCCCTGTTCCAGGCCGAAACCGAAGCCACGGGTGGCGTTAGCCCGCGCGTGTCACCCATGGCCGATTTGCGCGATGCGGCAGGCCTTCTGCAACGGGCGGGATTCGCCCTGCCGGTCGCCGACCTCGACACGATAACAGTCAGTTACGATGATCCTATTGCTCTGATGCGCGACCTGCGCGGCATGGGGCAGACCAATGCCGTGCGCGCTCGACACCGAGCCCCGATGCGACGGGAAACTCTGCTGCGTACGGCATCGGTGTTGCAGGAGCGGTTCGCCGACCACGAGGGACGGATCGGGATCACTTTCCAGGTCGTGTGGCTGATGGCGTGGGCGCCGCACGCGGCACAGCCGAAGCCACTGCGGCGCGGCAGTGCGGCGATCCGGCTGGCGGATGCGCTCGGCGTCGGCAAGCCGGAGAGCGAGCCGGATTGAAATGACGGCCGCCGCTCCGTGACCAAGCGGCGGCCGGACATCATTCAGCCGACGGCGTCCTCGCCGACGACGGCCTGCCTGAAGCGGGTCTTGAGGAATGCCCCGTCCTTCGGCGGCAGGACCATGGGCACCGCATCCGCCGACACCTTGATCAGGACGAACACCGGCCCCTCGCCCTCGCGGGCGATCCGGACGGCCTCACCCACAGTCGCCTCGTCCTCGGCGACGAACACCTCGCGGAAACCGACGGATCGCGCCACACCGGCCAGATCGGTCCCGCGCGCCGTGTGCGTCACCTGCTGCCCGGTTTCGCCGTAGCGGCCATTGTCCAGCACGACCACCGCCATGTTCTTCGGCTGCTCCGCCCCGACGACGGAGAGGCTACCCAACCCCATCAGCAATTCGCCGTCCCCGGTAATCACGACGGTTCGACGCTCCGGCTGCGCGATCGCCATGCCGAGACCGATCGGGACAGCCCCTCCCATAGCACCCCAGAGGTAGAAGGTACGGGGATCGTCACCGGCCGCGAAGGCGTCGTAGGTCGACTGTCCCAGACCGGTAACCACCATCGTGTCACCGCGGTTGCTCAGGAGGCTCTTCACCACCTCCCGCCGATGCAGCGCGCTCATCGCGTTCCCTCCGGTCGGCCGGCTTCGAAGACCTTGGCTCCGATCAACCGCTGACCGAGGAGCACGGCAACGGCTGAGTTGGTATTGTAGGCGTAACGGATGCCGGTCCGCACCGTCTCACCGACCGACTCCGGCGTATCGCAGCGATAGCAGGCGACACCGCACAGTTCGAGATGCGCTTCGGTGGTGCGGCCCATCGGGATCTGCCACGTATTGAACTCGCCCCACTCGCCCCGCATGGTCACCAACGTGATCAGTGGAAACTGACAGATCTTCGTCAGGGACAGCATGTTGATGCAGTTGCCGACACCGCTCGACTGCATCAGCATCGCGCCACGGTCGCCGCCGAGCCAGGCTCCCGCGAGCAGCGCGATGCCGTCTTCCTCGGTCGTCATCGACACCGCCCGCATCGACGGCGTTTCGAGACACCGGCGAATCACTTCCTTGTGCCCGGCGTCGGGGACGAACGCCACCTGCCGGATCTTCGCCTCGATGAAGGCGTCGTAAATGTCGTCCTGCCAGGCCATGCCGACCGACGCTCCCTGCTGAACTACGATCGCCGCTGTCTACACGAGGGGCACCGGGGGCACAACGCCGGTCCGGACATTCCGAGCTAGCGGCCGGAGGCGGCCCGCCTGCCGAGTAGTCCAGTGAGGGCCAGAGCAGTAAGCCAGCCGACCGCAACGCCGCTGATATTTGCCGCCACATCGCCCCACTCTGCGAGATGGCCGGTGGGCAGCGCCACCTGCAGTACCTCGATGAGACATCCGAGCGCGACGAGAAAGGCGCAAAGGACGGCACCGCCCGGCATGCCCCAGCCCAGGACGGCGAGCATCGACGCGAGCGCATAGGTGGCGCCGTGCCCGAGCCGATCATGGACGTCGACCATGGGGAGCAGATTGCCGGTCAGCAGAAAGACGGCGGGGAAGCCGGCACAGATCAGCGCCATGAAGGCAATGCGGCAGTGTCGAGCCGGAATCATGCCGGCGCCGAGCGATTGAAGCCCAGGATGATATCGAATTCGGCCCTGAACGTGACGCCCACCTGTTCGGCATCTGCGGTTTGCTGCAGTGGCACGACCAAGCGCGCGCGCGCAGCGGGATCGCGCACGCTGCCCAGAACAGGGTCCCGCTCGTTGTCCTTCTCCCCGGCGAAGAAGATCTGAGTTGTTGTCGCACCGAATCCTGGAGCGGAAATGCGGACATGGATATGCGGCGCGCGGCCCGCGACGGCGCCAGGGCGGATCGTCCGGAAGCCGAAGCGGCCGTCGCCTCCCGTCTCGCTCCGTCCGTAGCCCTGAAAGTTCTGATCCGACGCTTGATCTGTACCGGGTTGCCGCCCTTGCGCGTCGGCATGCCAAATCTCCACACGCGCGTCGGCCACCTCCCGCCCGGCGGCGTCCAGCACCCGGCCTGATAGCAGCAGCAGGCTACCGTCGGCGCTGCCGGCCCGGCCAGCTATTCGGGCCAGGTCGGTGTCCGTCTCCGCTGAAATATCGCGAGGAACAGAAGTCTCCGGTGGGAGGGCCGGGGTAGGGACCAGTTCCGCCCGCGCGGTTCCTATGGTCGCTGCCACCGCAACGAAGAGGACCACCGGAATCACGGCCAGACCCGCCAGCCGCTTGATCGGTAGAGACACATGCCGCTCCAGGATTTTCGTCGCGGCTGGATGTTGGGATCGCTCGTAACGAATGCCAGCCTCGCCCCTGGCGTTGCTCGCCGCCGAGAGGCGATCCGCAGCTATAGCCCCAATTCTGCCTTCGTGATGATGTTCCGCTGGATCTCGTTGGAGCCGCTGTAGATCGAGGCTGCGCGCAGGAAAAGGTAGCTTGGGACCAGGGCATTGAACTCCTCGGATCCCACCGGCTCTTCATTCCAGCCGTTCTTGAGCGCCCCGATATTGTGCGGCAGCGCATAATATCCGGCAGCCTGAACACCGAGCTCCGAGATCATCTGCTGGACCTCAGTCCGCCGCACCTTTATGAGCGACGACACCGCACCGACCTCCTGATCGGCCGTATGCGCCGCAAGCGCACGCATCGTCGTCAGTTCGACGGCTTCCAACTCGATCTCCGTGTTCGCGATCTTCCGGCGGAAGTCGGCATCCGCCATGAGAGGCTCACCGTCGTTCGTCTCGCGCCCCGCGATATCCTTCACCCGCTGCAGCGCCGTCTTCAACTCGCCGACCGCCCCGCCGGAAAACCGTTCGTGCTGAAGCAGGTACTTGGCGATGGTCCAACCCCTGCCCTCTTCCCCGACCAGTGCGTCGAGCGGCACCTTCACGTCGGTGAAGAAGACTTCGTTCACGTGGCGCAGACCGTTCATCGTGATCACGGGCCGGATCTCGATGCCCGGTAGCGTGACCGGGAAGATCAGGAAGGAAATTCCGTCCTGCCGTTTCGCCTCCTGGCTGGTCCGTACCAGGCAGAAGATCCAGTCGGCGTGATGAGCGAGGGAGGTCCAGAGCTTCGAGCCGTTGACGACGTAGTGATCCCCCACCCGATCGGCTCTAGTCTTGAGCGACGCGAGATCCGAACCGGACCCGGGCTCGGAATAGCCTTGGCACCAGACCTCCTCCCCGGACAGGATCTTCGGCAAGTGCTCGTTCTTCTGTGCATCGGTGCCGAATGCCATCAGCACCGGGCCGATCATGCCGATCCCGAACGGCGAGAGGCGCGGCGCCCCCGCAAGCCCTGCCTCATCATCGAAAATATAACGCTGGACGACCGTCCAGGCCGGACCACCCCAGGCCTCCGGCCAATTCGGCGCGACCCATCCCTTCCGGAACAGGATGCGGTGCCAGCGCATATAGTCGTCCTTCGAGACCTCCATGCCAGCGAGCACCTTCCGGCGCACGTCGTCCGGCAGATTCTCGCGGATGAAACGCCTCACCTCGGCACGAAACGCCTCATCTTCGGCACTGAAGCGCATGGCGTCCTCCCGGATGTATTTCGCGCATCGTAAGACGATGCAATCAGTCCGGACAAGTCACCTACGCCAGTCACTCACCGCGTTCGGAGCGATGCATCGCACGCCGCCCGCAAAGCCTCCTGTTGCGGTCTTTCGAGCGGGCGCCCGTTGATCGAGACGCGGCCATCGCCATGGAGTGTGAGGAGACCTGCGAGGGCTTCGCCATAATAGTCCCTGCGGTCGAACCGCCCGGCGTCGGCCCGGCGCATCGGGATCAGGATCTCGAAGGTGGTTTCTTCCGGAAGATCGAACGCGGGAGGCTCCAGATCGGCGGGGATCACGGCACGCCCCTTGACGTCGACGCCCGCCCGGTAGGCGACATCGGGGGACGGACTGTGACGGAGGACCTGCGCGCAGGCGTCAGGCCGTGCGCTGGCCGGGCCGGCCCAGACGACGATCAGCCCGAGCGAAAGCACGGCTATGGGACGGCTGAAGGAAGTGGTCATGCCCACAGGATCGCATCGCAATGATTAACGATCCGCAACTAGCTGCACACGCCAGAGTCGCCAAAGTGCCAACGCATCGGGCGGGTGACGCACACATTTCCGTCGCAATGTGCAAAAAACAGGTGACTGCGACGATGCGACGCTGTAATATCACCGCATTAATCAAGAAGGTCGCTGGTCGCGACCCACGCGGCCCAAGTTGAGGGAGGAAAACCGCTCAAAGCGGGGTGCGCAATAAGCACCGTTCGGGGATCAAGGGCAAGACTTCGGTCTTGCTCTTTTTTTGTCTATTTTTCTGCTCGATTGTACTTGCCTTAGTTGGCGTGGCGGCGTCCTGAAAAGCCGCTTCGGCGGCACAAACGTTGATGAAGTTGGGCAGCCGAATTTCGGCTAGTGCGACATCGAACGGGTCGCCGCTCGCCGAGCGGTGACCCGTTCAGCAACATCAGAGCCTTGTCGAGCGCACGAGCTTCCCGGGCATTGCACCTGTCGCGTGACCCCTCTCGAAGATCGGGGTGCCTGCGACGATGGTCATGACATAGCCGTCTACGCGCTGAACCAGACGCTTGCCTCCGGCTGGCAGATCATAGGCCAGTTTCGGTATGTGGAGTCGCAATGCGGCATAGTCGATGAGGTTGATGTCGGCCCGCTTGCCGACTTCGAGGCGCCCACGATCGTGCAGGCCGAAAAAATCGGCCGTAGCGCTGGTCTGGCGCTTAACGATCATTTCCAACGGCAGTCGCTCGCCCCTTTTGCGGTCGCGAACCCAGTGGGTGAGCATGAAGGTGGGCAGGCTGGCATCGCAGATAACGCCGACATGGGCACCGCCGTCGCCGAGGCCCAGGAGCGTATGCTTGTCGGTCAGCATCTCGCGAATCGGTTCGTGGTCGCCGCTCGCGTAATTGGTGACCGGGAAATAGAGCAGGCGATCACCGTCGCCGTCGACCAGGTAGTCGTAGGCATACTCGGCCGGAGCTTTCCCGTCCCGCGCCGCCAGTGCCGCGATGCTGCAATCCGGCTCGGGCTCGTAGTCGGGCGGATCGCTCAGCAGGAAGATCCGCGACCATTCCGTTGCCAGGACCCGCTGCAGCGGGGGCAGGATGGAAAGCAGCTTTTCCGAAATCGGTTCGTCGAGGATCGCGCGTCTCACGGCCGGGTCGCGGAGCCGGAGCATTCGCTCCGCTGTGGGCAGTTTGGCGATCTCGGCGAAAGTCGGCTTCGGCGTGAAGGGACTGAGCGAGGTCATCAGGCCGAGAATGACGCCGACCGCGCGGCCGCAAACCTGTGCCATGACTGCAGCGCCCTCGTCCTGGGCCTGACGCACTTCACCCATCAGGCGCCGCCAGCGACCAGGGTCGGAGTTCCGGTCTGTGAGCAGGAACCAGACGGGCCGTCCGCTCTCGTGCGCCTGCTTCCGCATCCAGGTGAACTCGGCGGCCTCGTCCTCGAAATCGTTGAGCATGCCGAAGGCACCGGTACCCACCTTACCCAGCGCCTTGCCGATTCCCAGCAGTTCCTCCGGCGCTGCATTGCGGGCCGGCACCAGATCGCCGGTGGTCGTGCGATGGGATTCGGTCCGCGACGTCGTGAAGCCGAAGGCACCGGCGCGCATCGCTTCCTCGGTAAGGAGGTGCATCGCCTCGATGTCGTCGGAGGTTGCCAACTCGCGCCGCACAGCGCGTTCGCCCATCACATAGACCCGCAACGGGTGATGGGGCATTTGGGCGGCGACATCGATCGTGCGCGGCACCTGCTCGAGCGCGTCCAGATACTCCGGGAACGTCTCCCAGTTCCACTTCAGACCTTCGGCAAGGACGATGCCGGGGATGTCCTCCACCCCCTCCATCAGATCGATGAGGCACTCGCGGTCCTTCGGCCGCACCGGAGCGAAACCCACTCCGCAGTTGCCGAACATGACCGTCGTGGCACCGTGCCAGGAGGATGGGGCGAGTTCCGGATCCCACATCGCCTGCCCATCGTAATGGGTATGGATGTCGACCCAGCCGGGGGACACCAGAAGTCCGCTGGCATCGACCTCGCGTCGTCCGGGTCCCACCTTTCCGCCGACTGCCGCGATCCTGTCGCCGTCTACGGCGAGGTCTCCGGAAAAGGCTGGACGGCCGGTACCGTCTACGAGAGTGCCTCCGCGAATAACGAGGTCGTGCATTGCCCGCTACCTCCTATACAGCCGCCCATCGGCACATTAGCGTCGCGTCGACCGCTGGGCAATTTCCATGCCGAATCTGTGAGGATAGCCGCGGCTTGTCGCCGCATGTCAACCTGACGCACAAACCGTCGTGGTAGGACTTCATTTTGCGCCTATCTGCACACTGCCTCCTACCGAAGTGATCTCCGCATGAGCAGTTTCGATCGCGAGCATATCCTTTCGGTCCATCATTGGACCGACAAGCTCTTCAGCTTCACCGCGACGCGCAGTCCCTCGCTCCGGTTTCAGAATGGGCAGTTCGCGATGATCGGCATCGAGGTGGACGGCCGTCCCTTGCTGCGCGCCTACAGTATGGCGAGCGCCAACTGGGAGGATCATCTCGAATTCCTGAGCATCAAGGTGCCCGACGGCCCCCTCACCTCGCGCCTCCAGCACATCCAGCCCGGCGACACGCTCCTGGTGGGGCGCAAGCCCACCGGCACTATCATTCTCGGTAACCTGCTGCCGGGTCGAACCCTCTGGCTGCTCGCGACGGGAACCGGGCTCGCGCCGTTCATGAGCCTGATCAAGGATCCCGAAGTCTACGAGACATTCGAGCGCGTCGTGCTGGTGCACGGCTGCCGACAAGTTGCCGAACTCGCCTATCGCGACTGGATCACCGAGGAACTGCCGCGACACGAACTGCTCGGAGAACTCGTTCGCGGCAAGCTGGCCTATTACCCGACGGTGACCCGCGAACCCTTCACGCCCCGCGCGCGGATCACCGACCTGATCCAGACTGGCCGGATCAACGTCGACCTCGGTCTGCCGCCGCTCGACCCGGCGGCGGATCGGCTGATGCTCTGCGGCAGCCCCGCGATGCTGGCGGATACATCGGCCCTGCTGGAGGCCCGCGGCTTCATCAGCGGCAGCGCCTCCCAACCCGGTCACTACGTAATCGAGAAGGCATTCGTCGAAAAATAGCTGGCGGCACCGGCGCTACCCCGATCCTGTTGCCTAATCCGGACCAATGCGGCGACACTCCTCGAAACGAAGAAGATACCGAGGAGGACGTTCCATGATCTACAGTTCGACCCGCTGTCTGGCCGGCGCACTGTTCGGCGCCGGCCTTTGCCTGTCTCCCGCGCTTGCCGCACCCGATATCGAGCTGCCGCAGACCCTGGTCTGGACCGCATACGACATCGGCTCGACCGGTTACAGTCAGGCCGTCGGTATCGGGTCGGCACTGAAGAACAACCTCGGCATCAACCTCAGGGTCCTGCCGGGCAAGAACGACGTGTCGCGCCTCGTCCCGCTGCGCGAGGACCGCGCCGGTTACTCGGCGACCGGCTCGGAGAGCAGCTACGCCTCGGAAGGCATGTACCTGTTCGGATCGCGCGAGTGGGGACCGCAGCCGATCACCCAGCTGATCATGAGCGTCTCGGACGGGACGTCAGCCATGGTCACGGCGCGCGACGCCGGCATCAAGACAGTGGCGGACCTGAAGGGCCGCCGTGTCGCCTGGGTCAAGAGCGCCGCATCGCTGCAGAACTCGATCCGGGGGCATCTGGCATTCGCCGGACTCACCTGGGACGACGTGATCAAGGTCGAGGTCCCCGGCTATGCCGCCTCCGTACAGGCGGTGATCGACGGCCAGGCCGATGCCGCCTACGGCACGACGAACTCCGCACCGTTCCTCAAGATCGAGGCCAGTCCGCGCGGGCTGCGCTTCCTGCCGTTACCGCACGACGACGAGGCGGGATGGAAGCGCCTGCTGGACGTCCTGCCATTCTTCTTCCCCGCCATCGCGAAGGAAGGACCGACGATCCCGCCGGAGGGCATGCAGATGGCGTCGGCCGCCTATCCCGTGCTGGCGACCATGCCCTTCACCTCGGCCGACCAGAACTACAATCTGACGAAAGCGATGGTGACCTTCTACGACGCCTACAAGGATTCGGCGCCGGGCGCCTACGGCTGGTCGATCGACCGGCAGCGGTTCACCGAAGGCCTGCTGCCGTTCAACGAAGGTGCGATCCGCTACTATAAGGAAATCGACCGCTGGACGCCCGAAGCGCAGGCGAAGCAGGACGAGAACCTGGCGCGCCGGAAGCTTCTCCAGGAGACCTGGGCCGAGTTCATCAAGACGGCCCCCGAAGATGCCGGGGAGTTCCAGAGGGCCTGGATGAAGCTGCGCTACGAGACGCTCCGCAGCCGGGACCTGCCGGCGATCCAGGACTCCTGGGATGTGATAAGCTGACGACGAATCGCGCGGCCGGTGCGGATGCCCGCGCCGGCCGCTGACGTGGAAGGGAGACACCGTCGTA
The DNA here is from genome assembly GCF_040549485.1 of Constrictibacter sp. MBR-5. NCBI lineage: Bacteria > Pseudomonadati > Pseudomonadota > Alphaproteobacteria > Rhodospirillales > Allostellaceae > Constrictibacter > Constrictibacter sp. MBR-5. The sequence continues at coordinate 124,699 of NZ_JBEPTK010000006.1, forward strand.
TGCCGCCAAGGCCCAGCACGCTCAGCATGCTCATCGTCATCGTCTTCGTGATCGCGGCCGTGTTCGTGCTCTGGGTGTCCTTCGGCTGAGCCTCTTCAGGCCTTTGCTTTGACGCGGCCCAGCGGGTCGCCGAAGCGCTCCATCATCACCTGCTCGAACGAGACCCCCTCCGCGGCGATCCAGCTGCCGGAGCGCAGGCGGAAGGCATCGTGGCGCCACGGGGCCTCCGGCTCCTGGCCCTCGGCGAGCGCCTTGGCGCCGCCCATCACCGTCCGCCGGAAGCGCATGATCGCCGCGTCGGTGGCGGTCAGGTTCTCGGTCGTGCGATCCACGATGAAGCCCTGGCTCTCCTGGATCATCGCGTCCTGCTCGGCGAGGCCGCGGACGCCGGTATAGGTCCGGTCCTTCTGGTCGGCGCGGTCGATCTGGTACTCGTTGCGCCGGTTGCGCAGCGGCACATAGTCCGGGCCGACCTCGCCGATGACGCCGTGGCCGCCCCGGAACTTGGCCCGTTCGGCGTCGGTGATCGGCCGCTCCGGGTTCCAGACGTAGGTGTAGATCCAGCACGACAGGTCGTCGATCGGCACGAAGGTGTAGCCGAAATAGTTCTCGCCCGGCAGGGTCGAGGGCGTCGTCGCGTGCGCCGGCAGCATGAACTGGGTCGTGCGCCAGTAGATGTCCCTGCCGTCCGCCCGGCGCGCCCCGCCGATCACGAAGCCGACGTCGTGCGGCAGGATCGAGAAGCGTGGCATCGGATCGTCGCGGATCCACTTCAGCCGCTTCTCGTCGGCCGGCACGTCCGGGCTCTCGTTCGACGGCACGCTGGGCGCCGGCATGTGCAGGAACGAGAAGTGCGACGTGTCGAGCGCCCCCTCCATCGACTGCGCCCAGTTGCACTCCTGCAGCTTCTTCGTGACGAACCGGTTCTCGGCCGGGAGCGTCGCGAACTCGAGCTGCGAGAGTTCCGGCACCCGCTCCGGCCATCTCTCCGCCGGGCCCATCCAGGCCCAGACGATCTCGCCGAACTCGCGCGTCGGATAGGCCGTGATCCGGATCCTGTCCTTGTAGGACGATCCGGGCGGCACGTTCGGCAGGTCGACCGCCCTGCCCTCCGCGTCGAACTTCCAGCCGTGATAGACGCAGCGCAGGCCGCAGTCCTCGTTGCGGCCGTAATACAGGTCGGCGCCCCGGTGCGGGCAGCGGCGATCGACGAGGCCGACGCGACCGCTGCTGTCGCGGAAAGCGACCAGATCCTCCCCCATCACCCGGACCCGGATCGGCGGACCGTCCGCCTGCGGCAGTTCCTCGCTGAGCGCCACCGGCTGCCAGAAGCGCCGGAAATACTGTCCCATCGGAGTCTCCCGCCCAGTCCGGGTCAGGATCTCGTTGTCGGCCGCGGTGAGCACAGGGCGTTTCCCTAGGTCGTTTCGGGAAACTATAGGAGCGGCGCCCGCCCCGATAAAGCGGCCGCCGCCCCGCTTCGGCCGGGAGATAAGGCGGATAGGTTTTTATGGTGTTTTATGGGGGTGCAGCGGACGGAGCGGTCGTTGGGGGGTTACCAATCATGGGGTTCCATTCCCTTTCGTTGGCAGACGCCACGGCATCACGGAGCGGTGCCTCGATTGCGACGATGTCCAACAGCGGCTGCCGGACGTTGCCGGCGGAAGGCATATCGGGCGGCGCAGGACAATATTCCATACGGACCGTCGGCATGCATCAGAACAGCAGCTCCCGCGTCGTGTCGTGCAGGCCGCCGGCGATGCGCAATGCGTCCTTCACGCGGTCGAGCAGGTCGCGCGGCAGGCCGCTCGGGTCTACCTTCCCGGTCGGCGGAACGCCGGCCTCCACGTCGCGCACCTGCTGGCGCAGGACCGCCTCCAGCACCGCCTCGTAACCCTCCGCCGCGACGACGAGATCGGCCGCCCCGCCGCGCCCGAGTGCCGCGACCTCGCGGAGCCGGTCGACGGTGCCGCGCGTGCCGCGCCCGTGACGAAGCGCCAGGACCCGAGCGGCGCTGACGACCGGCAGCATCGCGGCGCGCTTCAGGTCGATGCGCCCGCCCTCGGTCCGAAGCCCGCCGAACAAGCCGAATGCGGAGGGCGGCTCGGGCGACGCGTCGGCGAGCAGCTTGAGGAATTGCGGCGTCCGCGACGCCTCGGAGAATGCCCCCGCCATCACCCGCCCGGCCAGATCCGGGTCGCCGTGAACCGTGCGGGCGTCGTAGAAGATGTCGACCGACAGAAGATCCTCCGGGCTCGAACGCCGGAGCCAGCCCACGATACGCTCCTGCCATGTCGCGACGCTGCCCCGCCAGTCTGGCTCGCGCGCCATAACCCCGCCGCGGCAGTAGACGACGCCGATCTGGTCCAGGATGTCGGCCAGACGCCTGCCGAGGTCGGCGAAGTAGCCGTCTTCCGGACCCTCCGGATCGCCGTCGGCGAAGACGATCGCATTGTCCTGGTCGTGCGACAGAAGGCTTTCGCCTCGCCCCGCCGACCCGAGGACGAGCAGCGCGTACGGTCCCGGGACGGCTCGCCCCTCGGCGGCGAGCGCCGCCTCCGCCAGTTGCGCGGCGCGCCGCGTGGCGGCCCCGAGTTCCCGGCTGATCACGGCGGCGATGCCCGCCGCCGGCACGCCCTCGGCGAGCAGCGCCTCCGCCATGGCCGGCAGCTGGCCCCACGCGCGGGCCAGGGCGGGCATGTCCGATGCGGCATCGACGGCATCGCCCAGCCGCAGGGCGGCCGATGTCCTCAGCCGCAGCAGGTCACGCGCCGACAGCGCCCCGACGAGCACGCCGGCCTCGTCGACGACGCCCAGATGACGCACTCCGAGCCGGTCCATCCGTCCCATCGCACGATAGATGAACGCTGCCGCCGGTACGGCGCACAGCGGAAAGGACGCCGCTGCCGCCGCCGGCATGCCCAGGGCGTCTGCACCGTCCGACGCCAGCGCCCGAATGACGTCGCGTTCGGTCAGGATCCCTGTGTCGCCGGCATGCCGCAGGAAGACCGAGCTGATGCCGCGCGCGTCCATCATCGTCGCGGCGTCGCGCAGCGACGCGTCTTCGGCAAGGAACTGCGGCGGCGTCGACATGATGTCGGCGACGCGGTGGCGATAGGGGAAGGAATCGATCCGCGCGAGCGGTGCCAGGTTCGCGGCCGAGCCGTTGCCCGATGATCCGTCTCCCGAGCGGCCCCCTTCAGAGCCGCGGTCGCCGGTCCCCTCGTCGTCGGGCAACACCGCGGCGCCGCCGCCGAGGGGGCCGCCGGCCTCGCGCACGACGCGACACGCCGCTTCCGCTTCGGCCCAGGTGCGGATACCGCGCTCGCGGAGCAACGGGAGCAGTCGGCCGAAGATCGCGGCGGTCATGCGCGCGTCGCCGATCGCCGAGTGCCGCATGTCGACCGCGAGGCCCAACCAGCTGCACAAGGTTTCGATCGTGAAGGACGGGAGGGTCGGCGCCACGAGTTCGGCGAGATGCCGCGTATCGAGCGAGCGCGGGCGGCGCCAGAGTACACCGGCACGTTTCGCTTCGGCCGCGAGAACGGCGATGTCGAATGCGACCGCATGCCCGATCAGCGGCCTCTCGCCGAGATAGCGCAGCAGGTCTCGGAGCGCCTCGGCGATAGGGGGTGCGTCCGCGACGTCGGCCGCAGCGATATGGTGGATCGCGGTCGCGGACGCCGGGATGGCGACGTCCGGCTTCACGAAGGTGACGAAGATATCCGGCTCCCCCGCCTCCGGATGCAGCTTCACCGCGCCGATCTGGACGATCCTGGCACTCCGCGGATCGAGGCCCGTCGTCTCGACGTCGAGGACCACCGCATCCGCGGCGATCAGCGGCGCGGCGGCGGGGGACGCCATCGGGTCACGCCCGAGCCGGCGGGATCGCGGAGAGCCGGCGCGCCAGCCGCGGCGGGTCAGCCTCCTTGAGGAATGCTTCGTAGGCCCGCAGAAGGTTGGCGCGCTGGTTGTTGGTCACGAGGCGGAAATCGTAGCTCCTCAGGTCCGGGTGGATCGGCAGGTTGGCGAAGAATGCCTCCGCCGTCTCGATCGGGATGTCCTTCACGGCGCAAGGCGGGGAGCCGGCGCCGTCGATCAGCCGGCCGGCGATGGCTGCCTCGGCCCTGTCCCAGAAATCGAAAGCGGTACCCGGCGGCGTCTCGTAGCCCCGACACACGGTGCCGACGGCCGCGGCGACGCCGGCGGCCAGCGCCCGGGCGTCCTCCGCATGCGGCCGCAGGACGCCCTCCGCCATGATCGCGAGCCCCTGGAGGCAGAGCGGATAGTTGCGCCATTTCGCGCGTTCGGCGGCCGTCTTGAATGCCGGCTCCTCCAGCAGCTTCGTCGACAGCAGGCCGGAGCGGGCACGCGCATACTCGTAGATGCACTTCTGCACCATGAACGCGGCATGCCGGTCGAGGAAGGCCGAGAGGGCGGCCGGATCGCCGATCGGCGCCGCGCGGCGGAAAGAAGCGAGCAATTCCATCAACCCAGCCATCGATGCCGATCCAAGAACAGCTCCTTGTTCTTCACACGCGCCGCGGCGACTTCAATGACGCAAGTGCACAGTGCACATTGTGCAGATGCGAAGATCTCGCCACAAAGTCGCGATATCACCGTAAAGAAGTCTAGTCTAACGCGCCCTTTGTGGATTAAGAATCGAATATCCCGGCTCGTCTAGGTGGTTTGCCGGGCAACCGGACCGGGGCCGTCTGCTTCTGCGGCCGTCAGGTCGAAAGCTGGGGGGATCTGGCATTGACCAATGACCAACTCTACTGGGCGAAGACCAAACGGTTGATGATCACCTGCCTGGTCATCTGGGCGCTCGCCTCGTTCGTTGTGCATGCCTTCGTGTCCACGCTGAACGAGATCGTGATCATGGGCTTCCCGCTCGGCTTCTACATGGCCGCGCAAGGGTCGCTCATCATCTTCGTCGTCCTGATCTTCTGGTTCGCCAGCCGCCAGGACGCGATCGACCGCGAATTCGGCGTCGCCGAGACCGAGTAAGGAGGTCACCATGGCAGCGCGATCGGGTGCTGGTGACTTCACCAGCAATCTCGGCCGGATCTACGGCATCTACACCGGCGGCTTCCTCGGGTTCGTCATCCTGCTGGCGATCCTGGAACAGGTCGGCGTCCCGAACAGGATCATCGGCTATCTGTTCGTCTTCTTCACGCTGGCCGTCTATGCCGGCATCGGCATCCTGTCCCGAACCATGCAGGTGTCGGAATATTATGTCGCCGGCCGGCGCGTCCCGGCGGTCTACAACGGCATGGCGACCGGCGCCGACTGGATGTCGGGCGCGTCCTTCGTCGGCATGGCGGGCACGCTCTACGCCCTGGGATATGACGGCCTCGCCTATGTCCTCGGCTGGACCGGCGGGTACGTCCTTGTCGCGGTCCTGGTAGCGCCGTACCTGCGCAAGTTCGGCGCCTACACCGTGCCGGACTTCCTGGCGGCGCGCTTCGGCGGCAATATGGCGCGTTTCCTGGGCATCATCGTGCTGCTGTGCTGCTCGTTCACCTATGTGGTGGCGCAGGTCTATGCGACGGGCATCATCGCCTCGCGCTTCCTCGGCATCAGCTTCGAGGTTGCGGTCTATGTCGGCCTCGCCGGGATCCTGCTCTGCTCGATGCTGGGCGGCATGCGCGCGGTGACCTGGACCCAGGTGGCGCAGTACATCGTGCTGATCGTGGCGTACCTCGTCCCGGTCGTGCTGCTGTCGACGCAGAAATACGGCCTGCCGATCCCGCAGTTCACCTATGGACAGGCTCTGCAAGACATCACCGCCCTCGAACAGCAGATGCTGACGAACGGACTCGCCACGGCAGGCACGCTTAAGGCTCATTTCGCGCCGTTCACCAACCTCGATCCGTTCAACTTCTTCGCCCTGATCTTCTGCCTGATGCTGGGCACCGCATCGCTGCCGCACGTGTTGATGCGCTACTTCACGACGCCGTCCGTCCGCGACGCGCGAAAGTCGGTGGCGTGGTCGCTGCTCTTCATCTTCATCCTCTACTTCACGGCGCCAGCCTATGCCGCCTTCGCGAAGCTGGAGGTCTATCAGAACGTCATCGGCGTCTCGATGGACGCCCTGCCGCAGTGGATCTATACCTACGGCAATCTCGGCCTGGTCAAGGTCTGCGGCGTCAATGCGACGGCGCTGGAGGCGATCCGGGCCGCGTGCGTCGCCACCGGCAGTGCCGACAACATCCTGGCCCACGCCGACCTCGCGATTAACAACGACGTCATCGTCATCGCGATGCCGGAGATCGCGGGCCTGCCCTACGTCATCGCGGGCCTCGTCGCGGCCGGCGGGTTGGCGGCGGCGCTGTCGACGGCGGATGGCCTGCTGCTAGCCATCGCCAACGCGCTCAGCCACGACATCTACTACAAGATGATCGACCCGAACGCCGCGACGAAGCGGCGCCTGGTGGTGGCGCGTACGCTGCTGGTCGTCGTGGCGGTCTGTGCCGCCTGGGTGGCGGCGACGAAGCCGGCCGACATCCTGTCGATGGTGGCCTGGGCGTTCTCGCTGGCGGCGGCAGGCAACTTCCCGGTGATCGTCCTCGGCATCTGGTGGAAGCGCTGCACCACGGCCGGCGCGGTTTCCGGCATGATCGTCGGCTTCGGCATCACGCTCTTCTATCTGGTCATGACGAAGTATGGCGGCATGCCGCTCTGGGGCATTCCGGGCGTCACCGGTGGGATCCAGAACATCTCCGCCGCGATCATCGGCCTGCCATTCGGCGTCGCCGCGATGATCATCGTCTCGCTGATGACCCCGGCACCATCGCGGGAGATGCAGGACTTCATCGACGAGATCCGGCGGCCGCGGGGCCCGACCGTGATGGTCGAGAAGACGACCTGACCTTCGGAGGAGGGCGGGGACGCCTCCCGCCCTCCTCTGCCGTCCGCGCCGCCTGCCATCGCACCGGCGCCCCTGCCCGACGATCGGAATACCTGTCCTTGGGAACATCCTTCTGGCTGTACGCGCTGCCGAACTATGCGATGGCGGCGCTGATGTATTCGCTGCTCGCGCGCTACGTGCTCGCCTTCTTCATGGCGCCGGACACCGGCAACTACATCTACCGATTCTTCGTACGCATCACGGACCCGGTGGCCGCGGCGGTCAGGTTCGTCAGCCCGGCGGCGGTGCCGGCGCAGGTGATCCTGCTGTTCGGCATCGTGTGGCTGCTGATCCTCCGCTTCGCCTTTTTCCTCGCCATGACCGGGGCGGGGCTCGCCCCCACCCTGGAGGGCTGAGGCGTCGATGAGCGGCACGCCCTTCCTGCCCGTCATCCTCGGGCTCGCCATCCTGAATGGGATATTCTCGCCGTTCCTGGTGTTCACCGCCCGGCTGATCCTGCTGCATCTGGCACCGGCCCTGCTGTTCCTCGGGCCGGTGACCGTCGCCTTCTTCGCGTCCCTCCTGGCCGCGACGGCGGCGCTGGTGCTGGCCGGCGTTCCGGCGGCGCTCTTCGAACGCGTCACTGGTCGGCGGCAGACGGATGCGGCTTCGGCGGCGGTGTGGCTGGTCAGCCTCGGGGTCATCAGCTTCCCCGCCCTGCGACAGGCAGGTGCGTTGCTGTTCTGAGGTGCCGACGACGGTCCGCGGCCGGGTGGCAGCGCATTTGCAGGGAGGTGGCGGGTGTCTGCATCGAACGAGAGCAACGCGGGATCGGGTATGAACGACGTCAGGGATGCCGCCTTTCTGAGCGTCGGGCGCGGCGTCGCCTATGCCGGCTTCGCGATCCTCACCCTGATGCTCAGCCTCTCCTTCGACCCGGTCATGGCGCTGAAGAGCGGTGGCGTCCTGCAGCTGCTGCTGTTCGCCGCGCTGATGCTGAAAGCGCAACGCATCCAGGCACGCGACTACCGCCACACGGAGACGTGGTCATTGCTGGATCGCGCGAAGCGTCCGGACGAGCGCTTCGCCGGCCGCGTCGTCGTCGACGCCCTGCGCGAGGCCTGCCACTGCTTCGCGCGCTGGACCGCCGGCGCCGCCGTCGCCACCTGGATGGCCGCGATCCTGCTCCGGCTGATGGGGGTCGGCGGACCGGTGGTGTGAGCGGCCGAGCCTGCCGCGCCTACGGCGTTGCGCGGCCGTAGGCCTCACCCATCGCACGGATCGCCGCCACTTTGTCATAGAACATCGTCCAGTCGTCGTCGCGGGCGATGGGATCCCAGATCGCCTCCACCTCCTCGATCAGCATCGTGCAGGGCTGGCCGCCCGTGAAGTAGGCGTGATCGGTGCGGGCATCGGGAGCGGGATCGAAACGATCGAGGGCCACGCGCACCGGTTGGAAGTCCGCCGTCGCATAGAGCGGGGCCGACGGGCCTGACGCCGCGCGGGGTGCGGCGAGGCCGCCGCCGTACCAGTCGAACAGCGTCTGCTCGAAAGGTGCCCCGCTCTGCCGGAGAAAGCTCCACAGCGCGCGCACCAGTTCGGCATCCGCCTCGGGGCCGGCGGAGACGATACCGAGCCGCCGAAGGGCCTCCTCGGTGAACATGCGATGGAAGGCGGGCTCGAAGCCGTCGAGCACCGCCTGGAGCGCCGGCGTGTCCGCCACCGGCACGAGGCATTCGGCGAGCCGCGTCAGGTTCCAGGCGAGCGTCTCCGGCTGACGCCCATAGGCGTAGAGGCCGGTCTGGTCGAAATAGGCGGCGGTGAAAGCCGGATCGAGCAGCGGCAGGAAGCGCCAGGGACCGTAGTCGAAGCTCTCGCCGGTGATGTTGATGTTGTCGCTGTTGAGCACGCCGTGCACGAAGCCGGCGACCATCCACTGCGCCCCCATCCGCGCGACGCGTTGCACCACCTCTTCCAGGAAGGCCGCCGCGCGCGCCGGCCGCTCCTCGCGCCATGCATCGGGTATGTAGGTGCGGATGCAGTGGTCGAGCAGCCGGCCGATATTGTCGGTCTCGTCCAGGAAGAGCAGCCGCTGGAACGTGCCGATGCGGATGTGCGAATGGCTGAGGCGCACCAGCACCGACGATCGCGTCGGCGACGGCTCGTCGCCGCGGACGAGGTCCTCGCCGGTCTCGATCAGACTGAACGACTTCGACGTCTCGACGCCGAGCGCCTCCAGCATCTCGGTCGCCAGCACCTCACGCACGCCGCCCTTCAGCGTGAGGCGTCCGTCGCCGCCGCGCGACCAGGGGGTTCGCCCGCTGCCCTTGGTGCCGAGATCGAGCAGGCGGCCGTCGGACCGGTCGTGCAGTTGCGCGAACAGGAAGCCGCGGCCGTCGCCCAGGTCGGGATTGTAGGTGCGGAACTGATGGCCGTGATAGCGCAGTGCCAGGGGCCGTTCGAAGCTGCCGGGAATGGGCGTGAAACGGCCGAAATGGTCGATCCACTCGCCGTCCGTCAGCCCTTCCAGCCCGACGCGCGGGGCCCAGCGGTCGTTACGGAAGCGCAGGTCGTGGCGCGGAAAGCGGGCGGCGTCGACCGGATCGAAGAAGTCGCCGCCGAGGCCGGCATGGGCGGTGGAGGCGCGGATGTCGTGCGAGACAGGCATGGAGCTCCCGGATCCTGGGTTGCCCTCACACTTGGCGCGCCCGGCGCGACGAACAAGGCGTCAGGGTGCGGTCGCCCCGCCGCCGGCGGCGGCGGGCGCCGTCCAGACCGCCGCCCGGGGGTCGCCGGGCCGGAACTGCAGCAGCCATGCCGGCGTCGCGGGATCCGTCTCGCGAAGGCGCTCGATGCGCAGCCGGATGCCGCCGCTGTTGTTGCTGGCCGTCTGCCACCAGTCGTTGGCGAAGAGATAGAGCAGGCCGCCATGCGCCTCGTTGCGCAGGATCACGGCGTCGCCCGGCGCGTGGAGGTCGCGGCCGATCGGCGCCAGTTGCCCCGTCAGTTCCTCCGGATCGCTCACGAAGAGGAACTTCACGAGCAGACGCCATTCGCGTTCCAGCAGAGCCCATCGCCGCGGATGCGCCACGGTCGCCACCAGCCGCATCCAGGGCTCCGTCCTGAGCCGAAGGCCGCGGCCGGCGAAGCGGCGGATGTCGCCGCCGGCCGCCCGCTGACCGTCGGGTCCGCACGCGTCCTTCTCGGCATCGCGCCACAGACCGCCGACATAGGTCAGCCGGTATGCCGCGCCGGCTTCGATCGCGAAGCCGGTACGGTCCCATTCGCGATGCGCCTGGGTGACGAAGTCGCGGCTCTCGCCCGGCGCAAGCCGCAGGATGTCGGGCCGCCCGAGACGCTGGTGCATGATCTCGGCGCGGGCCACGACCGCGTCGTGCAGGTAGGATCCGTGCGGTCCGGTGCTGTCTCCCGGCAGCGGATGCCAGCGCGGCCAGCTGCCGAACAGCTTCCAGCTGGGGTTGCGGGTCAGTTCGTCGTGCATGCGGGCGAGCGGATCGGGGCGCATGTTCTGCCGGGCGTCCTGCCGGAACACCAGCCCATGCCGCTCCATCGCGTCCATCATCCAGCCGAGCGGAATGTCCGAAAGGCCGGTGGTGGCGTAGCCGCCGCCGATGTCACCGTGCGCGCCGCGGAACCAGACCTGCTGCACGACGGTGTCGGCGGGTGCCAGCGGCGGGTCGAAGAGCGTCGGGAAGAACTGCGAGCGCCGCTCGTCCATGGCGAGGGCATGGTAGACGAAGCGGCAGACGGCGGCCGGATCCGTCGCGAAGGGGATGTTGCGCCAGATCGGGAAGACGCGGAACCACCAGCCCCACAGCGGGACGCCGAGCGACGCCACAGTGTCGAAGACGCCGAGGAACTCCACCCGGACATCCTGGTGCATCATGTCGTGCCGAAGCGCCAGCGCGTCGCCGGGCTTGTCCCGGATGCGGTAGAGCTGCACCACCTCGGGGGCGTAGCGGATGTTCTCGGCGCGCAGCAGGCCGCAGCGCGAGATGACCCCGGCGATGCAGCGGGCGGTGAAGGCGCCGCGCGAGAATCCCACGAGATAGATGCGGTCGCCCGGCCGGTACTGGCGCACGATCTCGGTGTAGCCGCGGATGATGCCCTCGCTGACCCCGGCGCCGAACGCACCCTCGAACAGCTTCAGCAGCCGGCTGCCAAATGCGGCGACCTTGGCGCCGGTATCGGTGCCGACCGCCTCGAGCACCTTGTGGGTGCGCCGGGCCTGCCGCGCCGTCGAGGAGGTGTCGGACCCGACGCCCGCCTGGTACCAAGTCACCTGCGTCTCGTCGCAGACCAGGGTGTAGTAGAGCTTCCAGACATTGGTGGTGGCCGGGCTGCCCTCCTCCTCCTGGTCCGGACGGTTGCCGGTGCCGTCGCAGCAGATGACGATGCTGCGGCCGCCGACCTCGCCGGGCGGCGTCGCCGGCTCGGCCGGGCCGGCCAGATCGAGCAGGTGGCGCTGGCGCAGCAGGGCGCCCCAGGCGGCCGACGTCTGCGAGAAGGTGCCGACGATCGCCGCGATCGTGCCGAACACCAGGGGCACGATCAGCGACCACTCCCATATCGCCGCCGTCGTCGGCGACCAGTTCTCCGGATCGGGACGCAGCGCGAGGTACAGGAGCCACGTGGCGACGAGGGTGCCGGCCGCGACCAGCAGCGACACGACGCCGAGCAGGGCGACGCAGGCGTTGCGCGGACCGCCGTGCAGCGGCCAGAGGCGCTCCAGCCGCCTGAGCACGAGGCGCATGCAGAGCGTTGCGATCCACCAGACCGCGACGATGATCGCGACGGCGGCGGTGACGATCTGCCCGAGCATGATCAGCGGCCGCATTCGTGCCTCCCCCGACACCGAGCTGCATCCAGGCAACCGTGGCACCCTCGGCGGCACCACAATGTGAGCGCCCTCACTCGGAGCAGTGTCGTGCAAAATTCGCGGCGAATACAGGCACACCCGGCGCCGGTCCCCATCGGCCATTGCGTCTTCCGCCGAGGCGCGCAAAGGTCGCCGCAACGGGCGCAGGGCCGCCGCATCCATCGCCGGCGGCCCGCATTTCAGGGACGGAACGAGATGCTCTTCACCCACGAACACGAGGAACTGCGCCGCACCGCGCGGCGGGTCATCGACACGCACGTCAACCCCTTCGTCGACCGGTGGGAGGAGGAGGGCATCTTCCCGGCGCACCAGGTCTTCAAGGCGTTCGGCGACGCCGGCCTGCTCGGCATCACGAAGCCGACGGCGTATGGCGGCCTCGGCCTGGACTACACCTACAACATCGCCTTCACCGAGGAGCTCGGGCACATCCGGGCCGGCGGCGTCGGCATGGCGCTCGGCGTGCAGACCGACATGTGCACCCCTGCCCTCGCCAAGTACGGCAGCGACGCCCTGCGCCGGGACTGGCTGGCGCCGACCATCGCCGGCGACCTCGTCGGCTGCATCGGCGTGTCGGAGGAGAGCGCCGGGTCGGACGTGGCGCAGCTGAAGACCTTCGCGCGCAAGGACGGCGACGACTACGTCATCACCGGCTCGAAGATGTGGATCACCAACGGCACCCAGGCCGACTGGATGTGCATGCTGGCGAACACCTCCGACGAGGGCGGTCCGCACAAGAACAAGTCGCTGATCGTCGTACCGATGAAGAGCAAGGGCGTCACGGTGGCGCGCAAGCTCGACAAGCTGGGCATGCGTTGCTCGGACACGGCGCAGCTCTTCTTCGACGAGGTGCGCGTGCCGCAGTCGAACCGCATCGGCGAGGAGAACCGCGGCTTCCTCTACCAGATGGAGCAGTTCCAGGAGGAGCGGCTGCTGGGCGCGGTCAAGATGATCAAGCAGCTCGAGGAGATCATCGAGGAGACGCTGGACTACACGAACACACGCAAGGCGTTCGGCCGGTCGATCCTCGACAACCAAGTCGTGCAGTTCAAGCTGGCCGAGCTCCAGACCGAGGTGGAATGCCTGCGCTCGCTGGTCTACCGGGCCGTCGAGCGCTACGTCGCCGGCGAGGACGTGACGCGCCTCGCCACCATGGCGAAGCTGAAGGCGGGCCAACTCGGAATGACGGTGCCGTCGGAGTGCCTGCAGTTCTGGGGCGGTCAGGGCTACATGACCGAGAACCGCGTCAGCCGGGTCTTCCGCGACGCGCGCCTCACCGCGATCGGCGGCGGCGCCAACGAGATCATGCTGCAGATCCTGTCGCGGATGATGGTGAAGGGCGTGCGCTGAGCGGCAGGGTTGCCGCCGCCGCTCACGGCCTTATGAAGAGAGCCGGCGTCGATCCCGCTTGGCAGGGCGTCGGCGCGGCGCCAACTCCTCGCTGAACGAGATCGAACGGCGGAGAGGCGGATGTCCCCTGCACGCGCGTTGCTCCTCACGGCTGCCGCCGTCGCGGCGATCGCCGCTTCGGCGCTCCGGGGCGGCGCCAGAGCAGCGGACCGGCCGGTGGTCGTCGAACTGTTCACCTCGCAGGGTTGCTCGTCGTGCCCGCCGGCCGAGGCGTTCCTGCTCGACCTGACGGAGGAGCGCGACGACGTGATCGCGCTCGCCTTCCACGTCGACTATTGGGATCGGCTGGGGTGGAAAGACCCATTCTCCTCGCCCGCCGCCACGCAGCGCCAGCGGACCTATGCCGCCCAACTCGGCCGCAGAAACATCTACACGCCGCAGATGGTGGTCGACGGCCGCGCGGACGTCATCGGGTCCGACCGCGCCGGCGTGCGGTCCGCCATCGCCGAAGCCGAGAAGAGCTTGGATTCCGTTCCGATTGCCATACGGCGCACCGACGGTAAGGCCGAGGTCGCGGTCGGTGCAGGGAGCGGTGCCGGAACGGTCTGGCTGTTCGGCTACGACGCCAGGCGCCGGACCGAGGTGCGGCGTGGCGAGAATGCCGGCCGCACGATCGAACAGGCCAATCTGGTGCGCGCCATCGTCCCGGCGGCAGCGTGGGTGGGCGAGCCCGTCACGGTAAGCGTCGCGGACCCTGAAGGCGAGCAGCTGGTCGCCATCGTTCAGACGGCGGACGGCACCATCCTCGGCGCCGCCCGCCAGTGAGGATCATATGAAAAAGCATCCGAGCCCGAACCGGTGGGCGCCGCGCTTTCGGACCATAGCGACCCTGGCGGTGGTGCTGATCACCGCCACAGCCGCGGTGGCGCAAGCGCCCAAGTCCGGCGAGACGAAGCCGCAGACCCAGACCGCGATCTTCGCCGCCGGCTGCTTCTGGTGCGTCGAGGAGGCGTTCGACAAGGTCGAGGGCGTGGTCGAGACGACTTCGGGCTATACCGGCGGCACGGTGCCGAACCCGACCTACGAGCAGGTGTCGTCGGGCGGCACGGGCCATACCGAAGCGCTGGAGGTTCGATACGACCCCAGCGTCGTCGGCTATGAGGAACTGCTCGACACCTTCTGGCGGAACGTCGACATGTTCGACGCAGGCGGCCAGTTCTGTGATCGGGGCAGCCCCTATCGCAGCGCGATCTTCGTCGCAGGCGACGCGGAGCGGCGCATGGCGGAGACCTCGAAGCAGAAGATCGCAGAGAAGTTCGGCCGCGAGGTCGTCACACCGATCCAGCCCGCGGCCCCCTTCTACCCGGCCGAGGACTATCATCAGGACTATCACAACAAGAATCCGCTCCGGTACAACTACTACAAGTGGGGCTGCGGCCGGGCGGCCCGGCTGGAAGAGATCTGGAAGGCGGGCGGCTGAAGCCCCGTCGAGGCTGAGCCGTCACGCCGTTAGGAAGCGCCGCACAGCCTCGATCTGCGGCGCATCGACCAGAGCCGGCGTGTGGCCGATGCCCTCGATCTCGATCGCCTCGCAGCGCGGTCCACGGCGCTGCATCTCGGCGACCGTATCGGCGCGCAGGAGGTCGGATACGCCGCCGCGCAGGACCAGCACCGGCGCGCGGATGGCATCCCACAGTTCCCACATCGCGATGTCCGCCTTCGGCGCGTCGGCGAGCGACCAAGCGATGCCCGGGTCGTAGTTCAGGCGATAGGTGCCGTCGGCCTCCCGGCGCAGTTGCACCTCGACGAAGCGGCGCCATTGCGTCTCCGTCATCGGGCCGAAACCCTTGGCCACGGCACGGATGGTGGCAAAGGCCGTATCGAAGTCCGGAAAGCGCGCGTCGCGCCCGACATAGCCCGCGATCCGCTGCAGCCCCTCGACCGCAACCACGGGCCCGATGTCGTTCAGCACCATACGCCGGATCGGCGCGTTCGGCAGACTGGCCAGCATCATGCCGATGATGCCGCCCATGGAGGTGCCGATCCAGTCGACCTCGGCCGCGCCCGTGGCGGCGACCATCGTCGCCATGTCGCTGCAGTAGAGCTTGTAGTCGTAGAACTCCTTGACCGTCAGGTAGTCGCTCTCGCCGCGTCCCACGATGTCCGGGCAGACGACCCGGTAGACGTCGCTCAACGCCGCGGCGATCTCGTCGAAGTCGCGGCCGTTGCGCGACAGCCCGTGCACGCAGACGAGCACCCGCGGGTTTCCAGGATCCCCCCATTCGGTGTACGCGATGCGGTGGAACCCGGCCGGGCCGAGCGTGCGGAAACTACGTGACCTCATGGACATGTCCCACTACCCTCCGGCCGCGTTCGTGTGGAGTTTCGCTCAGGTCGGCCGCTCGCCGCGTCGATCCTAGCGCCGACAACCGAAAGGACCAGCATGACCGCTTCCGGACCGCTCAGCGGCGTGACCATCGTCGACCTCACCCGCGTGCTGGCGGGGCCCTTCTCCACCATGATCCTCGCGGATCTGGGCGCCCGCGTCATCAAGGTGGAGACGCCCGGCACCGGCGACGATGCCCGCGAATACGGGCCGTTCGTCGGCGGCAAGTCGGCCTACTTCATCTCCGTCAACCGCGGCAAGGAGAGCATCGCCCTCGACCTGAAGAAGGACGAGGATCGGGCGGTGTTCGAGAAGCTGCTCGCCAAGGCCGACGTCGTCGTCGAGAATTTCCGGCCGGGCACCATGGAGAAGCTCGGCTACGGCTGGGACACGCTGCACGCCAAGTATCCGAAGCTGATCTATGCCGCCTGCTCCGGCTTCGGCCACACAGGTCCGCATTCGAAGCGTCCGGCCTACGACATGGTCGTGCAGGCGATGGGCGGCATCATGAGCATCACCGGCCAACCGGGCGGCGAGCCGACGCGCGTCGGCATGTCGATCGGCGACGTCGCCGCCGGCCTCTACACAACGATCGGCATCAATGCGGCGCTCTACGACCGCGCAACCACCGGCGAGGGCCGCAAGGTCGACATCGGCATGTTCGACGTGCAGATGGCGCTGATGGAGAACGCCATCGTCCGCTACTCGGCGACCGGGGAGATCCCGGGCCCGCTCGGCGGCCGCCACCCGTCGATCACGCCCTTCCAGGTCTTCAAGACCCAGGACGGCCACATGATCGTCGCCGGCGGCAACGACACGATGTACCGCCGCTTCTGCGAGATCATCGAGCGGCCAGACCTCGCCACGAATCCGCTGTTCGCGACGAACCGGCTGCGCAACGAGCACCACGACGCGCTGGAGGCCGAGATCCAGGGCGTACTGACGACGCGCCCGACCGCGGCATGGCTCGAACTGCTCGACGCCGCGGGCGTGCCGGCGAGCCGGATCAACGACGTCAGCCAGGTGATGCAGCATCCGCAGGTCGAGCCGCGCAACATGGTGATCGACGTGACCGACCCGAAGGCGGGCAGCCTGCGCGTCGCCGGCAACCCGGTGAAGATCTCCGGCTACGACGACCCGACCAGTCGACCGACCGCACCCGACGTCGACCAGGACCGCGAAAAGATCCTGCGCGAACTCGCGGGCTGAACCAGGAACGACGCCTCTCATGCACCGCGTGCTTCGCCGGATCGTCTTCGGTCTCGCCGGCGTGGCCGCGGTGCTCGTCCTGGCCGGAGCGGCGGGATGGTTCTGGCTGGGGACATCCCTGCCCGACCTCGACGGCGACATCGCGCTATCTGGTCTCGACGCACCCGTCACCGTGGCGCGCGACGCGCACGGGATCCCTTTCATCCAGGCGGGGAGCGAACGCGACGCCGCGTTCGCCCTGGGCTTCGTCCACGCGCAGGACCGGTTCGCGCAGATGGAGCTGACGCGCCGGGTCGGCGCCGGGCGGATGGCGGAGATCCTCGGCGCCGATCTGGTGCCGATGGACAGCATGATGCGCACGTTCGGCGTCTATCGGCTGGCCGCCGCCGATGCCGCCGCGCTGCCGGCATCGGTCAGGACCCACCTGGAAGCCTATGCCGCCGGGGTAAACGCCTGGATGCGGACCGATCACGGGGCGCTCCCGCCCGAGTTCTATGCCCTCTGGTTCGAGCCCGAGCCCTGGAGCGTGACCGACAGCCTCGTGTGGATCCGGCTGATGGCCCTGCGCCTGACCGGGAACTGGAACACCGAACTGCTGCGCGCCGGCCTGCGCCGTCACGTGCCGGAGGATCTCATCGAGAACCTGTTTCCCGAGGCGGAGGGACCTTCGACCCTGGCGAGCGGGTCGGCGGGCCGGCCGGCCGGCGCCAGAGGGGTCGAAACTGGAGGGGACGAAACCGATACGGCCGGCCTCTGGCGGGAAGCCGGACCGGGATGGCGGGCCGAGGGCGGCTCGAACGTCTGGGCGCTATCGGGTGCGCGCACCAGCACGGGCGGTCCCATTCTCGCCAACGACCCGCACCTGGGCATCGGCGCGCCCGCAGTCTGGTACCTCGCGCACGTGGAGACGCCGGACCGCGTGCTTGCGGGCGCGACGGTGCCCGGCCTGCCCTTCCTGGTGCTCGGGCACAACGGCAAGGTGGCCTGGGGGCTGACAACCACCCACGGCGACGCGAGCGACCTGTTCGTCGAGCGTCTCTCCAAGACCGACGACTCCGTATACGACACGCCCGAGGGCGTTCGGCCGTTCTCGGTGCGAAACGAGGTCATCCGCGTCCGTTTCGCCGAAGACGTGCTGCTGCAGATCCGGAGCACACGCCACGGTCCCGTGATCTCCGACGTGAATCCCGCCGCAGCGGAAGCGGCCGGAGACGATCATGTGCTCGCGCTCAGGAACTCCGCCCTGCTGCCCGGCGACCCCGGCGCGACGGCGCTCTACCGTGTCAATCGCGCAAACAATGTCGCCGAGGTCCGGGAGGCCCTGCGGGCGATGCGGGCGCCCCAGCAGAACATCGCCTATGCCGACTCGCACAGCATAGGCCTGTCCATGCCGTCACAGGTCCCGATCAGGCGCTCTGGCGACGGCGCCGACATCACGCGCGGCTGGACCGGCGATCACGACTGGACCGGCTTCGTTCCCTTCGAGGAACTGCCGCACGTCGCCGATCCGGAGTCCGGGATGATCGTCAACGCGAACAACCGCGTGGTCGGCCCTGCCTATCCTCACTTCATCAGTCGCTTCTGGCCCGACGGATACCGCGCCGAACGGATCGAAGACGTTCTCTCCGATGCCGGCCCCACCGACCTGGCCTTCAGCACGGCGCTTCAGCTCGATATCCGGTCGGGCACGGCCGGGACGCTGCTGCCCGTGATGATCGACCCCGCCGTCGCCGATGGAGGCAATGCCGAGGTGCTCGACGGCCTGAGAAAATGGGACCAGTCGATGGCCGTCGACCGCTGGGAGCCGCTCGTCTACGAGGCGTGGCTCCGGGAGGCGACGCGCGCGATCTTCGCAGACGAACTCGACGAGGCCTTCGAGGAATGGTGGGGCGCGCGGCCGGAAACGCTGCTCCACGCCCTGACCAGCGAGCAGACGCTGTGCAACGACACCCGCACGCCCGACGTCGAAACCTGCGGCCAGACGTTGGCGGCGGCACTGCGAGCGGCGCTCGACTGGACCGCGGCGCGGTATGGCTCCGACCGCCGCAACTGGCGCTGGGGCGATGCGCACATGGCGACGTTCCGTCACCCCGTCTTCGGCAGGGTGCCTCTGCTGGGTGACCTGACCAACATCCGGACGCCCGCGGCGGGCGGACAGCACACCGTCAACCGCGGCGGGTTCATGGTAACGGACCCCGTGGCACCGTTTGAGATGGTTTTCGGCCCCGCCTATCGCGCGGTCTACGATCTGTCCGATCTCGATCGCTCGCTCTTCATCGTCGCTCCAGGCCAGTCCGGCAACCCGCTGTCGCCGCACTATGGCGATCTGGTGGACGTCTGGCGCGAAGGACGCTACCTGACCCTCGTCCCGCCGGACGATCCGGCACATATGCTGCGCCTCATGCCGGCCGGAACGGAACGATGACGGTAACCCTAGCGGACATCGAAACTGCCGCCGCAACGCTGACGGGGCATCTGGTCGACAGCCCGTGCGTTCGCTCACGCACGCTGTCCGATATCTGTGGCGCGGATATCTGGCTGAAGCTCGAGAACCTGCAGTATACCGGCTCCTTCAAGGAGCGCGGCGCGCTCATCCGGCTTCTCGCACTGTCCGAGGACGAAAAGCGACGCGGCGTGATCGCCATGTCGGCGGGCAACCACGCCCAGGGCGTCGCCTATCACGCGACCCGGCTCGGCATCCCCGCGACCATCGTGATGCCGGCGGCCACGCCGATGGTGAAGATCCGCAACACCGAACTGCTGGGCGCCAACGTGGTGGTCAGGGGCGACAGCCTGGACGAGGCCTATGCCCTGGCACGCGCCACGGCGAGGCGCGACGGCCTGACCCTCGTCCATCCCTACGACGACGAGAGGATCATCGCCGGCCAGGGGACCGTCGCGCTGGAGGTTCTGCGCGACGGCCGGGACTTCGACACGATCGTCGTGCCGATCGGTGGCGGCGGGCTGATCTCCGGTATCGCCATCGCCGCCAAGGCGTTGCGCCCCGAGACGGAGATCGTCGGCGTTCAGGCGGCGCTCTACCCGTCGATGCTGTGCGGCCTGCAGGGCCGCTCCGTCGAATCCGGCGGGCCGACGATCGCCGAAGGGATCGCCGTCAAGCGGCCCGGCACCATCACCATCGAGATCATCCGGCGCCTCGTCGCAGAGATCCTGCTGGTCAGCGAGGCCCATCTCGAGCACGCGGTGCAGCTGATCGTCGAAATCGAGAAGACGGTCGCCGAAGGCGCGGGCGCCGCACCCCTCGCCGCCGTCCTGGCGAACCCAGCACGCTTTGCCGGAAAGCGGGTCTGCCTGATCGTCAGCGGCGGCAACATCGACGCTCGGCTCCTCGCCTCCGTGCTGATGCGCGGCCTGGTACGCGCCGGACGCCTGATGCGCCTGCGCGTCGAGGTGAGCGACCAGCCGGGCAGCCTCGCGCGGATCGCCGCGTGCATCGGCGGCCTGGGCGGCAACATCCTGGAGGTGCACCACCAGCGCTGGTTCTACGACGTGCCGATCAAGCTGGCCGAGGTCGACATCGTCGTCGAGACGCGGGATGCCGATCATCTGACGCGTATCGTCGCCGGCCTGGGCGAAGCCGGCTTTCGCGCACGCGCCCTCAGCAGCCGTGCCGAGGGCGATGCGAGCTGACGCCTACTGGACTTCGTCCGGCTCCAGCTTGCGGTAGCCGCCGCCGAAATAGAGAAGCGGGCGTCCGGCGGGCGCCGCCTCGATGGCGACCACGCGACCGACGAAGATGTCGTGGTCGCCGCCCGGATGAATCGCCTCCATCTCGCACTCGATCCATGCCACGCAGTCGGCGAGCAGCGGCGCCCCGGTCTTGCCGACGCGGGTGGCGAGATCGCCCCACGGCCGAGCGTTCCGAGAGGCGAAGATGTTGGAGAGCTCCGTCTGGTCTTCGGCCAGGACGTTCACGCCGTAGACCTTCGCCTTCATGAAGGCCGGATGGCAGAGCGCCGACTTGTCGAGGCAGAAGAGAACGAGCGGCGGCGAAAGCGACAGGGAGGAGAAGGAGCCGATCGTGGCGCCGGACCAGACGCCGGCGTCGTCCGTCGTCGTAATGATGCTGACCCCCGTGGGGTAGCGGCCGAGCGTGTCGCGGAAAGCGCGGGGTTCAACGGTCATGACGAGGGGTACTCACAAGGCGAAGGAGGGGTGACCGAAGCATAGCCCGGAGACGGCCCGGTGCGGCAAGGGCCGTCGGACGCAAGCGCCGCTATTTCCGTCGCGCGAAGTAATTTCTTAACGGATGCCGCGTAAGGATGGTTGCAACTGGACAGGAGGTCCAGAAACATGGCGTTACCCCGCGCACGAAGCCGGAATGACGGCGGAGACACGTCGCCCTTCGACCCCCGCCAGATCACCCATCCGGAACTCCGCCGTCTCTACGACTACTGGTACCAGCGGTGCGTCGGCGATCGGCTGCCCGGCCGCTCTATCGTCGATCCCCTGGCGATGCGAGGGTGGTTGGGCAACATCACGCTGATCGACGTGCATCCGTCGCCGCCGCGGTTCACGTTCCGACTGTGCGGTTCGTCCATGGTCGAACGGATCGGCCTCGACCCGACCGGCGCCGACCTCTCCGCGATCCCCGATGCCGACTACCGTGTCCGGATCGAGACGATCTTCGCGCGGATGGTCGAAACGCGCGAACCGTCCGTCTCGCGCAACCGGCGGCGGATCGCGTCGCGCGCCTACGACTTCGAAGTGCTTCGGCTGCCGCTCGCCGATGACGGCCATTCGGTCAGCACGCTTCTCGTGTGCCCGATGTATTTCGAGGTGCCGCCGCTCAATTGTGCCGTCGGAACCGGCCGGGAGCCCGAATTCGAGGCGCCGACCTGGCTCGAATGAGCGTCAGGCCGGCTGCCTGACCAAGGGCTTCACGAAGATCGTCTTGCCGTCGCCGTCACGATAGAAGTCGGGCATCTCCGCCGCAACGCGATAGCCGGTGCGCTTGTAGAAGGCGCGGGTCGGCGCATAGTGCGCGCTGGTCGACGTATCGACGTAGAGGCGCGCCGCACCCTGAGCAGCCGCATCCGCCTCCGTTCGTTCGAGGATCTCCCGGCCGAGCCCCCTCCCCTGGATATCCGGCGCGACGGCGATCCAGTAGAGGTCGTGGCGTCCGTCCGTGCCGGGGATCGGACCGTAGCAGGCATAGCCGGCCAGCCGCCCCTCGCGCTCCGCGACGACGAAGTGATAACCGCTGGCGGGGCCCTTCTCGACCCGCTCCGCGACGAGTTCCGCCGCGATCTCCACCTCCTCGGCCGTGAAGAAGCCGGTCGACGCGACCAAGCGGCGCACCAGGTCGACGTCGCCGGCCTGCACCTCGCTGCGCCAGGAGATGGTCATGTCGGTCGCATGCTTCGCCCGCTGCCGCGTCAGCGAACGGGGTGGCGGGGCGGGTACCGGAACGGCGGCGCGCGCGTGCTCCGTCCCATCCCACAGTCCGCGAAAGAAAGCGGCGGCGTTCTGTCCGAGCGTACGGGTGCGGTAGCCACCCTCCTGCACCACCAGCGTCGGCAGGCCGGCCTTGCCGATCGCCTGTCCCATCCGGACGAAATCGTCGGGCCGGTGCGGCCACGACCCGGTGGGATCGCCGACCGCCGTATCGAATCCGCAGGCAAGCACCAGCCACGCCGGTCGGAAGCGGGCGATCCGCTTCAGCGCATCGGCGAGTGCCGCGGCGTACTGCTCCGGTGTGATCGTCTCCGGCAGCGGCAGGTTCATGTTCGTCCCGGCGCCGGCGCCGCGCCCCTGTTCCTCGCGGAAGCCGCTGAAGTAGGGATAGGCGAAGCTCGGATGGCCGTGGATCGATACCGTCAGCACGTCGCCGCGGTCGTAGAAGATGTCTTGCTGCCCGTTGCCGTGGTGATAGTCGATGTCGAGGATCGCCACGCGGCCGTATTGCGACAGATAGTGCGCCGCCACCGCCGCGTTGCAGAAATAGCAGAAGCCGCCGAACGCCCGCCGCTCGGCATGGTGGCCCGGCGGGCGCGTCAGGGCATAGGCGATCCGGCGGCCGCGCAGGACCTCGTCGGCGGCGGTCAGCGTGCAGTCGACGCCGTGCCGGGCGGCGAGATAGGCATTGCGGTTGATCGGCGTGAAGGTGTCGATGCACCAGTAGCCCGCGCGCAGGCTGAGTTCCTTCGGCGGCCGCGCGGCGTTGCGGATCGGGAAGACGTACGGGTAGACCGACTTGCCGTTGCCGACAGTGGCGCTCGACCGGTCGAGATAGTCGACGAGGCGCGGGTCGTGTACGGCGCGGATGTGCCGGTCGGAGAAGCCGTGCGGCTCGACCCGGTCGAACAGGCCCATCGGCTCGATCGCGCGGAGGATGGCACGTACGCGCACCGGCGCCTCGACATAGCCGCGCTCGTGCACATGGTGGATGTCGTGCCTGTCGTTGACCACCAGCGCGATCTTCCAGGCCGGCGCGGGGACCGGCGAACGCTCCGGGTCCGGGCGGCGGGCATAGTGCGGCGGCCGCAGGCGGATCGGGTCGTCGGTGAAGGACTCGACGACCATGTCGATATAGCCGGGCGGGCAGCGGCTGCCGTACTTGCGCTCCAGGATCGCCCGCACGATGCGACGCGCCTCGTCGCGGCCGGGCGGCGTCTCCCGGCCGAGGCCGTCGTAGGTCAGGTACGGCGGATTGGTCTCGCCCGGCTGCAGCGGCGTCTCGTAGCGGGTGCCGATGATCGGGCGTGCGCCGTAGCGCTCGTAGAAGCGCAGCCGCGCCATGTTCTGCCGGCGGATCGGCGGCTCCGGGCTCAGGGCGGGATCGTCCGGCAGCGTCTCGTAGAAGAGCCCCACCGCACCCAGCGCCGCCGCATGCTCGCGCACCCGGGCATAGAGCGCGCCGCCGATGCCGCCGCCGGAACGGCCGGGCGCAGAGACGATGTAGTCCAGATAGCAGAACTTGTGGTCCGGGGCCCAACTGAGCAGGGCGAAGCCGCGCACCCGCCCGCCCTGCTCGGCCACGAACAGCATGTAGCGGAAGCCGTATTTCAGCGGGTCGTGCAGCTTGGCCGGAATGGCGGCCACCTCGGCCGCGGAGATGCCGGCGAGCTGCGCCGACAGCATCTCCTGGACCTGGGCGACGGCGGTCGCGTTGGCCGGCGTGACGGCGTCGGGAACCTGACGGATCCGGAACATGGCTAGCGTCCACCCTCCCGGGCCGGCCGGTTCGCGGACGCCGCGATGCGCGCGATCACGTCGTCGAAGGAGAGCCCGGCGCGTGCCGCGGCGGCGGCGAAGCCCGCATCCGGCGACAGGCAGGGGTTGGCGTTGACCTCGAGCACGAAGGGCCTCCCCTGTTCATCGACGCGGAAATCGATCCTGGCATAGCCGCGCAGGCCGAAGGTATCCCAGCAACGCCGGGCCAGTGCCGCCAGTTCGCCGAGCAGCGGTTCGTCGGACGGCGGAAAGTCGGCGCGCCTGGGCGTTGCGCGGGCGGCGGCGCTGGCCTCGTCCCACTTGGCCGCATAGCCGACGATCTCGACCCCCGCCAGCAGAAGGATCTCCGCCGGCGGCAGCACTTCCGGCCCATCCGGGCCATCCAGGACGGCGAGATTGAACTCCCGGCCCGGGACGAAGGCCTCGGCAAACCAGCGCCCGCCGTAACGGGCGGTCCTCTCGGCGATGGCGGCGTCGATGCGGGACGGTTCGACGATGCTGCCCTCGTCCAGGCCTAGAGAGGCGTGCGCGGTCGCCGATTTCACGATCCAGCGCTGCCCCTCCACGCCCGCCTCCGGGCCGAGCGGCGTCGGGATGCCGGCGGCGCGCATCAGCCGCTTCGCCACCAGCTTGTCGCTGGTCAGCGCCAGCGCGCCGCTGTCGCAGCCGGTATAGGCGAGACCGAGATGCTCCAGCAGCAGCGGCCCGAGCGGCAGGAGCGCGTCGCTCCCCGCCACCGTCTCGACGAGGTTGAAGGCCAGTGCCGGTGCCAGCTCGCGCAGGCGTGCAGCCGCCGCTGAAAGATCCAATCCCAGTTCGACGCCGACCGCCGTCCGTCCGCGCGCCGCGAAGGCGGCGATGACGGCATCGCGCTGCACCAGGGTGTCCAGGTCGTCGGGTCGCGCGTCCGGCGGGATCGCGCCGTGCAGGATCGCAATGGGACGCTGCGGTTCAGGTCGCATCGAGGCCACGCTCGATCAGGCCGAAGCCGAGGGCGAGCCCGCCGCTGAGCAGCAGGTAGGCGGCCGCGGCCGGCAGCGTGTAGCGGATGATTGCCCCCTCCCGGCCCAGCAGCTGCACCACCGATGCCGCGGCAACCACGTTGACGACGCAGATCATGTTGCCGGCATCGGCGCCCAACATCTGCGCCGCCAGCACCGTCTCGACCGGCCAGCCGGCCATCTGGGCGACGTCGGCCTGGAGCAGCGCGAACATCATGTTGCTGAAGGTCGCACTCCCGGAGATGAAGGATCCCAGCGTTCCGACTACCGGCGCCGCGAGCGGCCAGACCGAACCCAGGCCGGCCGCGGCGACGCGCGCCAGTTCGACGGGCATGCTGGCGAGGCCGGAGGCGTTGACGTCCGAGTTGATGAAGATGCGCACCATCGGCACCGCCGTGCCGAGCGCCACGGCGGTGACCGCCACGCGTTGCGCGGCGCCGCCGAAGGCGCGGCTCATCACGTCACGGCCGGCACGGTGCAGGAGCACTGTGATCAGCGCGACGATCAGGAAGACCGTCCCGGGCAGGTGCAGCGGTGCCACCGCCGCATCGATCGGCGTGCCGAGGATCGCCGGCCATTCCAGCCGAACGCCGGTCAGCCATCCCTGCACCGGCAGCTCGCGCAGCCGCGTGATCACCAGCAGCAGGCCCACCAGCAGGTAGGGCGCCCAGGCGAGCCGCAGGTTCATCGGCTTCGAGGGTTCCACGACCTGCGCCGCGCCCTCGCCACCGCCCTCGCCACCGCCGAAATCCCAGGTCCGGCGTGGCATCAGGAAGCCGAACCGCGCGGCCGAGACGGCGAGCGCGAGACCCGCCAGCGCCCCGAACATCGTCGGGAACTCCGGGCCGAGGAGAATGGCGACCGCCAGCGCCGGCACCGTGAAGCCGAACCCGGCGAGCAGGGCGAACGGCCAGACCTCCAGGCCGCGGCGCCAGCTCCGCTCCGTGCCGAAGAAGCGGGTGAGCACCACGCAGACCAGCAGCGGCAGGAAACTCCCCGCCAGAAGATCGATCGTGATCGCCCGGATGCCCACCGCCTGCAGGAACAGGTCGTAGGGTCGATCACCGACGGCGGCGGCGGCGAGCGGCGCCAGTTCGCCGCCCTGCAGCAGGCCCTGCCCGATGCCGATGAGGACCGGCGTGCCGACGGCGCCGAACGAGACGGGGCTGGAATTGGCGATCAGTGCGAGCACGACGGCAGCCATCGGCGGGAAGCCGAGGGCGACCAGCAGCGGCGCGCACACCGCCGCCGGCGTGCCGAAACCGGCGGCCCCTTCCATGAAGGCGCCGAACAGCCAGGCGACGATGATCGCCTGGATCCGACGGTCCGGCGTGATCCGGGTGAAGCCGGCGCGAATCGCATCGAGGGCGCCGGTGCCCCCCACGGTGCGCAACAACAGGATCGCGCCGAAGACGATCCACAGGATGGACGCGGCGACGAACAGCCCTTCGATCGCCGCAGCGGCCACGTGAACCGCCGGCACGCCCCACAGCCAGACCGCGGCGGCGGCCGTCGCGACGAGGCTGAGCGGCATCGCCTTGACCGCAGGCAGACGCAGCGCGACGAGAAGCCCGAAGACCGCGACGATCGGCGTCAACGCCGCGAGCGCGGCCCAGTACCCCACGTTACCCTGGTCCTCTTCATCGTACCGGCGCCGGCTCAGGCAGCGGCCTGCCTCGCGTCTCCGAGCCGCGTCAGGCAGGAGTCGAGGATGCGCCCGAGCAATCCATCGTAGCTCCAGCCGGCCATCCGCGCGAGGATGACGAGGTCGGACTTCTCGGGGTTGATGCCGGCAAGCGGGTTGACCTCGATGAAATGCGGCCGCCCCGCCGGATTGGACCGGATATCGATCCGCCCGCCGTCACGGCAGCCGAGAGCGCGCCATGCCGCGAGTGCGAGACGGGTCGCCTCCTGCGCCTCGGCATCGTCGGCGAGCCGGTAGGTGATCCGTCCCTCGTAATGCTCCTTGTTCTCGTAGGAGTAGCCGTTCGCCTCGGCCTCCGCACCGAAGAGGATCTCCATCGCGCCGATCGCCTCGGCATCCCGTCCGGTGCCGACGATGCCCACGGTGAACTCGCGCCCCGGAAGGAACGTCTCGACCAGCGCCGGCTGCCGGTAGCGGTCGACGATGCGCAGGCAGGCGGCGCGGAGGGCTTCCGGCGTCTCGACGCGCGAGGCGGCGGTGACACCCTTGCCGGTCCCTTCGGCCACCGGTTTCACGAAGAGCGGAAACGGCAGGTCGACGGCGGCCAGGTCGGCGGCATCGGCGACCACGGCGAACGGCGCCGTGGCCAGACCGGCATCCCGCACCACGCGCTTCGTCATCGCCTTGTCGAGCGTCAGGGCGAGCACCATCGGGTCGGAGAAGGTGTAGGGAATGCGCCAAGCGTCGAGCAGTGCCGGAACCTGCGCCTCCCGTCCGATGCCGTGCATCCCTTCTGCGATGTTGAAGACGAGATCCCACCGCTCGCCCGCCACCAGCCGTTCCGCCAGCCGCCGGACGTGGCCGATGCGGTCGACGGTCCAGCCGCGCGCCGCCAGGACGGCGGCGATCGCGTCGATGGTGACGACGGAGTCGAACTCCGCCGTCTCCTCTTCGGACCAGCCCTCGGCCAGATAGTCGGACCGCAGATCGTAGGTGATGCCGACGCGCATCAGCCGCCGTTCCCCCGCGCATTCCGATCCGCCCCCAGCGATCCGGCGGGATCGGGATAGCGGAACACACCGCCCTCGAAGTTGCGCAGCAGCAGGTCGTCGCCGTCGCGGCCCACGACCGGATCCGGAATCAGCGGGATCTTGCCGCCACCGCCCGGGGCATCGATCACGTAGGTCGGCACGGCATAGCCCGTCGTATGCCCGCGCAGCCCGGCGATGATCTCCAGGCCTTTCTCGACCGGGGTGCGAAAGTGGGCGGAGCCGGAGATCGGGTCGCACTGGTAGATGTAGTAGGGCTTCACCCGGCGCATCAGCAGGCCGTGCATCAGCCGCTTCATCGTCTCCAACTCGTCGTTGATGCCTTTCAGCAGCACCGTCTGACTGCCGAGCGGAATGCCCGCGTCCGCGAGGCGATCGCAGGCCTCGGTCACCTCGGTCGTCAGTTCGTTGGGGTGCGTGAAGTGGAGGCTGAGCCAGACGCGATGCTTGCGCAGCATGCGCGCCAGGTCCTTGGTCACGCGCATCGGCAGCACGACCGGCACCTTGGAGCCCAAGCGGACGAACTCGATGTGCGGAATCTCGCGCAGGCGCGACAGCAGCCACTCCAGCTTGTCGTCGTGGATGGTCAGCGGATCGCCGCCGGAAAGCAGGACGTCGCGCACCTCGGTGTGCTCGCGGAGATAGGCGAGCGCCTGCTCCCACTGACCGACGCTGAAGTGATACTCGCCGCCGGCCTCGCCCACCATGCGGGAGCGCGTGCAGTAGCGGCAGTAGGTCGAGCAGAAGCCCGTCGTCAGGAACAGCACACGATCGGGGTAACGATGGACGAGACCCGGCACCTGCGTGTCGTGATCTTCGCCGAGAGGGTCGTCAGCTTCACCGGGTGCGCGCAGATACTCGCCCATCACCGGCAGGTGCGTGCGACGCAGCGCCTCGGTCGCGTCGGAACGCGCCATGAGACTGGCGTAGTAGGGCGTGATGCCGACGGGCAGCGAACCGGAATGATGGGCGACCGCCGCGCGCTCGTCATCGGAGAGATCGAAGATCCGCTCGAGCTGCGCCAGGCTGCGCACGCGGTTGCGCGCCTGCCAGCGCCAATCGTTCCAGTCACCGAGGGTGGCGGCCGGAAAGAAGCGGCGGCGGAAGGCATTACTGGCTTCGCTGATGGGAAAGCGGTGAACCGGGCGGCCGTTGCGCCCACGCATCGGGACGATCTTGGCGGGGCCCGTAGCGGGCAGGAAAGGGCCACTGTCGTAGGCCGTGGCGGATTCTGATTGTCGGTGGTCGAGGGTCCGGGGGACGCCATCGTTCATCTGTCGGGAGCCTCCGTCTGGGCTTCCGGCGCGACCGCCGGCCCGCTGCCGGTCGAAAGCGCCACGATTTCGCGATATCGCGGAAGACTTCCCCAATTCAAGGTGTCGCGCACGCCCCGCGCCACTTTTTATTCCCGTGTATCCAGTCCTCGCCGCACGTCGATTTTTTGCCACATTTAAAACGATCGTCATCGCAAATATTCGCAAGAAATTTTACTAGGACCGAGAGGAACGCCCATCGCGTGGGCAGACATGGGCCGTCGCGGCCGAATTTAGGTGCAGACCAATCCGTAGGGTGGAGGTCATGCTGCTCGCGCAGGGTTTCGTTCGGTTATCGCCGTCGCGGACCTGCCGGACCGACAACCCGCGACAGGCATCGGGAATCTGCCGGAAGCCTTGTGTAATCAGCACGACGCCCCGCCATCCCGCACGCGGAGCCGGGTAGTTCAGCCCGGGTTCCGTCACACCGCGCTTTAAACTAGCTTAGGGTTTGGCACGTATGATGAAGAGAGATACCGGACTCCGAGCGCATGCTGGGCACCGCCAGCGCGAATCGGGGCTGCCGGATGAAACGGCTCGATCGGAGTTACACATTTGGATGTTCTGACGCGCCGGGCGCGCATCGCCTACTTCTCGATGGAGATGGCGCTCCGCCCCGAAATGCACACCTACAGCGGCGGCCTCGGTGGCCTCGCCGGCGATACGGCGCGATCCAGCGCCGATCTCGAGCTTCCCGTGGTGTTCGTGACGCTCGCCTCCCGCGGCGGCTACATGCGCCAGGAGATCGATGCGGAAGGCCGCCAGGTCGAGCAGCCGCACCCGTGGTCGCCCGAGCAATGGACGCGGCCGTTGGGCGCCAAGGTCGCGATCACGCTGGAAGGACGGGACGTCTGGATTCGTCCGTGGCTGTTCCTGGTCACAGGCGTGACCGGCTATCAGACACCGGTGATCCTGCTGGACACGGCCCTGCTGGAGAACGATCCGGAAGACCGCATCATCACCGATCGGCTCTATGGCGGCGACAAGCGGTACCGGCTGAAGCAGGAGGCGGTCCTCGGCATCGGCGGCCTTCGTGCGCTCCGGGCGCTCGGCTTCGAGATCGATCGCTACCACATGAACGAGGGCCACTCCGCCCTCCTCGTCACCGAACTGCTGAAGCGCTTCGGCACGCACGGCCCGGGTCACGACGGGGCGCAGCACTACGACGTCGCGCAGGTGCGCGACCGCTGCATCTTTACGACGCATACGCCGGTTGCGGCCGGTCACGACCGCTTCGCCTACGATCTGGTCGAGCGCGAACTGGGCGCCAGTGTCGACATGCAGGCCCTGCGCCGCTTCGGCGGTCACGAGGACCTGAACATGACGCACCTCGCGCTCAACCTCAGCGGCTACGTGAACGGCGTCGCAAAGCGGCATGCCGACACCTCGCGCAAGATGTTCCCTGGTCATGCGGTCCACGCCGTGACGAACGGCGTCCATCCGTCGACCTGGACGGCCGCCAGCTTCATCCACCTCTACGACCGGCACTTCCCGGACTGGCGCCACGATCCCGAGGTGCTGCTGCGCGCCCACATCATCCCCGACGCCGAGATCCGAGCGGCCCGGCAGGACGCGAAGCGCGCCCTGCTGTCGCGCGTGCGGGCGGCATCGGGCGTGGTGATGAACCCGGACGTGCCGCTGATCGGCTTCGCGCGGCGCATGACCGCCTACAAGCGCGCCAACCTCCTGTTCCACGACATCGAGCGGCTGCGCGCGATCAACAGGAAGCGGCCGTTCCAGCTGGTCATGGCCGGCAAGGCGCACCCGCACGACGAGGACGGCAAGAAGATCATCCAGCAGATCCACCACCACATCCGCGACCTCGAAGGCGAGTTGCCGATCGCGTTCCTGCCGAACTACGACATGGAACTGGCGCGCACGCTGATCTCCGGCAGCGACGTGTGGCTGAACACCCCGATCCCGCCGATGGAGGCATCCGGCACCTCGGGCATGAAGGCGGCGCTGAACGGCGGCCTTAACTTCAGCGTCCTCGACGGCTGGTGGAGCGAAGGCTGCGTCGACGGGGAGACCGGCTGGTCGATCGGCGACGGCACCGACGGCACAACCGCCGAGCAGGACGCACCGATGCTGTACGACAAGCTCGAGAACAGCGTCCTCGCCCTCTACTACGACGACCCAGACCGCTGGACGTGGATGATGGCCCAGGCGATCAGCCGCCTCGGCAGCTATTTCAACACGCATCGGATGATGCGGCGCTACGCCTCCGAGGCCTATCTGCGATAGGTCTCGGCCGTTCAGTCGGTCAGGAACATGAAAGGCGCCAGTTCGCGCCGGTGCTCGTCGACGATCAGCGGCCGGGTCAGGGGCGGAAAGGCCCGC
Organism: Constrictibacter sp. MBR-5; assembly: GCF_040549485.1. Lineage (NCBI taxonomy): Bacteria > Pseudomonadati > Pseudomonadota > Alphaproteobacteria > Rhodospirillales > Allostellaceae > Constrictibacter > Constrictibacter sp. MBR-5. The sequence continues at coordinate 155,939 of NZ_JBEPTK010000006.1, forward strand.
GCCGTGCAGTCGGCCCGTTCGCAGAGCCGGCAGCCGAGCCCGATGGGCGTGACCTGGCTGTCCTTCGTGGGATCGAATCCGTCCGCATAGACGACGCGCTGCGCGTAGGCCGCCTCGAAGCCGAGCGCCACGGCGAACGGGTGGTGGTCGCCGCTGTTGCCGAGGCCGGCGCGCGAGACCGTGCGCACGAAGGTCACGTAGCGCGATCCGTCCGGCATCTCGACCATCTGCGACAGGATGCGGCCGGGCGTCTGGAAGGCTCGGTGGATGTCCCAGCGCGGGCATGAGCCGCCGAGCCGCGCGAACCGGAAGCCGCCGCTGCTGAAACGCTTCGTGACGTTGCCGGCCGCGTCGAGCCGGACCATGAAGAACGGCACGCCCCGCGCACCGGGACGGTGCAGCGTGGTTAGGCGGTGGCAAACCTGCTCGTAGCTGGCGCCGAATCGGCGCGAGAGCACCTCGACGTCGTAGCGCAACGTCTCCGCCGCCTGCAGGAAGCGCTCGTAGGGCATCATCACGGCACCGGCGAAATAGCTCGCCAGATGGGCGCGGCAGAGGCGGCGCGCCGTCCCGCCCTCGATGCCGCTCTCCTTCACCGCCGCGTCGATCGCCTCGCCGTGCTCGATCAGCGCGATCTGGTAGGCGACCTGGAAGACCCGGCCGGATTCCGGCAGCATCTCCGACAGGACGAGCCGACGGCGGTGGCGGTCGTACAGCCGCAGGGTCTGCGGCAGCAGGTCCACGGGCATGATTGTCACGCCGATGCCCAGCGCATCGAGCAGGTAGCCGCGCAGCCCGTGCAGCAGGTCGTCGCGCGACAGCTTCGCCCGCACGTGCAGGTCCTCCGCACGCGCCTCCAGGTCGGGGAAGTGGTTGTTGCGCAGGCGCAGGAAGTCGCGCACCTCCTCCATCGGATCGCGGAGTTCGGGTGCGTCGCCGCCCTCCCCCCGACTGGTCATGCGCTCGGCCAGATCGGCGCCGCGGGTCAGCGATTCGCGATAAGCCTGGTACAGCGCCAGGATCGCCCGGCTAACTTCCGGGCCGGCGGCGGCCACGTCCTTCAGTTCCTGCTGGGCGATCTCGCGACCGCGCAGCAGCGGGTCGCTAAAGACCTCGCTGAGGTCGGCGAACGCCTCCGCTTCCTCGCCACCCGCGAAATCGCGCAGGTTCACGTCGTAGACCTCGGCGAGGCGGATCAGCAGCTGCGCCGTCACCGGCCGCTGGTTGCGCTCGATCAGGTTCAGATAGCTGGTGGAGATGCCCAACTCCTCGGCCATGCGCACCTGTGTGAGCGCGCGCTCGCGCCGCAGCCGCCGCACCCGCGGCCCGCAGAACAGCTTCTGGTCCTTCATCGCCGTCGCCATCACACACCAATTTTACAAAACGACATTTGTAAACTCGGACACACGTACACCGAAACCTTTTGCTTTCAAACGCCTTATCGACAGACCCACGGATCGTGTCAATCTTCCGTCCAACAAACACATACCGACGGAGACAGACATGTCCGCCAGCGACTTCTCCCGCCTCGTGCCCAACGCGCCGCAGGGCCGCTTCGACGGAATCGAGCGCCCGTACACGGCCGCCGACGTCGAGCGCCTGCGCGGCTCCGTCCGGATCGAGCACACCCTTGCCGAGCGCGGCGCCAACCGGCTGTGGGAGCTGCTGAAGTCCGAGCCGTTCGTGAACACGCTGGGCGCCATGACCGGCAACCAGGCGGTGCAGCAGGTGAAGGCCGGCCTGAAGGCCATCTACCTCTCCGGCTGGCAGGTCGCGGCGGACTCGAACACGGCCGGCGCCATGTATCCGGACCAGAGCCTCTATCCGGCGAACAGCGGCCCCGAACTCGCCCGCCGCATCAACAAGGCGCTGCAGCGCGCCGACCAGATCCAGAAGATGGAAGGTCAGGGCGAAATCGACTGGTTCGCGCCGATCGTGGCGGACGCCGAGGCCGGTTTCGGCGGCCCGCTGAACGTCTTCGAGATCATGAAGGCCTATATCGAGGCCGGCGCCTCCGGCGTGCACTTCGAGGATCAGCTCGCGTCCGAGAAGAAGTGCGGCCACATGGGCGGCAAGGTGCTGATCCCGACCCAGCAGCATGTCCGCAACCTCGACGCGGCGCGCCTCGCCGCCGACGTCATGGGCGTGCCGACCATCGTGATGGCCCGCACCGACGCCCTGACCGCGAAGCTGATCACCAGCGACGTGGACGAGCGCGACCGCCGCTTCATCACCGGCGAGCGCACCGCCGAGGGCTTCTTCCACCTGAAGCCGGGCACGGGCCTGGAGAACTGCATCGCCCGCGGCCTCGCCTTCGCGCCGCATGCCGACCTGATCTGGTGGGAGACCGGCGAGCCGAACCTGGAAGAGGCGAAGATCTTCGCCGAGGCGATCCAGCGTGAGTTCCCGGATAAGATGCTGTCTTACAACTGCTCGCCCTCGTTCAACTGGGAAGCCAAGATCGACAAGGCGACGATCGCCAAGTTCCAGCGCGAGCTGGGCGCCATGGGCTACAAGTTCCAGTTCGTGACGCTGGCCGGCTTCCACACCCTGAACCTGTCGATGTTCGAGCTGGCGCACGGTTATCGCGACCGTGGCATGGCCGCCTATTCCGAGGTGCAGCAGCGCGAGTTCGCCGCACAGAAGGACGGCTACACCGCGGTGCGCCACCAGCGCGAGGTCGGCACCGGCTATTTCGACGCCGTCTCGATGGCGATCTCGGCCGGCCAGTCCTCGACCACGGCCCTGGGCGAGTCCACCGAGGCCGAGCAGTTCCACGGCGAGAGCCACCACGCCGCGGCGGCCGAGTAACCCACTTTCAACCGTCCGAGGGGCCGGTCGTTCCGGCCCCTCCCCTGCCCAGGAGGAAGACACGATGTCTATGTTCGACCGGCGCTACTGGGTCGTGGGCGGCATCTACCGCGACACGGCCTTCGAAGAGATGACGCCCGATTCCCGCAGCGTCATGGGTCCCTACCGCACGCGCACCGAGGCGGAGAGCGCCTGGCGCGTCGCCGCCGACGCCAGCCGCAGCGAGTGCATGGCCCGCTTCTCGATCGCCGAAGAGGTCGTTCGCTGACCCGCGGCGGTCATGCTTCCGCCAAACTGTCGTAGATCTCGTCCTCCTGCGCGAAGTGGAGGCGAAGGATCGCTTCCAACGCATGCAGAACCCGCCGGATGTCGGACCGCTCCGCCGCATCCGGGCCCTCGGGGGGGAGATCGCGCACCAGCCGGTTCAGCCGCCGTGCGAGGTGCGCGATCTCCCGGTGACCGCGGCTGATGGCTGCCATCGGATCACGCCCGCCCAGCATCGGGGCGATCTGCGGATGCAGCACCGCCTCGTCCGCCTGCTCGTGCGGGACGATCCGTTCCGCCAGCAGGCGGTTCACCTCGCGCAGTTCACCGACCAGCGACGCTCCGCCGTCGGTGCCGTCCGCCCCATCGAGCAGGTTGGCCGCCCGCCGCAGCCTGTCGATCACGCCGCGCAGCGCGGCATGGTCGGCGAGCAGCGCCCGGCTCTCCTCCGCGCCCAGTCCAGCGCGTCTCGCCCGGCGGCCGATCGTCAGTGCCCGCAGCGCGTTCAGGATCACCGCGACGTCGATCCCCTCCTGGACGAGCGCGCCGGCCACCGGCGGCAGCCATCCCAGTGCCGCCACGACCATCGCCAGACCCGACAGCGCCATCCCCGCCACCACGCTCTGACGCGCGATCCGGACGGAACGCTGCGCGATGCCGATCCCCTCGGCCAGCCGGTCAAGCCGGTCGACCAGGAGGACCACGTCCGCCGCCTCGCTCGCCGCCCCGGCGCCGCGCGCGCCCATCGCGACGCCGATGTCGGCGGCGGCCAGCGCCGGCGCGTCGTTGATGCCGTCGCCGACCATCGCGGTGATGCCGTCCCCGCGCTCGGCGCGCACGGCATCGACCTTGTCGGCCGGGGTGCGTTCGGCGAGGACGGTGTCGACGCCAAGGGCGGCGCCGACCGCGTCGGCGATGTCGCTGCGGTCGCCGGTGAGCATGACGATGCGGCCGATGCCGGCGCGGCGGAGGGACCGCAGGGCCCGCGGCGCCTCGACCCGGATCTCGTCGGCGAGCAGCAGCGCGCCAGCAGGCACCCCGTCGATCGCGACGAAGACCGACGACGCGCCGTCACGTTCCGCCCGACGGGCGACCGCGCTCGCCCACGCCGGGGCGGCGTTGCCGTCGAACGCATAGGACATAGCACCGGCACGAACGCCGCGCCCGTCGATCGAGCCGGCAACACCGGTCCCCGCCGTTTCCGTCACGGCCTGCGGCATGGCGATGTCCAGGCGCCGCTCCTGTGCCGCCGCGACGATGGCGGCAGCCACGACGTGGTGCGACATCTGCTCCAGCGAGGCGACGAGGCGGAGCAGCTCGTCGCGGTCGATGCCAGCGCCACGCTCGGGTGAGATCTCGATCGCCGTCAGGCGGCCGATCCCGGTGGTCACCGTGCCGGTCTTGTCGAAGACGACCGTCGCGACCCGCGCCAGCGCCTCAAAGGCGCCCCCCGTCTTGAACAGGAGGCCCCGCCTTGCCGCCGCCGACATGCCGGCGACCAGCGCCACGGGTGCCGCCAGGATCAGCGGACACGGTGTGGCCACTACCAGCACCGCCAGCGCCCGGACCGGATCGCCCGACAGCAGCCATCCGGCGCCCGCCACGACGAGGGCCAGCGGCAGGAGGATCAGCGCATACCGGTCGGCCATCCGCACGAAGGGCGACCGGCTGGACTGGGCGGCCTCGACCAGGCGCACGATGCCGGCATAGGTGCTCGCGGCGGCCGGTGCCGTGGCGCGGAGCCGCAGCGGACCGCCGGCATTGACCGATCCGCTCGCGACCGGAGCGCCGGGGCGGCGCTCGACGGGACGCGCCTCACCGGTCAGCGCCGATTCGTCGAGCGTCGCGGCCTCCCCCGTCACGACGCCGTCGACCGGCAGGACCTCGCCCGGCTTCACCACGAGGCGGTCGCCGACGGCGACGGCGTCGACGGGGATGTCCTCGATCCGGTCGCCGCTCTCGCGGTGTGCCGTGCGCGGCGCGCGCGACAGAAGCGCGGTCAGTTCGCGCCGCGCCCGCCCCTCGGCGAACTCCTCCAAAACGGTCCCGCCGAGATACATCGCCGCCACGACGGCGCCCGCGAGATATTCGCCGAGTGCGAGGGAGCCGGCCATCGCGAGGCCGGCGATGATGTCGACGCCGGTTTCGCCGCGCAGCAGCTTGCGGCCCGCCGATACGACCAGCAGCAGGAGTGCGGGAACCACCGCGGCCGCCCAGAGGATCGCGGCGATGCGATCCGCATCCGCCAGCCACGCCGCGATACCGGCGGCCAGGGCGAGCACGGCTAGGACGAGCGCCGCCCGATGCGCCGTCACCGCCGCACCGGTGCCGCGCGCGGCGGCATCGCCGCTACGCGCCCTCGCGCACGACCGGGTTCTTCAGCACGCCAATGCCGGTGATTTCCACCTCCACCGTGTCGCCGTGCTTCAGGTTCTCCGTCTTGCCCTCGGTCCCCATCCAGACGACGTCGCCCGGGTGCAGCGTCATGTACTGCGACATGCGCGACAGATAGTGCGGGATCTTGAAGATCATGCTGTTGGTCGGAAAGCGGATCTTCTCCGCGCCGTTGACGCGCACGATGGTTTCGGCGGCGTCGAGGTCGAGGTCGGTCTCGATCCAGGGCCCCATCGGCGCGAAAGTGTCGGTGTTCTTCGCCCGCCACAGGGTCGTGTCCTCGCCCTGCCACGTCCGCTCGCTGACGTCGTTGCCGATGGTGTAGCCCAGCAGGTGCGACAGGACGTCGGCCTCGGCGACGCGCTTCATCGGCCGGCCGACCACGGCGACGATCTCGCCCTCGTACTGGACGCGCTCGGTCGCGTCGGACGGGATGACGATCGTCTCGCCGTCGGCGATGAGGGCGTTCACGGCGCGGTAGCCGATATTGGCCGTCTTCGGCAGCTTCGGGATCTCGCCGCGGCTGTTCGCGGCGGCCACGGCGTGCTCGGGATAGTTCAGCCCGGCGGCATAGAAGGTGCGCGGCTCCACCGGCACCAGCAGCCGCACGGAGGCGAAGGGGCGCTTAGCACCCGTCCGCTCGTAGCCGGCGAACGGGTCGCCGCGCACCTCCGCCACGTCGTCGCCCTCAACGATGCCGTAGGCGGCACCGCCGTCGGCCTCGTACCGGATCCACCGCATTCTGCTGCCCCCTGCCCGGTTCTTCTTCTCGGCTCGGTCTATTCGGCGGCGCTGACGAGGCCCGGCGAATTGCGCCGCAGATCCTCGGGCCGGTCCCACATCATGAAGTGGGGCCCGAGGTCGGCCAGCGTCGGCGCCCCCATCTGCGCCATGGTCATGTCGAGCTCCTCACGCACAATCGTCAGGGCGCGCGCCACGCCCGGCACGCCGCCGGCTGCCGCGCCGTAGAGCGTCGGCCGGCCGAGGAACACGAACTTGGCACCCATGCAGAGGGCGATCACCACATCGGAGCCGCGACGGATGCCGCTGTCGAGCATCAGGGTCATCCGGTCGCCCACCGCCGCATTGATCGCCGGCAGCACGTCGAGCGCCGCGGGTGCCCGGTCCAGCTGTCGGCCGCCATGGTTGGAGACGACGAGGCCGTCGACGCCCAGTTCGGCAGCGCGCAGTGCGTCGTCGGGGTGCATGATCCCCTTGATCACGAAGTTGCCGGGCCAGAGGCGGCGGAAGTCCTCGATATCCTTCCAGGTCACCGAGGCGCGCGTCTGCGACGACACGAACGTGGCCACCGCATCGGCATCGGCGTTCGGCCCGGCATAGCGCTGCCAGTTCTGGAACATCGGCATGCCGTGCTTGAGATAGTCGGACAGCCAGCCGGGATAGCGCAGCGCGTCGAGCTTGGTCAGCAGGCTGAGCCGCAGCGGCCGTGTGAAGCCGTTGCGCATGTTGCGCTCGCGCTTCGAGCCGGCCGGTACGTCGACGGTCACCACCAGCGTCGACAGACCGGCGTCGTGCGCCCGGCGGATGATGTCCTCGGAAATCTTGCGGTCGCGCGCCGGATAGAGCTGGTACCAGCCATGGTCGGGAGCCACGCGGCCGAGATCCTCGATCAGGCCGGTGCCGGTCCCCGACATGACGAAGGGCAGGTTCGCGTCACGCGCCGCCTCGGCGAGCATCATGTCGGCGCCAGGCCGGAACAGGGCGGCGAGCCCCGTCGGCGAGATGCCGAACGGGCTGGCATAGGTGCGGCCGAACAGCGTCGCCGTCTGGTCCCGCTTCGAGACGTCGACCATGTAGCGCGGCACGATCGCCTTGTCGCGAAAGGCCCGCTCGTTGCGCGTCAGGCCGTCCTCGTCGTCGCAGCCGCCCTCGATGAAGTCGAACGCGATCTTCGGCATCCGCTTCTTCGCCAGCTTGCGCAGGTCGTCGACATTGACCGCCCGGTCGAGATCCATGGTCGTCCGCTCCCCATTCTTCGCGAGCCGCGCCGTCCTCTGGCCGGCTCTTGCCCTCGCCCGCGTTTCGCGCCCTATTCTGATCCGGGCGCGCCCGGCATCCAAGTGGTACCCGTTCGGCGTAATCTGCTTATCCGAGTGCCTTAAGTCACACGAATCGCGCCCATTCGTGGCAAACTGCGCCCGGTGCCGGATCGGCAGGATGTCGGACCGGCACCAGCTGTGACGTGACAGGGATGGGGAGTGCAGGATGAGCAGGCTGTCGGGGATCGCGCTGCTCGCCTCGTTGAAGCCGGACGAACTGGCCGAGGTGGAGCGCCATTGCCGCTGGCACCGCTACTGCAAAGGGGACCAGATCGTCGAGCGGGCCGGCGAGAACCGCGACGTCTATTTCGTCATCGACGGCGTGGTCGAGATCGTCAACCACTCGATATCCGGCCGGGCGGTGGCGTACGCCGACCTCTGCGCCGGGCACTTCTTCGGCGAGCTGGCGGCGATCGACAACGAGCCCCGGTCCGCCAGCGTGGTGGCACGCACCGACTGTGTCCTGGCCTCCATTCCCCCGGCCGACTTCACGTCGCTCCTGCTCAAGCACCCCGAGATGACGCTCTACGTCATGCGGCGGCTGGCGTCGGTCATCCGGATCTGCGACGAGCGCATCATGGATCTCGCCACCCTGGGTGCCATGCAGCGCGTCGTGGTCGAGCTGATCCGACTGTCGCGCCCGGATCCGGCCGTGCACGGCCGCTGGCTGGTCTATCCGGCGCCGCCGCAGCGCGAGACGGCGGTGAAGGCCGCCACCACCCGCGAGACGGTGGCACGCGTGTTCACCCAGTTGCAGGAGACCGGCCTGGTCTTCCGCAAGGACAAGACCCTCTACATCCGGGACAAGCCCGAGTTGGAGCGGCTCGCCCAGCGCCTGGACCCGAACGCCGGCAAGGCGATGCGCAACCTCTGAGGCGCGCCGGCACCGGCCTCGCCGCCCCTTCGCCGCGCCACTTCTCTCGCGCCCCGTCCTGGGCGACAGTGCGGGCGAGCCATTCGGGGGAACAGCCCATGCGTCCGACCGCCCGCCTCGCCGCTGCTCTTTTGCTGGCGGTAGGCACCGTCCTGCCTGCCCATGCCTTCGCACCGTCCGAGACCGCCGATGCGGCATTGGCGGACCTGAACAAGGCCGCGCGTGCGGCCTATGCCCTCGGCAAGGCCGAGAACCTGGCCCGCACCGGGCCGGTCATCCTGGTCGAGAATGATCTGATCTTCATCCGCGACGGCGAGCGGACGGTGGTTCCCTACCTGCCGCCGCTCTACACGACCCTGAAGAACGTTTCCCACATCGCACTCGGCACCATCGTGCTGCTCCAAGCCTATGCCGACCGGCCGGACACAGCGGAGCGTTGGCGCGATTCCCTGACCGACCTGCGCGACAAGGTGCGGACCGCCCGCCCGCTGTTCGCCCAGTCCGGCCTGGAGGGCGCGGCACTGTCGCGCAACGAGGCTCATGCCGACGCGATGCTCGCCTTCATCGACGGCGTCCTCGAACGCGGCGTGGCCTCCGCCGCCGAGGTCGAGGCGGTCGCACGCGCGGCCGCCCTGGTCCTGCTGGCCAACGGCAGCGACGCCGCGCGCATCCAGCTCGATGCGATGCACGAGAAGGTCCAGGCGTGGCGGGCCGGCCTGAAGCCGGGCGAGTGGGAGACGACGCGCGTCATGGTGCTCGGCCCGCGGATGCCGCGCGAGGGCAACCTGCAGTTCGAGTATTTCGTCTACGCCATGGGGCGCAACGCCATCGACCGGCGGCTGATCTATGCCGAGACGATCTTCGATCCCCAGGGCCAGTACGGCCTGCTCGGCACCGTCGTCACGGACCGCCGCCTCGCCGCCGCGATGTTCGGCGACGAGATGCGCATGGACCGCGACTTCATGGCCGACGGCGCCCAGGCGCACCTGCTGCGGATGTTCGGCAAACTCGGGACGGAATAGCCGTCCTGGAGAGGAACCTTCGGCGTCGTCCGTGGTTGGAACGGATGAAGAACACGCGAAGGTGAATCATGTCCGACACGCACGAGAATCCCAAGCTCGACCCGACCCCCGGCTCCAACACCGCAAAGGATCCGGACGATTGGGTATCCGGCGACGAGCCGATGACCGGCGCCCAGGCGTCCTACCTGACCACGCTGTGCGAAGAGGCGCATATCGAGCCGCCGCCCGGCACGATGACCAAGGCGGACGCCTCGAAGATGATCGACGACCTGAAGGCCAAGCTGGGGCGCTGATCCGGAACCGCGGCCCCCGCCGGCCTGTTGTATTGGCAGGCCGGCCGCCGGATGCGCCGGCGGCCGCCTCCCGCTAAGAGAGGATCAGACATGGCCAACGCCAGCGGCAAAAAGATGGGCCCCGGCGCCCAGGGCAAGCACTCCGGCACCGGCGCCATGACGGACCTCCAGGAAGACCTGGTCGGCGAGAACGACGTTCTCAACAATCGCGACAAGGCCAGCCGCGGCGAGATGCGCGGCATGGACGGCAAGGGCGACCAGACGGACCAGTACCAGGACCATTCCGCCAACCGCCGCACCAAACAGGACTGACGCGCCGTTGCGGGAGGCGGAGAACCACCTCCCGCAACCCAAACCGGTTGCCATCCCCCCCGCCCGGCCGCTAAGACGCGATACCGCGACGGATGGGTGGCAGAGCGGTTGAATGCACCGGTCTTGAAAACCGGCGGGGGCGCAAGCCCCTCGTGGGTTCGAATCCCACCCCATCCGCCACTCTGGAACATAAGTGGGAACGCCGTTCGCCGCCGTTCCTACGCCATTCGCTGAAACCAGGACCCTCAGGAGGTCGTTTCGCGAGCCCATGATCCGTACTTCGCGCTCGGCGACCACCGCGCCCGAGCTGGACCAGCGGAGCAGGTGGGTATCCGGCGGCGAACCGGTGCCGTCTCTCCAAAAGGGGGGACACCGAAAGCGGAGTGATATCGTTCACGCCGAATGCAGCGCCGACATCCCTGTGAACCGCTGCCGGTAGCGGGTCGGCGTGATCCCGACCTGACGCTTGAAGATGCGGCGGAAGAAGACCGGGTCGGCATAGCCCACGGCGAACGCAATCGCGTCGACGGGCGCGTCCGTGGTCTCGAGCATCTGCTTGGCCTCCTCCAGACGCAGCGCCTGGACGTACTCGACCGGCCCGTATCCCGTCGCCTTGCGGAATCGGCGCGAGAAGGTGCGGTCGGGCAGGCCCGCCACCTCGGCCATGCGCGCCACCGGGCTCTCGGCGGTGTAGTTGTCGGCGATCCAGAGCTGCGCGCTTCCGATCGCGGCGTCCTCGTGCTGGCGCGGGCGGGCCATGGCGGCGAAGGGCAGTTGGCCGTCCGTCTTGTCGCCGATCACGAAGACCTTTGACAGGCGCCGCGCCTCCGTCTCGCCCGCGAAGCGCGCGACGAGGTAGAGCCCGAGTTCGCTCCAGGTCGAGGCGCCGCCGGCGGTGACGATGCGATGCTCGGCCCCGGCCGGGCACAGGATCCGCTCGGGGCGCAGCTTCACGCCCGGATAGAACTCGCGGAAGATCGGGGCGACCGACCAGTGCGTCGTCGCCTCGATTCCGTCGAGAAGCCCCGCCTCGGCGAGAAACAGCGAGCCCGAGCAGATCGAGCCGACCACCGCGCCCTGTCCGTGCATCCGGCGCAGCCACGCGGCCTCTTCGCCCCATTTGCCGCGCGGGTCGAAATCGACCGGCAGGCCGAGGTCGGTCACTATCACGATGTCGGGCGCGGGCGGTGCGTGCAGCGGGGCCTCGACCGCGATCACCGGCCCCGCGGGAGAGGCGGCCGGCTCGCCTGTGACCGACACCAGCCGCGGCGCGAAATAGCAGGCCGCGGCCTCCGGCTCACCGGTGATCGGCTGCCAGGTGCGCCCGGCCAGCCCGAAGAGTTCGTGCAGGCAGTAGAGCGCGCCCGGGAAGGATTCCGGCAGGACGAGCAGGCTGACGGTCAGCGTAGGCGACGTATCGTTCATGCTCCGATCATGGCCGAAATACAGGAGTGAATCGAGAAGAACGGCCAGCCTTAATGGCCGGAATGCCCCTTTTTCGGCGGTTTCGTCTCTCACGCACGGGTCGACATCGGGCCCATCTCCGCCCCGAATGCAATGGACCCAAGGATGAAGACGATGACGACCCTCGAAAAACTGCCCTTCGATACCGACCGCGCCGAGGCTTTTGCCGGGCGGGTCGGCGACATGCTCGACGCCGGTGCGGCGGCGGCGATGATGGCGCTCGGCCACCGGCTGGGCCTGTTCGACACGCTGGCCGGGCGCGCGCCTGCGACCAGCGCCGAGATCGCCGAAGCGGCGGGCCTGGCCGAACGCTATGTGCGCGAGTGGCTCGCCGCGATGGTGGTGGCGGGCGTGGTCGACTACCGGCCCGACGACCGGCGCTATCATCTGGCGGCCGAGCACGCCGCCTGTCTGACCCGCGAGGCGCCGCTCGGCAACCTCGCGGTCTACGCGCAGCACGTCGCGCTGCTTGGGCAGGTCCAGGACCGGACGATGCACTGCTTCCGCACCGGAGAGGGCACGCGCTACGACGACTATCCCTGCTTCCACCAGATCATGGCCGAGGATAGCGGGCAGACGGTCGCGGCGGCGCTCTTCGACCACATCCTGCCGCTGGCGCCCGAGCTGCACGGTCGGCTGGAGGCGGGCATCGACGTGCTCGACGCGGGCTGCGGCCGCGGCGCCGCGCTGCTCGCCATGGCCGGGCGGTATTCGGCCAGCCGTTTCACCGGCTACGACCTCTGCGCCGACGCCGTCGCGCACGCGACGGCGGCCGCGCGCGACGCGGGGCTGACCAACGTGACGTTCGAGGCGCGGGACCTCACCGGATACGCCGAGCCCGGCCGCTGGGACTTGGTCACCAGCTTCGATGCGGTGCATGACCAGAAGGATCCTCTTGGCCTGGTGAAGGGGCTGCGCAAGTCGCTGAAGCCGGGCGGTGTCTACCTGATGCAGGACATCGGCGCCTCGGCCGACCTCGAGAAGAACCGCGACTTCCCCTTCGCGACGCTGCTCTACGCGGTCTCGACGGTGCATTGCACGCCGGTCTCGATCGGCCAGGGCGGCGAGGGAGTCGGCACAATGTGGGGCTGGGAGACGGCGGAGCGGTTTCTGCGCGAGGCGGGATTCGCCAGCGTCGAACGGCACGTCCTGCCGCATGACCCGATGAACGTCTGGTTCGTGGCACGGGTCTGAGCGTGCGCCCGCTCCGGCATCTCCTCAACTTCACATGCATGAAGGAAAGGAGAACTACATGAAGACAAGGAAGGAAGACCGATCCGGCGGCCGGAAGTCGGCGCCGCGCGCGCTCGCCGCAGGGCTGCGCTGCGTAGGCCTCTGGCAAGACGCCGACAGGGTGATTCCGAGCCCCACGCCTAGTTCGTAACCCGTCGCCTCCAGCAAGCCCGCCGCGCCGCCCTTGCTCGCGTCGACGGCGCCCATGTTGTCGATCGACGAGGCCGTCATTCCGATGCTGAGCGTGAGCCCGAGAATGGCAAGCGCGAACGAAACGAGGAAGCCCGGATCGTGGAAGTCGCTTTGCGCGAGAAACACCAGCGCACCCTGCTGGAGAAATGATAAGCCGCCATCAGACACAGGTTTGGAGCGAAAACGCGGCACCGCCATCGAGAGGTAGGCATTGATCATCCTGCCACTTCTACAACCCGTCGCCGCCTGCTAGCTTCGGTTGCAAGGCGGGGAGCTGGTCGACTTCGAGCGCTACTCGATCTGTCCGGGGGACGTTCCAGGCTGCGCGTGTCCAATGTGCTGAGGGCGGGTGTGCAACAGGCCTCGGATCGGGGAGATCGTGCAACTCGCACAATGCGCCAAGCCTGGTCTCAGCCGGCGCTGGATCCGATGTCGGCGGCGGGTACCCCACCCGGACGGCCCGCCGCCGCGTCGCCTTCAGCAGGGGCAGGCAGTCGTCCGGCTTCGCGCGCCTTCAGGAACGGAACCGAAGCGGTGCCGCCCGGCGCCGGGCCGAACGATGCCGTCGGCGTCGGTCGTGGGGACGTGCCGTGGGCGCGTCTGTCGCGCCGGCGCGCGTCGCGTTATCCTCGTGCCGCTACAGCGAGGAGGCCCAAAAGATGATCAAGAAGCGCATCACCAGCCCGCATGTGGGCGAGCCGCCGGAGAAGACCTGGTCGAACTGCCTGGTCGTCGGCAACCAGTTCTTCATCTCCGGCATGACGGCACGCGACGGCACGACCGTCCTGGGCGGCGACAGCATGTACGGTCAGGCGCAGGCGGTGTTCACCAAGATCCGCCACCTGATCGAAGCCGCGGGCGGCAAGCCCAATGACGTCGTCAAGGTCCTGATCTTCGTCACCGACATCAAGCGGCGCGAAGAGGTCTGGAAGGCGCGCGCCGAACTGTTCAGCGGCGACTTCCCCGCCTCGACCCTGGTCGAGTGCAGTGCGCTCGCCGCCCCCGAACTCCTGGTCGAGGTCGAGGCGGTCGGATTCTTCGGCGCCGGGGGCTGACCGGACGGCAGGACGGCTGACGCTGGGGCCGCTCAGATCGGCGAGACCGAGTGGCCCCCGTCGACGTGCAGGATCTGGCCGGTGACATAGCGCGACGCGTCGCTGCACAGGAAGAGCAGCGGTCCGTCCAGGTCGGCGTCGAAGCCGAGCCGGCGCTGCGGGATCCGGCCGATCAGCGCCTTGCCGGAGTCGCTGGCGAAATAGTCGCGGTTCATGTCCGTCTCGAAATAGCCGGGCGCCAGCGCGTTCACCCGGATGTCGTTGCGGGCGAGTTCGACGGCCATCGTCCGCGTCAGGTGCGCGAGGCCTGCCTTTGCGGCATTGTAGGCGACCGTCCCGATGCCGGTGCGCAGCGCCAGCAGCGAGGCGATGTTGACGATGTTGCCGCCCTGCCCGGCCGCTGCCATCCGCTGCGCCGCCTCCTGGGCGACGAACCAGGCACCGGTCAGGTTGGTGTCGATCACGCTGCGCCAGTCGTCCTCGTCCACGTCGAGGATCCGCCGCGTCACCGCGACGCCGGCATTGTTGACCACCACCGCCGGCGTGCCGAGCGCATCCTCGGCGGCGGCGAAAGCGGACCTGACGGCCGCCCGGTCGGTGACGTCCAGCGAGAAGGTCGCCGCCTCGCCCCCGGCGCCGACGATCTCCGCCCGGATCGCCTCCAGCCGGGACGCGTCGCGGGCCATCAGCGCCACCTTGGCGCCGGCCCGACCGAGGGTCCTGGCGAAGGCCGCGCCGAGGCCGCGCGAGGCGCCTGTCACCGCCACCGTGCGACCGTCGAGCCGGAATATGCTACTCATGAATCGATCCGCTTCTGTCTGCGTCTGCGCCCGGCCTTAACCGACTTTACCGGGACCCGCAACCGGAGGCCCAGAAGCTCGAGCCCAGAAGCTCGAGTCCCACTGCCCGAGCCGCATCGCGGGAGCCGCCGATGATCATCGACATCTTTTCCGACACGATCTGCCCCTGGTGCCTGATCGGCAAGCGGCGCCTGGAACGTGCCATGGCGCAGCGGCCGGACCTGACCTTCGATATCCGCTGGCACGCGTTCCAGCTGAACCCCGGCATGCCGCCGGAGGGGATGGAACGGGCGGCCTATCTGGCGGCGAAGTTCGGCGCGAAGGACGCGGCGTCCGTCTACGACAATATCCGCCGCATCGGCGCCGGCGAGGGCATCGACTTCCGCTTCGACCTGATCCCGCGGACGCCGAACACCCTCGCGTCGCATCGCCTGGTCCGGCGGGCCGCCGCGAGCGGCTGCCAGGATGCCGTCGTCGAGGCGCTGTTCCGGGCCTACTTCCAGGAGGGGCGCGACGTCGGCAGCATCGAGGAACTCGCCGCCATCGCCGCGGAAGCCGGAATGGACCGCGCGGCGACGCTGGCGTGGCTCGCGACGGACGAGGAACGCGAGGCCGTCGTGGCGGAGGACGCGGGCGCCCGACGGATGGGCGTCCAGGGCGTCCCGCTGTTCATCGTGGCCGGCCGCTACGCCGTCTCCGGGGCGCAGGAGCCGGAATATTTCATGCCTGTCTTCGACCTCGCGCTGAACGGCGGCGACCGGTCGGCCGCCGAGTAGCACGGGCAGCCGGTCCGGGAGGGCCCCGTTACGAGGCCGCCTTGCGCCGGGGCGGCTCCGCCTCCGCCGCCTTGGCGATCGAGGCCAGCGCCTGGAGCAGCTTCTTCACGCCCTTCAGCCGCTGCTTCGCGTCTTCCCAGGCGCGCTGGTAGACGAGCCGGTGGTCCGGGCGCAGCTTCGCCGTGCCGGCCTGCCGCGTGATGAAGTCGATCAGCCCGCCGGGATTGGCGAAGCGGCTGCCGCGGAACGATACGACCGTGCCTTTCGGCCCGGCGTCGATCTTCTCGACCCCGGCGATGCGGCACAGCCGCTTGATCGCGACGATCTCCAGCAGGTTCTCGACCTCGGGCGGCAGCGGTCCGAAACGGTCGACCATTTCGGCGGCGAAGGCGTCGATCTCGCGCCGGTCCTCCAGGGACGCCACGCGGCGGTAGAGACCGAGGCGCACCGAGAGGTCCGTCACGTAGGCGTCGGGGATGAGGACGGAGCTGCCGATGTTGATCTGCGGCGACCAGACGTCTTCCTTCTCGGCCGCCAGGTCGCCCTCACGCGCCTGGGTGACCGCCTCTTCCAGCATCTGCTGGTAGAGCTCGATGCCCACCTCGCGGATGTGGCCCGACTGCTCGTCGCCGAGCAGGTTGCCGGCACCGCGGATGTCCAGGTCGTAGCTCGCCAGGGTGAACCCGGCGCCCAGCGCGTCCAGCGTCTGCATGACGTGCAGCCGCTTCTCCGCCGCCTTGGTCACCTGCCGCTTGGGCGGCAGGGTGAGATAGGCGTAGGCGCGCACCTTGCCGCGACCGATGCGGCCGCGCAGCTGGTAGAGCTGCGCGAGGCCGAACATGTCGGCGCGATGCACGATCAGCGTGTTGGCCGTGGGGATGTCCAGGCCGGATTCGACGATGTTGGTGGATACGAGGATGTCGAACGAATGCTCGTAGAAGCCGCTCATCACGGCCTCGAGCTCGCTCGGCGCCAGCCCACCGTGCGCGACCGCGATCTTCACGTCGGGAACGAGCTTCTTGATCTCCTCCACCACCTCGGCCAGGTCGCGGACGCGCGGGCAGACGTAGAAGATCTGGCCGCCGCGGAAGCGCTCGCGGGTGATCGCCTCGCGCACGATCAGCGGGTCGAACGGTCCGACGAAGGTGCGGACCGCCAGCCGGTCGACGGGCGGCGTCGCGATGATGCTCATCTCGCGCACGCCGGACAGCGCCAGCTGCAGGGTCCGCGGGATCGGGGTGGCCGTGAGCGTCAGCACGTGCACGTCGGCGCGCATCTGCTTAAGGCGCTCCTTATGGGAGACGCCGAAATGCTGCTCCTCGTCGACGATCAGCAGGCCGAGATTCTTGAACTGGATCGACTTGGCGATCAGGGCGTGGGTGCCGACCACGATGTCGACCGTCCCGTCCGCCACGCCCTTCTTCACCTTGGTGGCGTCCTTGGCGGAAACCATCCGCGACAGCTGTTCGACGCGGATCGGCAGGCCGGCGAAGCGCTCGGAGAAGGTCTTGTAGTGCTGGCGGGCGAGCAGCGTCGTCGGCACGACGACAGCCACCTGCAGCCCGGCCATCGCGGCCAGGAAGGCGGCACGCAATGCCACCTCGGTCTTGCCGAAGCCGACGTCGCCGCAGACCAGCCGATCCATCGGCCGACCTGAGGCGAAGTCGTCGACGACATCCTCGATCGCCTTCATCTGGTCGTCGGTTTCCGGATAGGGGAACCGCGCGCAGAACTCGTCCCAGAGGCCTTCCGGCGGCGTCAGCGTCTCGCCGGTCCGCACCTGGCGCTGCGCGGCGACGGCGATCAGCTGGTCCGCCATGTCGCGGATGCGCTGCTTCAGCTTCGCCTTGCGCGCCTGCCACTGGGCGCCGCCGAGCTTGTCGAGCTGGACGCTGCTCTCCTCGGAGCCGTAGCGCGACAGCACCTCGATGTTCTCGACAGGCACAAACAGCTTGTCGTTGCCGGCATAGACGACGCGCAGACAGTCGTGCGGCGCGCCGCCGGCATCGATCGTCTCCAGGCCCTCGTAGCGGCCGATGCCGTGGTCGATGTGGACGACGAGGTCGCCCTCCGAGATCTCCGACAGTTCGGTGAGGAAGCGTTCGGCGCGGCGGCGCGAGCGCGGCCGGCGGCCCAGGCGCTCGCCGAGAATGTCCTGCTCGGTGAGGATCGTCAGGCCCGGCGCGCGGGTGCCGTGATCCAGGTCGAGCACCGCGAGCGCCGTCGCCGCGGCCGGCAGCGCCTGCACCTCCGGCCATGTCTGGGCGGGATGCAGGTTCTCCAGGCCGTGCTCGCGCAGGAGATTGGCGAGGCGGTCCCGGGAACCGGCGGTGTAGGCGGTGACGAGCACGCGCTGGCCGGACGCCGCCTCGGCCACCGCGCGCTTGACCGCCGCGGTGAAGACGTTGGCCTTGGGGTCGGCGCGCGCTTCGGAGAAGTCCGGCGCGGGCCGTCCGCCGGCATCGGCGACGCCGGCCTCGCCGGATACGGCCGAGGACAGTTCCAGCACCGGCCGGGAGGCGATGCGCTCCTCCCATTCCGCCTTGTCGAGATAGAGCCCCTCCGGCGGCGCCGGGCGATAGACGCCGTCGCCGCTGTCGCTGCCCATCATCGAGCGCCGGGCGCCGTAATGGTCGGCGATCATGTCGAGCCGGGCGTCGCGCGCCTCCGCGGCCTGCTCGTCGAGAATGACGGGCGCGTCGGGCAGATAGTCGAAGAGCGTCTCCAACTCGTCGTGGAAGAGCGCCAGCCAATGCTCCATGCCGGGGTGCCGACGGCCGGCGCTGATCGATTCGTAGAGCGGGTCGTTGCCGGCGACCGCGCCGAATAGCGCACGATAGCCGGTGCGGAACCGCTGGATCGACGCCTCGTCGAGCAGGATCTCGCTGACGGGCATGAGTTCGAAGCCGTCGCGCTTCGCCGTCGTCTTCTGCGTCAGCGCGTCGAAGCTGCGGATGCCGTCGACCTCGTCGCCGAACAGGTCGAGCCGCACCGGCTCGGCGGAACCCGGCGGGAAGATGTCGACGATCCCGCCGCGCACTGCGAACTCGCCCGGCTCCATCACCGTCTCGGTGCGCGCATAGCCGTTGCGCCCCAGGAAGGCGGTCAGCGCGTCCAGGTCCAGCCGGTCGCCCATCTTCACGGCAAAATGCGCGGCCCGGAACATCTCGCGCGGCGCGACACGCTGCACGACGGCATTGACGGTCGTCACGACCAGCAGCGGCCCGTGGTCGCCCCGCGCGGCGCGGGCGGCCAGCTGCGACAGCGTCTCGATGCGGCGGCTGACGACCTCGCCGTTCGGCGACACGCGGTCGTACGGCAGGCAGTCCCAGGCGGAAAAGCCGGTGGTCGGCAGGTCGGGCGCGAAGAAGGCGGCGGCCTCGCGCAGCCGCACCATCCGCTCCTCGTCGCGCGCCACGAACAGAACCGGCCGGCCCGCCGCCTGGGCCGCCCGGACGATCAGAAGTGCCGCATAGCCCTCGGGCGCGCCGCCGAGACGGCTTCGCCGCGCCTTGGAAAGATCAATATCGATCAATGTCTTGTGCCGAGATGTCGAACTTCAGCAGGAGCTTCGTCACGGGGCTCTCCACATTCCCCGGCACGGCCGCGCGGCCGCTGATCCAGTCGAAGATTTCCGGGTCCGGACAGTCCAGAAGCTGTTCGTAGGCGTCGAGTTCCGCGTCGCCGAACGTGTCGAGATACCGGTCCGCGAACCGGCCCAGAATGAGGTCCGATTCCTTGGTTCCCCTGTGCCAGCTCTGAAACTTCAGTCGCTTTCGCCGGATCTCGATCGGTTGGTCCATCGGGTTCTCCCAGGCTGTGTGACAGGATATAGAGGCGGTCTGCGCCGCTGTCAGCAGGAGGCGCGCTCCCGGATCGGCCCGAATGCGCCCGCAAAGTCTCTTCCCGCTCTTCGCACCGCTCACCGCCCTCCCTGGCGTCGGGCCGCGCGTCGGCCCGCTGCTGGAGAAGCTCGCGGGCGAACATGCGGTCGACCTCTGCTGGCACCTGCCGACAGGCATCGTCGACAGGCGGCACGCGCCGCACATCGCCGACGCCGAGCCCGGCCGGATCGTCACCCTCACGGTCACGGTGGAGCGGCACCTTCCGGGAGCCAGCCGGCGGCATCCGTACCGGGTACGGTGCGCGGACGACACCGGTTTCCTCCACCTCGTCTTCTTCCATGCCCGCCGCGACTATCTGGAGAAGCTCCTGCCGGTCGGTGCCGAGCGGATCGTCAGCGGGCGGGTCGAACGCTTCAACGCCGAGATCCAGATGGTCCACCCCGACCATGTCGCGGCACCCGACGACCTGGACGCCATCCAGGCGGTGGAGCCCGTCTATCCGCTGACGGCCGGCGTGATGCCGAAAGTGCTGCGCCGTGCGATCCGGGCGGCGCTCGACCGTGCGCCGGAGCTGCCCGAGTGGCTGGACCCCGCCTACCAGGCGCGTCAGGGATGGCCTGCCTGGAAGCCGGCGCTGGAAAGCGCGCACGCGCCCGCGGACGAGGCCGACCTAGCGCCCTCTTCCCCGGCCCGCGCGCGGCTCGCCTATGACGAACTGCTCGCGAACCAGCTGGCCCTGGCGCTGGTGCGCCGCCGCCAGCGCCGGCTCTCGGGCCGGCCGATCGCGCCGGAAGGGATGCTCCGGGCAAAGGCCGAGGCGGCACTGCCGTTTGCGCTGACCGGTTCGCAGCAGACGGCGGGCGCCGAGATCCGCAAGGACCTGGCGAGCGGCGACCGGATGATGCGCTTGCTGCAGGGCGACGTCGGCAGCGGCAAGACCGTGGTGGCCCTGATGGCGATGCTGGACGCCGTCGAGGCCGGGGCACAGGCCGCGCTGATGGCGCCCACCGAGATCCTGGCGCGGCAGCATTTCGCGACGATCTCCCGCCTCGCCGCCCCAGCCGGCGTGGAGGTGCAGCTGCTCACCGGCCGCGAGAAGGGCGCCAGCCGGACAGGCATCCTCGAGGCCATCGCCGACGGCCGTGCGCGCATCGTCGTCGGGACGCACGCCCTGTTCCAGGACGACGTCGTCTTCGCCGACCTGGCGCTCGCGGTCGTCGACGAGCAGCACCGCTTCGGCGTCGAGCAGCGGGTGAGCCTCGCGGCCAAGGGGCAGCGCACGCACATCCTCGTCATGACCGCGACGCCGATCCCGCGCACGCTGACGCTGACGGCCTACGGCGACATGGACGTGTCGCTGCTGACCGAGAAGCCCGCCGGCCGCAAGCCGGTCGACACGCGGGTCCTGCCAGCGTCGCGGCTGGAGGATGTGCGCGCCGGCGTCGCGCGCGCCCTCGATCGCGGCACGAAGGTCTACTGGGTCTGCCCGCTCGTCGAGGAATCCGAACAGTCCGACCTCGCCGCGGCGGAAGAGCGCCATGCCGAACTGAAGGCGGCGTTCGGTCCGCGGGTCGGGCTGGTGCACGGGCGGATGAAGGGGCGCGACAAGGACGCGGTGATGGCCGCCTTCGCCGGCGGAGACATCGATCTCCTCGTCGCGACGACGGTGATCGAGGTCGGCGTGGACGTACCGGCAGCGACCGTGATGGTGATCGAGCACGCCGAACGTTTCGGCCTCGCCCAACTCCACCAGCTGCGCGGGCGGATCGGCCGCGGGTCCGACGCGTCCACCTGTATCCTCCTCTACACGCCGCCGCTGGGCGAGACGGCCCGCGCCCGGCTGGAGGTGATGCGGGACACCGAGGACGGCTTCCGGATCGCCGAGGAGGATCTGCGCCTGCGCGGCGCCGGGGAGATCCTGGGCACGCGGCAGAGCGGCATGCCCACCTTCCGGCTGGCCGATCTCGCGCATCATGCCGAACTGCTGGCGGCCGCCCGCGACGACGTGAACCTGATCCTGGAGCGCGATCCGGACCTGTCGTCGCCACGCGGCGCAGCCCTGCGGACGCTTCTCTACCTGTTCGAACGCGACGCTGCCGTGCGCTACGCCCGGTCAGGCTAGGCGACCTCGATACGCCACCGCGAGGATCAACCCCGGGGACTGTCAACCCTGCGGGCTGCTCCTCGGCCCCCGGCCGCCGTTCAGCCGGTTCGCCGCCCCGTCGCCGCCGGCGCAGTTGCCGTGGCGGTCGCAACGGATCCAGCCACGCGGCGTGATGCAGCCATACGTGTCCTGCCCGCGTGGGGCGGCGACCGTCGCTTCCGTTCCCCAGGGCAGCGCATCCGCGGCCTGGCAGAAGGCGGCGACCTCGGCGCGCGTGGCGCGCAGCGGCTTCGCCGCGCTCGCATCGGCGACCGCCGCATATGCCAGGGTGCCGGCGCAGGTGAGCGCCATCAGCAGCGCGATGATCCGTATCGCCATGGTCCGTGTCCCGGACGGTGCAGTGCTTCCGATGTGCGCAATCTGGCCCCGCACCCGGTCGCAGCGAAGTGACCGCTGTCACGACGCGGCGCTCTGTACCGCGTGCCTGTGACCGCTTAACCTTGGCACGTGACTTGCGTCCTGCGTGCGCCCGGCCGGATCTCCGGCACGGCACCGAAGCCGAAGCGGAACCCCAAGATGGACTACGGCCTCTTCATCCTCTCGCCGCTTCGCGACCGCGCGAAGCCCGTATCCGAGCTGGTGTCCGAGATCGAGGCACAGGCGAAGCTGGCGGAGGAGATCGGTTTCTCGACCGTCTGGTTCGCCGAGCATCACCTGAGCAACGTCAGCGTCTGCCCGTCGCCTCTCATGCTCGCCGTCCACTGCGCAGCGCGCACGCGGCGCATCCGCGTCGGCACCGCGATCCTCGTTCTGCCCTTCTATCAGCCGATCCGCCTGATCGAGGAGATCGCCTATGCCGATATTCTGACCGATGGACGGCTGACGGTGGGCGTCGGATCGGGCAATCAGGACCACGAGGCGCGCCGCTTCGGCACGCGCGGCGAAGACCTCCATGTCCGGTTCACCGAGATGCTCGACATCCTCGACCAGGCCTATGGCGAGGGCCCGATCGCCTATGACGGCCAGCATTTCAAGATCCCCGAGACGGAGCTGATCTTCCGGCCGCGGCGGAAGCCGGAGGCGCCGGTTCACATCGGCGGCATGGCGCATGTGCCGGAGGTCGTCCGGCGGGTCGCCGAAAAGGGCTACGTCCCGTTCATCTCGCCGCAATGGAAGCCCGTCGAGACGTTCGTCGAAGCGCGCGACACGCTGTCCCGAGCCCATGCCGCGGCCGGGAACCGGCCCGGCACGATGCCGCTGGCGGTGCAGCGCTATGTGCATGTGGCGACGGACAGGGAGTCGGAGCGGCGCGCGATCGAGCAGCTGCGCTACGGCCAGCGTGTCGCCGGCAGCCTCAAGGCGCGCTCGGCCCGCTTCGAGGGCGCCTGGGTCACCGAGCCGGCCGACGGCACGGGCGAACCGACCGACGCCGAGATCATGGAACGTCTGGTCTTCGGCGACGCCGAGAGTTGCGCGGCCCGCATCGTCGACGACTATCGCGTCCTCGGCCACACCCACATGAGCTGCTTCGTGCAGTTCGGCGGCATGACCGGCAAGGAGGCACTGGACGTACTCGAGCGGTTCGGCCGCGACGTCATGCCTGCGGTCGACAAGGCCCTGGCCGATACACCGAAGAAATCCGCCACCGCCTGAGAGGGGAGCACGATATGACCAAGTTCGAGCGCATGGGGCCGGCGATCACGCGGCGAGACATCATGGCCGGCATCGCCGCCGTCGGCGGAATGGCGGCTCTCGGAAAGGCGGGCATCGCGTTCGCGGCGGATGGCAAGCCGCTGATCTGGGGCTCGTCCAGCCTGGGCTCGACCGGCTACGTCATCCTGACGACGCTGGCGAGCTTCGTGAACAAATCGACCGACCTGCGCAACTCGGCGATCTCGACCCAAGGCGGCACGGAGAACATCGTGCTGATGGGCAAGGGCGAGATGGACCTGGGGCAGACCACCTCCAGTGGCTGGGGGGCCGCGACCTCCGGCGAGAAGCCGTTCACGCAGAAGGTCGATCTCGTCCAGCTCTTCTCCTACACGATCTTCCAGACGTCGCCGATGGTCCGGGCGGACTCGCCGATCCAGTCGATGGCCGATCTCGCCGGCAAGCGCGTCATGCCGGCGGGCGCCGGCGGTGCGACCGCACTGATGTTCCGGACGCTGATGGACGCGGCCGGCGTGGGCGGCAAGGTCAACTGGACGTTCGGCTCGTGGCGCGAAACCTACGACGCGATGAAGTCCGGTGCTGTCGACTGCATCCCGACGCTGATGACCAACGGCCGCATGGCCCCGGTCATGACGGAACTGCAGACCGCGCAGGATATGCGGCCGATCCCGATCACGGACGACCTGGTGAAGGCGGCACAGGAATCCAACCCGGGCATCCTGGTCAGCACCGTCGCGCCGTCGCAGTGGTCGACCCTGAAGGCGCCGGCGCAGTTGATCACCGATTCCGGCATCCTTGCCACGACGCCGCGACTCGGCGCCGACGCCGGTTATGCGATCACGAAGGCCGTGTTCGAGAACGCCGAAGAGATCCGCGCCAGCGGCGCGCAGCTGCGCGACATCGCGCCCGATTTCGCGACGCGCTACCTCCTGCCCAAGTTCCCGGTCAACGCCGGTGCTGCCCGATACTTCAAGGAAAAGGGCGTGTGGCGCGACGATCTGACGATCGCATCGTGATCGAGGCCGGTTCAACGGAATGACCTCGGACCTGTCGTCGGAGCCGGCCCGGCGCGAGCCGGCCGGACTGTCCGGATTCATCCGGGAGATCGCTGACATCCCCACCGCTACGGGCGGGCTGGGGGTGGCCGCGGCGGGGGCGGCGCTCGTCGTCGCGCTCGCCATGGCCGTTGTCCATCTGGCCCAGATCTGGGGCTATTACCTACCGGCGGGCCAGTTCAAGAACCTGCATCTCGGGCTCGGACTGCTGGTCTGTACACTGGTAATGCTGGCGAAGGCGCCGCCCGGCCGAACCCTCGACCGGGCGATCCTGCTGCTCGCCGTGGCGGCGATCCTGGTTCCGCTGGTGTTCATCCACGTCGAGTATGAGGAACTGGTCACCACGCGGACCTTCTTCGCCGAACCGCAGGATTTCTGGATCGGCGTGCTGCTGATCGTCGTCGCCTTCTACATCTGTGGGCGCGAGTGGGGCTGGACGATCCCGGCACTCGCCCTGGCGGCGATGGCCTACGGGCACTGGGGCAACCTGCTGCCGGGCGACCTCTTCTGGCATGGCGGCCTCGGGCTGGAGCGGCTCGTCGGCTACGCCTCGATTCCCTATTTCCAGGGCCTCCTCGGCGGCCTCACCGAGCTCTCCGCCGGCACGATCTTCCTGTTCATGATCTTCGCCGGCATCCTGCAGGTCACCGGCGGCATCGAGTTCATCATCGCGATCGGGCGGGCGCTGGGGGGTCGCAGCCGCGCCGGACCGGCCCAGGTCGCCGTGATCTCCAGCGGCTTCATGGGCATGATCTCCGGCAGCAGCGTCGCCAACGTCGCGGCGACCGGCGCCTTCACCATCCCGATGATGAAGCGCTCGGGCTTCAAGCCGGAGTTCGCTGGCGCCGTCGAAGCGGTCGCATCCACGGGCGGACAGCTGACACCGCCGGTCATGGGCCTGGCCGCCTTCCTGATCGTCGGCACCACCGGGATCCCGTATCTGGAGGTGATGCTCGCCGCCGCCTTCCCCGCGCTGATCTATTACGTCCACCTGATGCTCGGCGTGCATCTGCGGACGGTGGCACTCGGCATCGACACGCGGACCGTGTCGCAAAAGGATGCGGACGGGATGGAGCCGATCGGCGTCGGCGAGGCGATGCTGCGCTACGGCCACCTCCTGCTCGGCATCGCGGTCCTCGTCTGGCTGCTCGTCATCCAGATGCCGGCCGGTACCGCTGCCCTCTATTCGATCGGCGCGCTGATCGCGCTCGACTCCCTGCGCCGGCTCGTCACCGGGTATCGCGAGCCGGTAAAAGCCGTGGGCGGCATCCTGCGGATGATCGTCACCGGCCTGAATGTCGGCGCGCGCGGCGGTGCGCAGGTCGCGGTGGTCATCGCCGTCATCGGCGTCATGGTCGAAGTGTTCGCCGTGACCGGCTTCGCGCAGAAGCTCTCGAACATGATGCTGGAGCTGGCCGACGGCAGGCTCTGGCTGCTGCTGCTGATCGCCGCCTTGACGTGCCTCGTCTTCGGCCTCGGCCTGCCCACGTCGGCGGCCTACATCATCGTCGCCGTGCTCGGCGCTCCCGCGATGATGAAGCTGGGCGTCCCCGAACTCGCGGCGCACATGTTCGTCTTCTACTTCGCCAACGTGTCGGCGATCACGCCACCCGTCGCCGTATCGGCGCTGGTCGCCGCGAACATAGCCGGCGGCCGGTTCATGACGACCGCCTTCACCAGCATGCAGCTGGGCCTGCCTGGCTTCCTGCTGCCGTTCCTGTTCGTCGTCCGGCCGGAAATCCTGGGCATCGATGCGAGCCTGGGAATGCAGGCGGCCGTCGCCGGACTGGCACTGATCGCCGTGCTCTCGCTCAACGTGGCGCTGGAAGGCTTCCTGCTGCGCCCGATGCGCCTGTGGGAACGGCTGCTGGTGCTGCCGGCTGCCTTCGGGCTGCTGGAGCCCGGCTGGATCACCACGGTGATCGGACTGGCGCTTCTGGCGGTGGTCGTCGTTCTTCAGCTGCGGCCGGTGCCGCAGCGTGCGGCGCTGGAGTCAGCCGGGCCGCCGCACTGAGCGGCGGCCCGTCCGGCGCGTCTATTCCGGCGCGGCTACTCCGGCTTGGTGTTGCGGCGACCGCGTACTTCGACGCCCACCGGCTCCTCGACGTAGCGGATGATGTTGGTGAAGTCCTCGGTCTTGCCGCCGCGCGAATAGGCGTAGCTCCACCACTGCTTCACCATCTGGCCGATCCACATCGGCACGCCGAGCGCTTCCGCCTCGTCGATTGCCAGCTTCACGTCCTTGTACATGAGCTCCGTGCGGAAGCCGTAGTCGAAGCTCCGGGTCAGGATCGCGGACGGGAACTTGTCGGTGACGGCCGTATTGCGACCGCTACCGGCGCTGATCACATCGACCATGACGTCGGGGTCGAGGCCCGCCTTCGCCCCCATGACAAACGCTTCGGCCGAGGCCGCCATCGCCGTCGCGGACAGCAGGTTGTTGATGATCTTCATGGTCTGGCCCTGGCCGGCCTCCTCGCCCACGAAGAACGGCTTGCCGATGACCTTGAACACCGGCTCCAGCCGCTCCCAGGTGGCGCGGTCGCCGGACACCATGACGGCCAGCGTGCCCTTCACCGCGCCGCCGACGCCACCGGAGACGGGCGCGTCCATCGGCACGATGCCCTTCGCCTTCAGACCGTTCGCGATGTCGATCGCGGCGCGCGGGCCGGTGGTCGACAGGTCGATGAAGGTCTTCACGCGGCTGCCTTCGGCGACGCCGTTCGGCCCCAGGGCGACCTGCTTCACCACGTCGGGCGTCGGCAGGCTGACGAGAACCGTCTCCGCCTTCGATCCGACGTCGGCCGGCGACGCGGCCGCCTCGGCACCGAGTGCGATCGCCTTGTCCAGCGCCGCCTTGTCGAGGTCGGCCACGATCACCTTGTAGCCGGCCTCGATCAGGCGTCGCGACATCGGCGCGCCCATTGCCCCAAGACCGATGAACCCGAGCGTCTCTGCCACGTCTTGCTCTCCATGGAGGTGTGATTGGCCGGCACTTTAGACCCGACGCCGACCGGGCGCCATCGGCCTCGACTTGGACGCACCGACAGCGCTAGGGTCGCAGCGTTGGACATGGAGGACGTGATGGCCGTCGTCGCGCTGCAACAGCCCGTCGCTTCGCCGGATGCCGCAGAAGACCCGAAACTGTCTCCCGCCGCTGCCCGCCGGCTCATCCGTTCCGGCCGGCACACGGGGCACACGGCCGGCATGGCGCTCGGTTGCCTGCAGGGCAACATCGTCATCCTGCCGAAGGACCAGGCGCTGTTCTTCGCGAACTACTGCCATCGCAATCCGAAGCCGTGCCCGCTGGTCGGCATGTCCGATCCGGGCGATCCGTCGCTGCCGACGCTCGGTGCCGACATCGACATCCGCACCGACGTGCCGCGCTACAACGTCTACCGGGACGGCGAACTCGGCGAGCAGGTGACCGACCTGCAGTCGCTGTGGACCGATGACATGGTCACGTTCGTGCTGGGCTGTTCCTTCTCGTTCGAGGAGGCGCTGATGCAGGAGGGGATCCCGCTGCGCCACATCGAGGAGGACCTGACCGTCTCGATGTACCGGACCAGCATCGAAACCACGCCCTCCGGGCCGTTCCGCGGCGGCATGGTCGTTTCGATGCGGCCGATGACGCCAGCCGACGCCATCCGCGCGGTCGAGATCACGTCGCGCCAGCCGGCGGCGCACGGTGCGCCGGTGCATCTCGGCGACCCGTCGCCGATCGGCATCGCCGACCTCGGCCGGCCCGACTGGGGCGACGTGCAGGAGATCCGTCCCGGTGAGATCCCCGTCTTCTGGGCCTGCGGCGTCACGCCGCAGAACGCCGTGCGTGAGGCGCGCCCGCCGCTCTGCATCACCCATACGCCCGGATCGATGCTGATCACCGACCATCTAAGCCGAAACTTCCGCACCAGCTGGTAGGGGCACCGGCTGCGGCGGAGCGCGCGCGTGCAGTGAGGCGGCCGGCGTGATATCCATCCGGCCGCCATGCTCCGTATAGACAATCTCACCTACCGCATCGCCGGCCGGACGATCCTCGAAGGGGCGTCGGTGACGATCCCCGACGGCCACAAGGTCGGCCTCGTCGGCCGCAACGGCACGGGCAAGTCGACCCTGCTGAAGCTGCTGACCGGCGAGTTGCTGCCTGATGGCGGCTCGATCGAGCTCAGTGCGCGCACGCGCGTCGGGTCGGTCCTGCAGGAGATGCCGGAGGCGAAGCGTTCGCCCCTCGCCTTCGTTCTCGCGGCGGACAGCGAACGCGACGCGCTGCTCACGGAGGCCGAGACGGCGACGGATCCGCAGCGCATCGCCGACATCCACACGCGTCTGGCCGATATCGGCGCGGAGTCGGCCGAGGCGCGCGCCGCGTCCATCCTGGCCGGCCTCGGGTTCGACGATGCGATGCAGGGCCGGCCGCTCGGCGACTTCTCCGGCGGCTGGCGGATGCGCGTGGCGCTCGCCGCCACGCTGTTCGCCGCACCGGAGCTGATGCTGCTGGACGAGCCGAGCAACCATCTCGACCTCGAGACGCGCATCTGGCTGGAGAGCTACCTCAACAATTATCGCGGCACGATCCTGCTGGTCAGCCACGACCGCAGCCTTCTCAACGGCGTCGCCGGCTCGATCCTCCACCTCGCCGGGGGTGCCCTGACGCTGTATCGCGGCAACTACGACACGTTCGAGCGGACGCGTGCCGAGCGCCTGCGGCTGCATGAGGCGCAGGCGGTCAAGCAGGCCGCGGCGCGCGCGCACATGCAGGCCTTCATCGACCGGTTCCGCTACAAGGCCAGCAAGGCGCGCCAAGCCCAGTCGCGCATCAAGGCGCTGGAGCGGATGGAGGAGATCGGGCCGATCCTGCGCGAGCCCGAAACGCGCTTCCAGTTCCCGGACCCCGAGGCGCTGCCCTCGCCGCTGATCACGCTGGACAATGTCAGCGTCGGCTATGACGGGCGGCCGGTGCTGCGCGGGCTCAACCTGACGATCGGATCGGACGACCGGATCGCCCTGCTGGGCGCCAACGGCAACGGCAAGTCGACCTTCCTGAAGCTTCTGCTCGGGCGGCTGAATCCGATCTCGGGCGACGTCGTCCGCGCGTCGAAGGTGCGCCTCGGCTATTTCGAGCAGGAACAGGCGGACGCCTTCGACCTGTCGATCACCGCGTTCGCGCACATGTCGCGCGAGATGCGCGACGCGCCGGAGGCGAAGGTTCGCGCCCATCTCGGCCGGTTCGGCTTTCCGCAGCAGCGCGCGGACGTGAAGATCGGTGCGCTGTCCGGCGGCGAGAAGGCGCGCCTGCTGTTCGCGACCGTGACCCGCGACGCGCCCAACATCCTCCTGCTCGACGAGCCGACGAACCACCTGGACATCGAGGCGCGCGAGGCCCTGGTCGAGGCCCTGGCGGAGTGGGAGGGTGCCGTCCTGCTGGTCACCCACGACCCGCATCTGGTGGAACTCTGCGCCGACCGGCTCTGGCTGGTTCGCGAGGGCGGCTGCCGGCCGTTCGACGGCGACATCGCGGACTACCGCCGCCAGCTTCAGGAGGAACGGCGCGCCGAGAAGCGCGAGGCGCGCGACGACAAGACCAACCGGAAAGAGAAGGTGCGCACGACGGGCGGTGCCCGTTCGAACCTGGCCGCCGAGCGGCGCGCCGTCCGCGATGCCGAGGCACGGGTCGACCGCCTGACGAAGGCGCGGGAGCAGGCCATGCGGCTGCTGGCCGACCCGGGTCTCTACGAGCGGCCGGGCAACGACGTGGCCCGGCTGCAGGTCAAGCTGGCCGAGATCGAGGCGGAACTGGCCACGGCCGAGGATGCGTGGCTGGCGGCGCAGGAAACGTTGGAGGCGACGGCCTCCTGAGGTCAGTCGGCCTCGCCGCCTTCGAGGGTGAACTCTCCGCCCAGGATCCTGTCGGGAAGATCCCCGACGATGTCGGCCGTCCATTCCTCGCCGCGATCGTCGACCAGATCCGTCACGGCGAGATAGATCAGCACCTCGGCCAACACTTCGGCCGAGACGCCGATGTCGGCGGCCTTGTCCCACGTGTCGAGAAACATCTCGATCGCAATCTTGCGTTGGGATTCCTCGCCCAACTCGCGCTGGCCCATCGCCGCCTCCTTGGTCTGCGCATTGCGCTTAATATCGGACGCTTTCTCGGGGGTTTCCACTCCGGCAACGGGAATCCGCACCTTATCTTGTGCATTGCAATGAATCCGACGCTTCCCGAACCCTTCCTGGGCTGGTTCGCGGGCCGCGGCTGGCAGCCGCACCGCCATCAGCTGGCGCTGGTCGAAGCCGCGGTGCGCGGCCGCTCGGCGCTGCTCATCGCGCCGACGGGCGGCGGCAAGACGCTGGCGGGCTTCCTTCCCTCGCTGATCGACCTCGCCGCGGCGCCGCGAACGGGGCTACACACGCTCTACGTCTCGCCGCTCAAGGCGCTGGCGGTCGACATCCATCGCAACCTCGAAGCACCCGTCGCGGAGATGAACCTCGCGATCCGGACCGAGACGCGGACCGGCGACACGCCTTCGCACAAGCGCGACCGGCAGCGGCGCAGCCCGCCCAACATCTTGTTGACGACCCCCGAGTCGCTGGTACTGATGCTGTCCTACCCGGACGCCGGGGCGATGTTCGGCAGCCTCGCCTGCATCATCGTCGACGAACTGCATGCGATGGCGCAGAGCAAGCGCGGCGACCAGTTGGCGCTGTGCCTGGCAAGGCTCGCGGCGCTCGCCCCGAACTGCAGGCGCATGGGCCTGTCGGCCACGATCGCGGATCGCGAGGCCATGCGCGCCTGGCTGTCGCCATCGGCGGGCCGGGATCCGGATGACGTGGAACTCGTGATCGGCCGCAGCGGGACCGCGCCGGATGTGACCGTGCTTCATCCCGATGCGCGGATCCCCTGGGCAGGTCACATGGCGCTCTACGCCATGCCGGAGATCTATGCCGCCATCCGCGCGCACGGCACGACGATCGTCTTCGTCAATACGCGTGCCCAGGCGGAGCTCTGCTTCCAGGCACTCTGGCACCTGAACGAGGACGGGCTGGCGATCGCCCTGCACCACGGCAGCCTGGCCGTCGAACAGCGGCGGAAGGTGGAAGCGGCCATGTCCGCCGGGCGGCTGCGCGCCGTGGTCGCCACCTCCTCCCTCGACCTCGGCATCGACTGGGGCGGCGTCGACCTCGTCGTCCAGGTCGGTGCGCCGAAGGGGGCCTCCCGCCTGCTGCAGCGCATCGGCCGCGCCAACCACCGTCTCGACCAGCCGAGCAAGGCACTTCTGGTGCCGGCCAACCGGTTCGAGCTTCTGGAGTGCCGGGCGGCCATCGACGCGGTCGAGGCGCGGGAACTGGACGGCGAGACGCCGCATCCGGGGGCGCTGGACGTGCTGGCGCAGCACGTGACGGGCATGGCCTGTGCCGCGCCCTTCGATGCGGACGCGCTCTACGGCGAGGTCCGCGGCGCCTGGCCCTATCGCGACCTCGCCCGCCGCGACTTCGATGACGTGCTCGCGTTCGTGGCCACCGGCGGTTACGCGCTCGGCGCATACGAACGCTTCCGGCGCCTCGAACAGGACGAGGACGGGCTGTGGCGGCCGGCCGCGAAGGACCTCGTGCGGCGCTGGCGCATGAATGTCGGCACCATCGTCGAGGCCCCCGTCCTGAAGGTCCGCCTCGGCGGTCGCATCCTGGGCGAGGTCGAGGAGTATTTCGTCTCGGGGCTGGTCCCTGGCGACACCTTCGTCTTCGCCGGCCAGATGCTGCGCTTCGAAGGCGTGCGCGAGACGGTCGTCGTGGCCACCCGCGCCACCGGCGAAACGCCGAAGGTCCCCGCCTATGCCGGCGGCCGTCTTCCGCTGACCACCCATCTTGCGGACCGGGTGCGGCGCATCCTCGCCGACCGCAGCCAGTGGCGGTTCCTCCCCGACGACGTGCGGGAGTGGCTTCGCATCCAGGACTGGCGCTCCCTGCTGCCGGAACGCGACGGCCTGCTGATCGAGACGTTTCCCCGCGGCGGCCGCTGGTACCTCGTCGCCTACTGCTTCGAGGGGCGCAACGCGCACCAGACGCTGGGCATGCTGCTGACGCGCCGCATGGAGCGCATGGGATTCGGCCCGCTCGGATTCGCGGCGAGCGACTATGTGCTGACCGTCTGGAGTCTGCGCGAGGCGACAGGCTTCGACGCCCTCTTCTCCGAGGACATGCTGGGCGACGACCTGGAGGACTGGATGGCGGAGTCCTCGCTGCTGAAACGGACCTTCCGCAACGTGGCAGTGATCGCCGGGCTGATCGAGCGCCGCCACCCCGGCCAGCAGAAGACCGGCCGCCAGGTCACCTTCAACTCGGACCTGATCTACGACGTGCTGCGGCGGCACGAACCCGACCACATCCTGCTGCGGGCCACGCGCGCCGACGCGGCGACCGGGCTGACCGACGTGCGCCGGCTGGGCGACATGCTGGCCCGCGCCCGCGGCCGGATCCGGATCCGGCGCCTCGACCGCGTCTCGCCGCTGGCGGTCCCGGTCCTGCTGGAGATCGGCAAGGAGTCGGTCTACGGCGGCGCCACCGACGAGATGTTGGCCGCCGCCTCCGCCGAATCCGAGGCGGAGCTGATCGCCGAGGCGATGGCCGCCGGCGACACGGCCGAACTTCCCTTATGAAGCCAGCAGGTTAGGCGCCGCCCCTGAGAGCCTTCACGAAGTCGCCGAGGCCGATCTGGCGCCGCCGCTTCAGCCGCTCCGCGTGCAGGATGGCCTGGACCTGCTGCACGCTGCGGTCCACGTCGCGGTTCACGACGACATAGTCGTACTCGAAATAGTGGCTCATCTCGTCCGACGCCTTCGCCATCCGCGCCGCCACCACGTCGTCGCTGTCCTGGGCGCGCCGCTTCAGCCGGCGTTCCAGTTCGGCGATGCTCGGCGGCAGGATGAAGACGCTGACGAGGTCGTCGCGGGCGCTTTCCGCCAGTTGCTGCGTACCCTGCCAGTCGATGTCGAACAGGACATCCTTGCCGCCGGCAAGGGTATCCTCCACGGGTTTGCGCGGCGTTCCATAATAGTGGCCGAAGACCTTCGCGTGCTCCATGAGCTCGGCGCGGTTGATCATCAGGCCGAATTCGGTCTTGTCGACGAAGTGATAGTCGCGTCCCGCCGTCTCGCCCGGGCGCTTCGGCCGCGTCGTGGCGGACACGGACATCGACAGGCCGGGCTCCAGCTCCAGCAGGCGGCGCGAGATGGTCGTCTTCCCGGCACCGGAGGGCGACGACAGCACCAGCATCAGGCCGCGACGATGGATGTGGGACGGGTCGTCGCTATTCAATGTTCTGCACCTGCTCGCGGAACTGCTCCACGACCGCCTTCAGGTCCAAGCCGATCCGGGTGAGTTCCAGGTCGCCCGACTTTGAGCAGACGGTGTTCGCCTCGCGGTTCAGTTCCTGGCAGAGGAAGTCCAGCCGGCGCCCGACGGCCTCGCCCGCCGCCAGCAGTTCGCGCGCCGCCGCGATGTGCGCGGCCAGCCGATCGAGCTCCTCCCGGATGTCCGCCTTGGCGATCAGCAGCGCCGCTTCCTGGTTCAACCGCTCTTCGGTGAGCGCCGGCGACATCTGCAGCAGCGCCTCGACCTGTTCCTTCAGCCGGTTGCGCGCCGCATCGGGATGGGCGCTGGCGCACGCCTCGGCGGCACGGCGCAGTCCGTCCATGGTATCCAGCTGGCCGGTCATCACCGTGCGCAGCCGCGCCCCCTCGTCGCGCCGCATGGCGCCCAGCGCATCCAGGGCGTCGACCAGAGTCGCGAGCATCGCGGCGTCGCGGACCTCCGGCTCCTCGTCGGGCTCGTCCACCGCCGCGACGTCGATGACGCCGCGCAGTGCCAGCAGCCCATCCATGGTCGGCGGCGCGACGCCGTTGGCGGACGCGAGCGCCAGACCGCGCTTCGCCAGGAGGCCGAGGAGGTCTTCGTTGATCTGCGGCTCGGCCTGACCCGCGTGACGCGCGACCACCAGCCCGAGTGCGAGATTTCCGCGCTTGAACCGGGCGGAAACCGCGGCGCGCGCCGCGACCTCGAGCCGGTCGAGCCCGGGCGGCAGCCGGAAGCGCAGGTCGAGCCCGCGCGCGTTGACGCTCTTAACTTCCCAGGTCCAGGTCTGCCACTGGTCGTCGCTCTGGGCACGCGCGAAGCCGGTCATGCTGGCGATTGCCACGCCATCCCCTCAGCAGGTGTATCGGAGCGCTTCTATAGACGCGGCGCCGGGATCGCTCAACCGGATTGGCCGCGAGAGCGGCCGCGTGCGCTTACGCCGGCGCGACGGCCAGCATCTGGCGCGCCGTCTCGGCGTCGGCGGCGATCTGCGCCTTCAGGGCGTCCAGCCCGTCGAACTTCTTCTCCGGCCGCACGAAGCCGATCATCTGAACGCGGAGATGCTTGCCGTACAGATCGCTGGCGAAATCCATCAGATGCACCTCGAACGACAGCTTCAGGCCGTCGACCGTCGGACGCCGCCCGAGATTCGCCACCGCGTCCCGCCAGACCGGAACCCCGCCGTCGTCGATCGCCGCCCGCACGGCATAGACGCCCAGCGCCGGCACCAGCTGCTCGCCCATCTCGACGTTCGCCGTGGGGAACCCGATGGTGCGGCCGCGCTTGTCGCCGTGCTGCACGCGGCCCTCGACCTCCCACCATTGGCCGAGGAGGCGCGCGGCCCCTGCGGGATCGCCCGCCGCCAGCAGTTCGCGAACACGAGTCGACGAGATTTCGTCGCCGTTCGCGGCGCGCACCGCATCCATCTGCGTGACGCTGAATCCCGCCTGCTCACCGAGCGCGATCAGCGCTTCCGCGGTACCGCTCCGGCCCTGGCCGAAGCGGAAATTGTGCCCGATGACCACATGGCGGACACCCAGCCCCTCGGTCAGGACGCTGCCGACGAACGCGGCCGGATCCTTCTTGGCCAGCGTCCCGTCGAACGGCAGCACGAACAGCAGGTCGGCGCCGGTGGCGGCGATCCAGTGCGTCTTGGTGCGCAGCGTCGACAGGCGGAACGGCGGATCGTCCGGCCGGAAGAAGCGGCGCGGATGCGGCTCGAACGTCAGCACGCCGTGCGGCACGCCCTCCGCGCGGGCGATTCGACCGGCCTCGGCGATCACCGCCTTGTGGCCGCGATGCACCCCGTCGAAATTCCCCACGGCGACGGCGGCGCCGCGGGCTTCGGCCGGCAGATCGGTATGATGGCGGAATATGCGCATGCGCGCGGCGAACCCTGATCCCGACGGAAGTCGGCGCGACCGAACCGCGCCCGTCACAAGTGAATACAGGAGCCGGGACGCCCCTGCAAATGGCGGCCGCCGCTGGCGGATAGAGTGTTGCAACGGCCGAGCAAGGGAAGGATGCTCGCGCCACCACCCGCCCCCGGAATGGAGTCCGAGCGTTGCCGAAACTTGACATGCTGCGCACCTCGGCGGTGCAACTCGCAGGCGACCTGCGCTCCGGGACGACGACGGCCGCGGCCGTCGCCGAGGCGGCGATCGATCGGCACGACCGCCTGGACCCCACCCTGTCCGCCTACAAGGTCTGGGAGTCGGATCGGGCACGCCGTGAGGCGGCTCTGGCCGACACCGCCCTGGCCGCAGGCTACGACCTCGGAGCGTTCCAGGGGCTTCCCGTGTCGGTGAAGGACCTGTACGGCGTCCGGGGCTTCCCGACCTTCGCCGGCTCGCCGACCCGCCTGCCGGCGTCGTGGGAGGAGGAAGGTCCGGTCGTTACCGCCCTGCGCCGTGGCATGGCGGTGATCCCGGGCAAGACGCACACGGTCGAGTTCGCGTTCGGCGGCCTGGGCACCAATCCGCACTGGGGCACGCCGCGCAATCCCTGGGATGCCGCCAGCCATCGCGTGCCGGGCGGTTCGAGTGCCGGCGCCGGCGTCAGCCTCTGGGAAGGCTCGTGCGTCCTCGCCCTCGGTACCGACACCGCCGGTTCGGTGCGCATACCGGCGAGCGTCACCGGCTGCGTCGGCCTCAAGACCACGGCCGCACGCTGGTCGACGCTCGGGATCACGCCGCTCAGCCGCACGCTGGACACGCCGGGCGTGCTGGCGCGGTCGGTCGGCGATGCGGCGATGGGCTTCGCGGCGATCGACCCGCAGACCGACGAGCACCCGCTCGACCTCGTCGCGGCGCTGTCGGGCTACGACCTCTCGACCCTGCGCGCCGGCGTCTGCGACTGGTTCTACCGCGACTGCGCGCCGGGCGTGGCGGAAGCCGTCGAGCAGGCGGTGCAGGAACTCTCCGGCGCGGGCCTGCACGTCTCGCGCCTCGACCTGCCGGAACTCGACGACGTCATCGGCATCTTCAGGACGGGCGGCATCACCGCAGCCGAGTTCGCGGCCTTCATCAACACCGAACTGGCCGATTGGAAGGCGACGCTCGATCCGAACGTACGCAGCCGCTTCGAGCGCATGGAGGCGGTGCCGGCGATCGACTATATCAGCCGCCTGTGGCGCCTGCGCGACGTCGCGGCGAAGGTCATGGCGCGCATGGCGCCGTTCGACTTCGTCATCGGTCCGACCGTGCCGATCACGCCGCCGACGGTCGAGGCCGTCGCGGGCGCCGAGGCGTACCAGTCCGCGAACATGATGGCGCTGCGCAACACCTGCATCGCCAACCTGCTCGGCTTCTGCGCCATCACGCTCCCGGTCGGCAAGGATGCCGCCGGCATGCCCGTCGGCATCCAGCTGATGGCCGGCCCGGAGCAGGAAGAGCTGCTGCTCGCCGCCGGCATGGCGTGCGAGCGCGTCATCGGCACGCCCGTCGAGCGGCTGGGACTGCCGCCCCTCTGCGCCTGACCGCGCCGGAACCACACCGACCAGAAGACGCGAACGACAAGAAGGATCGCCCGATGTCCTACAAGCCCTTCGACCTCACCGGCAAGGTCGTCCTCGTGACCGGCGGCAACGGCGGCATCGGCCTCGGCATGGCCGAAGCCGTGGCCCAGGCCGGTGCCGACGTCTGCATCTGGGGTACCAACGACGAGAAGAACGCCGCGGCGCTGGAGACCCTGAAGGGCTACGGCACCAAGGTCATGGCGCTGAACTGCAACGTCGCGGACGAACAGTCGGTGATCGACCGCTTCGCCGAGACGGTGGCGGAGCTGGGCCATGTGAACGCCTGCTTCGCCAATGCCGGTGTCTCCAGCGACCGCCGCCGCAACAAAGACGGATTCACCGGCATGAGCTACGAGGAGTGGCGCCGGGTGATGAGCGTCAACCTCGACGGCGTCTTCTTTACGCTGCGCGAGGCGGCGAAGCACATGGTCGAGCGCGGCCAGGGCGGGTCGCTGGCCGTCACGTCGAGCCTCGCGGCGATCATGGGCCAGGCGCGCGGCGAGCATTACGGCGCCACCAAGGGGGCGGTGAACTCGAT
Source organism: Constrictibacter sp. MBR-5 (assembly GCF_040549485.1). NCBI lineage: Bacteria > Pseudomonadati > Pseudomonadota > Alphaproteobacteria > Rhodospirillales > Allostellaceae > Constrictibacter > Constrictibacter sp. MBR-5. Next base: position 193,567 of record NZ_JBEPTK010000006.1, read on the forward strand.
GATCCGCGGCCTCGCGGTCGAGTTCGGCCGCAACGGCATCCGCGCCAACGCCATCCTACCCGGCTGGATCGAGACGTCGATGACCGCCGGCAGCTTCGCCTTCCCGAAATTCGTCGAGGCGGTGAAGCCGCGCGTTCCGGCGGGGCGCTGGGGCACCAAGGAGGATTTCGGCGGCATCGCCGTCTACCTGACCAGCGACGCCAGCAGCTATCATTCCGGCGACACCTTCGTCATCGACGGCGCCTATTCCCTGTTCTGAGAGTTCGATGCCCGACAGTTCTATGTCCGACAGTTCATCTCCCGTCGCCGTCTCGATCGAGGAGCGGCCGAACGGCAAGGTCGCGACCGTGGCGATCGACAATGCCCGGCGCATGAACAGCCTGGGCTCGGCGACGATGCGGGCCTTCATCGACGCCGTCGATACCCTGGGCCGCGACCCGGACCTGCGGCTGGTGATCGTCACCGGCGTCGGCGACCGCGCCTTCATGGGCGGCGCCGACATCTTCGAGCTGGGCAGTCTGGACCAGCACTCGGCGCGCGACTTCATCCTGCTCGTGCACGGCATGAGCCGTGCGCTGCGCGACCTGCCCGTACCGGTGATCGCGCGGGTGAACGGCATCTGCCTCGGCGCCGGACTGGAGGTGATGGCCGCCTGCGACATGCGGGTGGCGTCCGACAATGCCGTCTTCGGCATGCCGGAGGTCAAGATCGGCCTGCCGTCGGTGGTGGAAGCCGCCCTGCTGCCGCAGCTCATCGGCTGGGGCCGGACGAAGGTCTTCCTCTACACGGGCGAGAACATCGACGCCCGCGAGGCGCTGGAATGGGGCCTGGTGGAGCGGGTGGTGCCGGCCGCCGAACTCGACGCGGCGGTCGCCAGATGGGTCGATTCCATCGTCGCCGCCGGCCCGAACGCCATTCGCCTGCAGAAGGGGCTGATGCGCGAGTGGGAGGCGATGCCGGTCAACGACGCGATCCAGGCCGGCGTGCGCTGCATCGCGCGCTCCTATGAGACCGACGAGCCGCGACGGCTCATCGCCGAGACGATCGCCCATTTGAAGGCCCGCAAGCGGCCCTGACGGCCGCCGTCCGCAGCATCGACCAGAGGCAAAATCCATGACCCTCGGCAGGCTCGAAAGCATCTGGCGCTATCCGGTGAAGGGGCTGCCTGGCCAGCAGCTCGACGGCGTCACCGTCGCCCCGGGCCGCCCCCTGCCCCACGACCGGCGTTTCGCGGTGGCCCAGGGCGACGCGGATTTCGGCGGCATGCGGCCCGGCTGGATCCGGCGCTCGAACTTCCTCCAGGTCGCGAACAACGCGCCCCTGGTGAAGCTGCATCCCGAGCACCGGCCGGACGAGGCGCACCTCGCCTTCGACGGCGAGGGCGTGCATTTCGACGGCGACCTTCGCCAGCAGCCGGCGGCGGACCGTCTGGTCGATGCCCTGTCGGCGGTGGTCGGGGAGGACGCGCTGCGCGGCATGCCGCGCCTGGTGGAGATCCCGGCGGACCTGCCGCCCGGCGCCGACGGGCAGAGCTTCGCCGACACCGCCCCGCCGCACGTCTCGATCATCAACCTCGCCAGCGTCCGCGACCTGGGCACCCGCATGGGGGCCGACCTCGACGCGCGCCGCTTCCGCGGCAACCTGATCATCGAGGCCGAGCCGTGGGCCGAGTTCGACTGGATCGGCAAGACGATCGCCGTCGGCGACGTCCGCCTGGAGATCGTGTCGCGCATCGAACGCTGTGCCGCGACGACCGTGAACCCGCAGACGGGCGAGCGCGACCAGCAGGTGCCGCTGGCGCTGCGCAAGAACTACGGGCACGCCGACTGCGGCGTCTACGCGATCGTGCGTTGCGACGGCATGGTTCGTGCTGGCGCAGAGATCAGCGAATACCGGGAATAGGCTCATGGACCATTTCGACATCGTCATCCGCGGCGGCACGATCGTCGACGGCACCGGCACCCCCGGCAGGCCGGGCGACGTCGCCATCAGCGGCGACCGCATCGTCGCTGTCGGCGATGTCGGTCCGGGCCGCGCCGAACTGGAGATCGACGCGACGGGCAGGACCGTCTCGCCGGGCTTCATCGACGCGCATACCCACGACGACCGCCTGCTCCTGTCGGACCCCGACATGTCGGCCAAGGTCAGCCAGGGCGTGACCACGGTGGTGGTCGGCAATTGCGGCGTCAGTCTGGCGCCCTTCGTCCCGACCGGGCGGCCGCCGCCGCCGCTCGACCTGCTGGGCGTGGAATGGTTCCGCTTCCCGACCTTCGGCGCCTATCTGGACGAGCTGGACGCAAAGCCGGCCGCGGCGAACGGCGTCTTCCTGATCGGCCACCAGACGCTGCGCGTGCGCGAGATGGCAGACCTGGACCGCACCGCGACCGACGACGAGATCGCCCGGATGAGAGGCCATGTGACGGAGGCGCTGCAGGCCGGCGCCACCGGCTTCTCGACCGGCCTGTTCTACCCGCCCGCCCGTGCCGCATCGACGGACGAGGTGGTGGCGATCGCCGAGGCGCTTCAGCCCTTCGGCGGCCTTTACGCCACGCATATGCGCGACGAGGGTGCTGGCCTCGAGCAGTCCGTCGAGGAGACACTCGAGATCGGCCGGCGCGCCGAAGTCCCGGTCGTCATCTCGCACCACAAGGCATCCGGCCTACCCAACCACGGCAAGGTCGAAAAGACCCTGCTGCGCATCGCGGAAGCGGCGAAGAGCCAGCGCGTCTCGCTCGACGTCTATCCCTATTCGGCCAGTTCCACCGTCCTCCTGCCCGGCCGCCTGAACGACGCGACCCGCGTCATCGTCACATGGTCGGAGAAGATGCCGGAGGTCGCGGGCCGCGACCTGGACGACATCGCCGCCGAGCACGGCGTCGACAAGTTCGAGATGGCGAGCCGGCTCGTGCCCGCCGGCGCCATCTACTTCACCATGTCCGAGGACGACGTGCAGCGCGTGCTGCGCTTCGCCGGCGCGATGATCGGCTCCGACGGGCTGCCGCACGACCCGCGCCCGCACCCACGGCTGTGGGGTACCTTCCCGCGCGTCCTGGGGCACTACAGCCGCGACCTCGGCCTTATGCCACTGGAAGAGGCCGTGCGCCGGATGACCGGCCTGACCGCCGCCAAGTTCGGCATCAAGGACCGCGGCGTACTGCGTGTCGGCGCCTTCGCCGACGTGACCGTCTTCGATCCGGCCACGGTGATCGACGCCGCGACGTTCGAGGATCCGATCCGTCCCTCGCCCGGCATCGACATCGTGCTGGTCAACGGCCAGCCGGTCTGGCGCGACGGTGTGTCCACCGGCGTACGTTCCGGCCGCGCCCTGCGCCGCGACGGGCCGATCGCGTGACCCGGATCGACTGTTTGGGCCCGATCTCCTAGAGCCCCAGCGCCGCCTTGGCGATGATGTTGTGCTGGATCTCGTTCGAGCCCGAATAGATCGAGACCTTGCGGAAATGCAGGTAGGCCGGCGTCGCGCCGTTGGCGTATTCGGGCCCGATCGGCGGCTCGTTCCAGCCCTCCGTCAGCGCCGATAGGACATAGGGCTCGGCGTAGTAGCCGAGCGCCTCCATGCGCAGTTCGGTCAGCAGCTGGTGCAGTTCGGTGCCGCGGATCTTGATCATGTTGGCCTCGACACCGAGCTGCCGCTCGGCCGAGACGCCGCCGAGTGCACGCAGCATGAGCGCCTCGACCGCCTTCAGCTCCAGTTCGGCCCGCGCCAGCTTCGCCCGAAAGGCGGGCTCCTCGATCAGCGGCCTGCCCTCCGACGTCGCGTCCGTAGCAGCGATGCGCCGCAGGTGGCTGAGGATCTTCTTCTGATGGCCCAGTGAGCCGCCGCTCATGCGCTCGTGGCCGAGCAGGTATTTCGCGATGTCCCAGCCCCTGCCCGGCTCCCCGACCAGATTCTCGGCCGGGACCCGGACATTGTCATAGAAGACCTGGTTGGTCTCGTGCAGGCCGTCGATCAGGTGGATCGGCCGGATCGTGACGCCGGGCGCGTCCAGGTCGGCCAGCAGGAACGATATGCCCTCCTGCTTCTTCGCCTCCTGGCTGGTGCGGACCAGCAGGAAGACCTTGTTGGCGAAATGCGCCATGGTGGTCCACAGCTTCGTGCCGTTCACCACCCAAAGGTCGCCGTCGCGGTCGGCGCGGGTCTTCAGCGACGCCAGGTCCGAGCCGGACTCGGGTTCGGAATAGCCCTGGCACCAGACGTCCTCGCCGGAGAGGATCCGCGGCAGGAAGTGGCGCTTCTGCGCCTCGGTGCCGTAGTGGATCAGCACCGGCCCGCACATGTTGATGCCGAAGCTGATCAGCCGCGGCGCCCCCGCGAGCCCCTGCTCCTCGTCCCAGATGTATTTCTGGCCGATCGTCCACCCCGGCCCGCCCCATTCCACCGGCCAGTTCGGCGCGACCCAGCCGCGTTCGTACAGGATACGGTGCCACCGCATGATGTCGTCGCGCCGCAAGGCGACGCCGTTGTCGACCCTGGCCTTGATGTCGGGCGGCAGCCGCTCCCGAAGGAATGCGCGAACCTCGTCGCGAAAAGCGACATCCTCGGCACTCGGATCGACCAGCATGGGACGCGCTCCACAGTGAGGCCGCAATTGCCGCTATCTTAGGACCGAGATGAACCGTCACAGAAGCAGGATCTGGCAGTCGTACTGATCATCCTGCCAAGTCGATGCGGGATCCTCGACCATGGCCATTCGGACGGCACGGTTTCTGGCACTGCTCCTCACGGCGCTCGCACTGATCCCGGGCGGCGCTCATCTGGCGGAACTGCCGGGCAAGATGGCGCTCGATCGGGAGGCCTATTTCACCGTGCAGCAGATCTATGCCGGTTGGTCCCACTTCGGGATCCTCCTGATCGGCGCACTCCTTACGACGCTCGCACTGGCGCTTCTCCTGTATCGGCGGGCGGAGCGTCCGGCGCCGGCATTCCTCGCCTTCCTCCTGGTGGCCATCAATCTCGCCGTGTTCTTCGTCTGCACCTTCCCGGCGAACCAGTCGACCGGCAACTGGACGATGATAACGGCCGACTGGGCCGCGCTGCGCCTGCAGTGGGAATATTCCCATGCGGCGAATGCGCTCGTGATGCTGGCTGCGTTCGTCTGCCTGCTCTTCGACACGGTACGCCGGACGGACTGGCCAGCGCCTCCGGCGCCCTCCTCCGGAACCGTGAGCCGACGCCCGCATTGAGTGGCCGAACGCCTGTAAACCGGTGCGGCAGGAGGACGGCATGCACGAGCAGATGACGGCGAAGAGCCTTCACGGCGGAAAGCCGGGAGAGCAGCGCCCGCGCGCGACGCGGCGCTGGTTCTTCTGGGGCTGGATCGCGCTCACCATCGTCGCGGCGATCTATATCGGCGTGGCCGCTCCCTTCGCCGAAGCGTCGATCACGCGAATTCCGCTCATCGGGGCCGTGTTCGTGCCCCTGATGATCCTGTTGCTGGGTGCGGGCATCGCCTGGCTGATCGTCTTCGTGTCGCGCCGCGGGCCGCCGACGAACCGCGCCTGACGGTCAGCGCACCGTGCGGACGACCTCCTCGGCGAAGCGCGTCTCGACGCAGTTCTCGTAGGGCACGTCCCGGGTGATGAGGCCCCCCGAGAGAAGTCCGAGCTTCTGGCGCACGAAGCCAGTGACCGGCAGGAGCGGATCCTTGCCCCACACGTCCAGCCGCCGGTAGCGCTCGATGCAGGCGGCCAGGATCTCGAGATCCAGGTCGGGGAAGTAATCCTTCACCGCCTCGGCGATGTCGGGGGCGGCGCGGGTGCTGACCCATTTCTGGGCACGATAGGCGGCGCGGGTCATGGCGAGCACCCGCTCCGGCGCAGTCTCGATCACGCGGCGCGTCGTGATGAGGGTCGTGTAGGAGGTCGCCCCCCGGCTGGCTGCGGCGTACCAGATGTGGCCGACGCCCTCCCTGACCAGCTGCTCGACGAACGGTTCGAACACCTGGATGACGTCCAGCGTGCCGGCGCGCAGGGCGTCGGCGTTCTCCGCCATCGACCGGTCGGCGATCCTGTCGAGGCCCTCGGGATCGATGCCGGACCGACCGATATCCTCCTGCAGGCATAGCCAGGGTGTCGGTGCCTCGGAGACAGTGGCGATTCGCCGATGCATCAGATCGGAGAAGCGGAAGTCCGGCTTCGGCTCGCGCCCGACCAGGAAGAAAGGGTCCCGGGTCACGACCTCGCAGAAGGCGACCACCGGCGATCGGGGATCCTCGTCGTGGTGACGCATCACCTGCATCGGCCCGCCCCAGACGAACTCGGTCTCGCCCGCCAGCAATGCGCTGGTGCTGGACCCGCCGGCACCGGCGGTGGCGATGCTCACGTCCAGGCCCTCGGACGCGTAGAAGCCTAGCGCCACCGGCAGGTAGAACGGCGTGTAGAACACGGCGCGGAACGGCTCGTGCAAAGCGATCGTCATGGCAAGCTCCACAAGGGAGCGGCGCGGCCTAGTACGCGCCGGAGCCCCCTGACAGAATGGCACATCAACCGGCGAAGGAGGCAAGCATGGCGACCGCCCTGGACGGCTTACGTGTGATCGATCTCACATCGAACCTGTCCGGCCCCTATTGCGCAATGCTGCTCGCCGACCAGGGTGCCGACGTCATCAAGGTGGAGAGCCCCGGCGGCGGCGACGACATGCGCCGCACGCCGCCCTTCATCGGCGGCGAGAGCGCCCCCTTCATGCTGTGGAACCGCAACAAGCGCAGCATTGTCCTCGACCTGAAGTCCGAGGAAGGCAAGGAGGCGCTGCACCGGCTCGCCAAGGGTGCCGACGTGCTGATCGAGAACTACCGCCCCGGCGTCGCCGAGCGACTCGGCATCGGCTACGAGGCGCTGGCGGCCGAGAACCCGCGCCTCGTCTACTGCTCGATCTCCGGGTTCGGCCAGACGGGTCCCTATCGCACGCGCGGCGGCTTCGACCTGATCACCCAGGCGATGTCCGGTCTGGCCGCCATCTGCGGGCCGAAGGACGGCGGACCGCACCGCCTGCCGATCGCCATCTCAGACGTCAGCGCCGGCATGTTCGGCGCGATCGGCGTGCTCAGCGCCCTGCAAGCCCGCCACACCACCGGCGCCGGCCAGCATGTCGACGTCTCGCTGATGGAATCGGCGATGCAGATGCAGGTGTACGAAGCTGCCTCCTATTTCGCCACCGGCGAGATTCCGGCACGCATCGGACAGGCGCATCGCGGCAGTTCCCCCTACCAGATCTTCGCGACGCGCGACGGCCACATGGCGCTGGGCGCCTCCAGCCAGAACATGTGGCCGAAGGCGGCGAAGATCCTCGGCTGCGAAGCGCTGGTGGACGATCCGCGTTTCGCGCAGAAGGCGGACCGGGTCGCGCACAATGACGAACTGGTGGCCCTGCTGCAGGAGCGATTCTTGACGCGCGACACCAAGGAATGGTGCCAAGCATTTGATGCGGCGGGCATTCCGGCCGGTCCCGTGATGAACCACGAGGAGGTGTTCACCGACCCGCAGGTCCTGTCGCGCGACATGGTGGTGCCGGTCGAGCATCCGGCCGCCGGCCCCGGCCGCACCCTCGGCACCGGCGTGAAGCTGAAATCGACCCCCGGCGGCGTGCGCCGCCCGGCGCCGATGCTGGGTGAGCATACCGCGGAGGTGCTGGCCGAAATCGGCATGGCGCCCGGAGCGCGCGCCGCGGAGTAGACACGGCTCGGGCCTCCGCGGCTTAGCCCGTCCGCGAACTGTGCCCGATGCGGCGCCGCCGGTAAGGTCCTCGCCTGACGGGGGAGGTTCCGAGTGTCGGCGGCGTGGGGGAGATGAGGCGGATCCGCAGGCTGGCCGTGACGACCGTCCAGGTCGCACCGGCGGTGACGGCCCTCGTCGTCCTCTCCAACGACCTCGACGGCTTCGCCTTCCTGGTCATGCTCGGCATCTTCACGGCGCTCGCGACCGCACTGGCCGGGGCTCTCGCCTATTACGAGCGCGAGGTTCTGCGCCCCGTCCCGCCGGAGCGGTTGCGCCGCCTTCGCCTCTTCACTTGACGTTCACCAAATCCGCCGCAATATTCGGTCCATGAACCGCACCGCGCTACCGCTCACGCTTCGACTTACCAGCCCGTCCCTCTGAGGGGGCGAGGTCGGCCGGCCTTTTCCGGTCATTGGTTAGCGTGACGACGGGTACCGGGGAAGATCATGACGGTTCGAATCCACTCCCAGGCGAACATAGGGCAGGAACAGATGCGGCGCGGCACGGGGCGCGCGCTGCGACTTATCGGCGGTCCGCGGGCCTGAACAGGGCGCGACGCGCCTGCCCGTGGACCTGAACGCCGGCCGCCCGTACCGCGCCGCAGCGTTCGACGATACGTCCAATTCCCATGAAGCTGTCGGCGCCCGGCGCGGCAGACGCAGCCCGAAGGACCAGACCATGCCCCGTATGCCCGTTCCCAGCAGCACGAAGTACGTTCCCTACAAGCCGGTGGACCTGCCCGACCGACGATGGCCCTCCGCGGTGATCGACAAGCCGCCGATCTGGTGCTCGGTCGATCTCCGCGACGGCAACCAAGCCCTGATCGAGCCGATGGACGGCGATCGCAAGACCCGCATGTTCAAGCTGCTGGTCGAGATGGGCTTCAAGGAGATCGAGGTCGGTTTCCCCGCCGCCTCCGACACCGACTTCGACTTCGTGCGCCAGCTCGTTGAACAGAAGATGATCCCGGCCGACGTCACCATCCAGGTGCTGACGCAGTCGCGCCCGGAGTTGATCGAGCGCACCTTCGAATCGATCAAAGGCGTCCATCGGGCGATCGTTCATCTCTACAACTCGACCTCGACGCTGCAGCGGCGCGTCGTGTTCGGCATGGACGAGGCCGGCATCACCGAGATCGCGGTGCGCGGCGCCAGGCAGATCAAGGCCCTGGCGGAGGCGAACCCGGAGATCGACATCGTCTACGAATATTCGCCGGAGAGCTTCACCGGCACCGAGCTGGAATTCTCGCGCGACATCTGCAAGGCGGTCTGCGACGTCTACCAGCCGACGCCGCAGAAGAAGATGATCATCAACCTGCCGTCGACGGTCGAGATGTCGACGCCGAACATCTATGCCGACCAGATCGAGTGGTGCCACCGCAACTTCGCCTATCGCGACAGCATCATCCTGTCGCTGCACCCGCACAACGACCGCGGCACCGGCGTCGCGGCGGCGGAGTTGGCCTACATGGCGGGCGCGGACCGGATCGAGGGCACGCTGTTCGGCAACGGCGAGCGCACCGGCAATGTCGACATCGTCACCTTGGGCCTGAACATGTACACCCAAGGCGTTGATCCGGAACTGGATCTGTCGGACGTCAACAAGATCCGCCAGACCGTCGAGTACTGCAACCAGCTGCCCGTACACCCGCGCCACCCCTATGGCGGCGAACTGGTGTTCACGGCTTTCTCCGGCTCGCACCAGGACGCGATCAACAAGGGCTTCGACGCGCTCTACAAGGCGAACAGCCCGATCTGGGAGGTGCCATACCTGCCGATCGACCCCGCCGACCTGGGCCGCACCTACGAGGCGATCATCCGCATCAACAGCCAGTCGGGCAAAGGCGGCATCGCCTACCTGCTGAAGACGGACCACGGGCTGGAGGTGCCGCGCATGCTCCAGGTCGAATTCAGCAAGGTCATCCAGAAGATCGCCGACAAGACGGGCAAGGAGATCGGGCCGAAGCTGATCTGGGAGACGTTCGAGCGCGAATATCTGGATCGGACCACGCCGATAGAATTCGTCAGCCACACGACCGTCCCCGAGTCCGGCCGCAGCGGCTTCCGCACGCTCGACGCGTCGATCGTCGAGAACGGGACGGAGCGCGTGATCAAGGGCCACGGCAACGGCCCGATCGCCGCCTATGTCGACGCCTTGGCGCAGAATTGCGACGTTTCGCTGAAGGTGCGCGACTATCACCAGCATGCCATCGGGCACGGCGCCGACGCGAGTTCGGTCACCTACATCGAAGCCGAGCGTGACGACGGCACCGTCGTCTGGGGCGTCGGCATGAGCCCCAACATCGTCGAGGCCTCGCTCAAGGCGGTCACCAGCGCAGTGAACCGATCGAAACAGGGCCTGCCGGTCTGATGCAGAAGGGGCTTCCCGCCGACCCGGCCGGAAGCCCCTTCTTCTTTCCGGCGTCGCCGCGGCACGCGTTATGCTTCGCGGCGATGCCGCCAGCAGGGCGGCCACCCAACGACGGACGCCGACCATGAAGATCCCGCCCCTGCCCTACACGCCGACCGACTGGAGCAAGGTCCCCGCGACCGAGCACAAGGGCGACAGCGGCGTGGCGCTGTGGCGCACGCTCGAGTTCGGTGACGTGCGCGTGCGCGTCGTCGAATACTCCCCCGGCTACGTCGCCGACCATTGGTGCGACCGCGGCCACGTCATCTATCTGCTGGAAGGCGAACTCACCACCGAACTGAAGGACGGCCGCAAGTTCCAGATGAAGCCCGGCATGGGCTATCAGGTCTCCGACAACGGCGACTCGCCGCACCGCTCGGTAACCGAAACTGGGGCGAAGCTGTTCATCGTCGACTGACGGCGCACGGTCCGGTGCTCAGGCGAGCGTCCTGAGCACCGCCCACAGGTTGGCCTTGCGCTCGAAGCCGATGCCGGGTGCGTCAGGCAATCCCACCATGCCGTCCTCCACCGCCACGTCGTCGGCGAAGCCGCCGAAGGGCTGGAAGACGTCCGGGTAGCTCTCGTTGCCGCCGAGGCCGAGGCCGGCGGCGATGTTGAGGGCGAACTGGTGGCCGCCGTGCGGGATGCAGCGCCGCGCCGACCAGCCGTTCTCCTCCAGCATGGCCAGCGTGCGCCGGTACTCGACGAGACCGTAGCTGAGCGCCGGGTCGAACTGCAGGATGTCGCGGTCCGGCCGCATGCCGCCGTAGCGGATCAGGTTGCGGGCGTCCTGCATCGAGAACAGGTTCTCGCCGGTCGCCATCGTGCCCGGATAATGCTTCGCCAGCTCCGCCTGGAGAGCGAAGTCGAGCGGGTCCCCGGCTTCCTCGTACCAGCGCAGGTCGTACGGCCGGAGCATTTCGGCATAGGCGATCGCGGTGGGAAGATCGTAGCGGCCGTTCGCGTCGACGGCGAGCGCCTGCCCGCTGCCGACGACCTCCAGCACCGCCTCGATCCGCCGGCGGTCCTCGTCGATGTCGCCGCCGCCGATCTTCATCTTCACGGTGCTGTAGCCCATGCCGAGATAGCGCTTCATCTCGGCCTGCAGGGCGCCGTCGTCCTTGCCGGGATAGTAGTAGCCACCGGCGGCATAGACGAAGACGCGCTCGTCCGCCTGCCCGCCGCGATAGGTGTCGGCGAGGTGGCGGTAGAGCGGCTTGCCCGCGATCTTCGCGACCGCGTCCCAGACGGCCATGTCGATGACGCCGACCGCGACGGACCGGTCGCCGTGGCCGCCCGGCTTCTCGTTCGCCATCAGCACGGCCCAGATCTTCTCCGGGTCGAGATTGTCGCCCGCCTCGTTCACCAGCGTCTTCGGGTCGGCCGCCTTCAGCCGCGGCAGGAACCGCTCGCGCAGCAGCCCGCCCTGGGCATAGCGTCCGTTGGAGTTGAAGCCGTAGCCGACGACGTGCTCGCCGTCGCGGACCGCGTCGGTGACGACAGCCACGACGCTGCAGGTCATCTGGCTGAAGTCGATGAAGGCGTTCCGGATCTCCGACTTGATGGGGACGGTCTTCTCGACCACGTCGACGATGCGCATCTCTTTACTTCCCCGCTGCGTTCCCGGCTGCCGTGCGGGCACTCTACGCATCCTGGAACCGTTCAAAAAGGCGCTTGAAAGCGGCCCCGTTCCGGTCCAATTACAAACCGTACGCGAGTGGTACGGTTTTGCCGACACGGGTATGACATGCTGCGACTGAGCAAGATGAACGACTATGCGGTGGTGGTGCTGGGCCAGATGGCCGCGCGCCCCGGCGCGGTCGTGACCGCACCGGACGTGGCCGAGGCGACGGGTCTCGCGGCGTCCACCGTCAGCCAGGTCCTGAAGCGTCTGGCGCACGGACAGTTGGTGGCCTCCCACCGCGGCGCGCACGGCGGCTATTCCCTGGCGCGCAGCCCGGCGGACATCTCGGTGGCCGACCTGGTCGAGGCGCTGGAGGGGCCGGTGGCACTGACCGCCTGCGTCGACGGTGCCGAGGGCAGTTGCGGCGTCGAGGCGGTTTGCCCGATGCGCGGCGGCTGGGACCGGGTCAACACCGCGATCCGCGCGGCGCTGGACTCGGTCACGCTGGCCGACATGCTGACGCCGTATGCACGTAGCGGTGCGACGGGTATATCCGGGGAGCCGCGCGACAGGCTGAACGCCTAGCCGCGGGGCACGCCGTATCGGACGACGGGTCGACGACAGGTTTACGCAGAGGATCGGGCGAGAGCTATGAGCGCCAGCGTTGAGACGATCGAGCAGGTCCGCTCGATGGCGGAGCAGAAGTACAAGTACGGCTTCGTCACCGACATCGAATCGGACACCGCGCCGAAGGGGCTGAGCGAGGACACTGTCCGGTTCATCTCGGCGAAGAAGAACGAGCCGGAATGGCTGCTCGAATGGCGGCTGAAGGCGTTTCGCCATTGGGTGAAGCAGGCGAAGAACGAGGGCGAGCCGACCTGGGCAAAGCTCGACTTCGCGCCGATCGACTATCAGGACGCCTACTACTATTCGGCGCCGAAGGCGAAGGACGGCCCGAAGAGCCTCGACGAGGTCGACCCGGAGCTGCTGAAGACCTACGAGAAGCTGGGCATCCCGCTGCGCGAGCAGGAGATGCTGGCCGGCGTCGCGGTCGACGCGGTGTTCGACAGCGTGTCGGTGGCGACGACCTTCAAGAAGAAGCTGGAAGACGTCGGCGTCATCTTCTGTTCGATCTCCGAGGCGGTGCAGAAGCACCCGGAGCTGGTGCGGAAATATCTCGGCACCGTGGTGCCGTACAGCGACAACTTCTTCGCGACGCTGAACTCTGCGGTCTTCACCGACGGGTCGTTCGTCTACATCCCGAAGGGCGTGCGCTGCCCGATGGAGCTGTCGACCTACTTCCGGATCAATGCGGCGAACACCGGGCAGTTCGAGCGGACGCTGATCATCGCCGACGCCGACTCCTACGTCAGCTACCTGGAGGGCTGCACCGCGCCGATGCGCGACGAGAACCAGCTGCATGCGGCGGTGGTCGAACTGATCGCGCTGGACGACGCCGAGATCAAGTACTCGACCGTCCAGAACTGGTATCCGGGCGACGAGAACGGCGTCGGCGGCATCTACAATTTCGTCACCAAACGCGGCGCCTGCCGCGGCCGCAACTCCAAGATCGCCTGGACCCAGGTCGAGACGGGATCGGCGATCACCTGGAAGTATCCGTCCTGCATCCTGCAGGGCGACAATTCGGTGGGTGAGTTCTACTCGATCGCCATCACGAACAACATGCAGCAGGCCGATACCGGCACGAAGATGATCCACCTGGGCAAGAACACCCGCTCGCGGATCATCTCCAAGGGCATTTCGGCCGGCCGCGCGCAGAACACCTATCGCGGCTTGGTGCGGGTCGCACCGAAGGCGCAGGGTGCGCGCAACTACACCCAGTGCGACAGCCTGCTGATCGGCGACAAGTGCGGCGCGCACACCTTCCCGTACATCGAGAGCCAGAACCGGTCGGCGCGGGTCGAGCACGAGGCGACCACTTCGAAGATCAGCGAGGACCAGCTCTTCTACTGCCGCCAGCGCGGCATCGCCGAGGAAGACGCCGTCTCGCTGATCGTCAACGGCTTCTGCCGCGAGGTGCTGCAGCAGCTGCCGATGGAGTTCGCGGTCGAGGCGCAGAAGCTCGTCGGGATCAGCCTGGAGGGCAGCGTCGGCTGACGCCCGCGCCCTCCTCTCACAGCCAACCACCCTTCCCCGGCCCGGCCGGGGAAGCGCCGCCGCAACAGGTGGAACGGAAACGATGATCGAAATCAGCAATCTGCACGTGAACGTCGCCGACAAGCCGATCCTGAAGGGCATCGACCTCAAGGTCGGCACCGGCGAGGTCCACGCCATCATGGGCCCGAACGGGTCGGGCAAGTCGACGCTGGCTTATGCGCTGGCCGGCCGTCCCGGCTACGAAGTGACCGACGGTTCTGTGCGCTTCGCCGGCGTCGACCTGCTGGAGCTGGAGCCGGAGGAGCGTGCGGTCGCCGGCCTGTTCCTGGCGTTCCAGTATCCGGTCGAACTGCCCGGCGTCACCGGCATGACCTTCCTGAAGACGGCGCTCAACGCGGTGCGCAAGGCGCGCGGCGACAGCGAACTGGACGCGATGCAGTTCCTGCGCCTGATCCGCGAGAAGACCAAGGAACTGGGCATCAGCGAGGACATGCTGAAGCGCGCCGTGAACGTCGGCTTCTCGGGCGGCGAGAAGAAGCGCAACGAGGCGCTGCAGATGGCGGTCCTCGACCCGAAGCTGGCGGTGCTGGACGAGACCGACAGCGGCCTGGACATCGACGCCCTGCGCATCGTCGCGGACGGCGTGAACAAGCTGCGCTCGCCGGAACGGTCGATGATCGTCATCACCCACTATCAGCGCCTGCTCGACTACATCGTGCCGGACCGGGTGCACGTCCTGGCGCACGGCCGGATCGTGAAATCGGGCGGCAAGGAACTGGCGCTCGAACTCGAGGAGAAGGGCTACGGCGCGTTCCTGGAGGCCGCCGCCTGATCGGGCGCGCGAGGCCTCCGCAGCGACTGCCGACCCGCAACGGACGAATATGATGAGCCAACAGCCAGTCACATCCACGGCGGCCGCCGCTCCCGGTACGGAAGCGTTCGCCGAACAGTTCGCGGCCCTGAAGGACCGCCTGCCCGGCGCCGGCGCGCCCGCGGTCGCGGCGCTGCGCGAGGCCGGCCTGAAGCGGTTCTCGTCGGTCGGCTGGCCGCACAACAAGATCGAGGCGTGGAAGTACACGACCCTGCGTCCGCTGGGCGGGATCGGCTTCTCCGCTGCGGCCGTTGAGTTGGGTGCGTCCGTCCAGGACGCGCCGCGCAGCCTGTTCTCCGAGACGGCGGCGCGGGTCGTGCTGGTCAACGGCCATGTCCGCCGCGACCTGTCGCAGCTGGACGGCCTGCCGCGCGGCGTATCGCTGCGCACGCTGGCCGACGTGCTGCGCGACGACCCGGCGCTGCTGGACGGCATGATGGCGCCGTCGGCGGAAGACCCCGAGCAGCCGATGGCCGCCCTCAACCTCGCGCTGATGAGCGACGGCGTGGTGCTGGTCGTCGAACCGGGTGCCGCGGTCGAGGCGCCGATCGAGGTGATGCACCTGATCGTTCCCGGCGACGCCGCACCGGCGGTGCACGTCCGTTCCGCCGTGATCGTGCGCGACGGCGGCCGGGCGACGCTGGCCGAGCGGCACATCGCGCTGGACGGCGGTGCCTATCTGGCCAACGGCGCCACCGACATCGTCGTCGAACAGGGTGGGACGCTGCTGCACGTCAAGGTGCAATCAGAGTCGGTCGACGCCTATCACCTGCACGCCAACCGCGTGCGCATCGCCCAGGACGCCCGCTATCACAGCGTCGTCCTGTCCCGGGGTGCCAAGCTGGCCCGCAACCAGATCGACGCGGTGATCGAGGGTACGGGCGCCGAGTGCCTGCTGGACGGCATCTATGCCGGCAGCGGGAAACAGCTGCTCGACCATTCGAGCCTGATCGAGCACGCCGCGCCGCACGCCCGGTCCCGGCAGGTCTATCACGGCGTGCTCGACGACCAGTCGCGAGGCGTCTTCCAGGGCAAGATCATCGTCCGCCAGCCGGCGCAAAAGACCGACGGGCACCAGCTCAACCGGGCGCTGCTGCTCTCCGAGGGTGCCGAGATCGACGCCAAGCCGGCGCTCGAGATCTATGCCGACGACGTGAAGTGCAGCCACGGCTCGACCGCCGGGGACATCGACGCCGACGCACTCTTCTATCTGCGTGCCCGCGGCATCCCCGAGGCCGAGGCCCGCGGACTGCTGGTCGGCGCGTTCCTGGACGAAGTGCTGGAGCACCTGCCGGAAGGGCCTGTCCGCACCGCGCTTTCGGACGAGGTGCGCTCCTGGCATACCGGAGGCCGGCCATGACGCTTTCGCAGCCTCTGGCCGCCGCCCGGACGGACGCGCGCCCGAACTTCGACGTGGAGCGCGTCCGCGAGGACTTTCCGATCCTGGCGCGGCCCGTCCATGGCAAGCGCCTCGCCTTCCTCGACAGCGGCGCCAGCGCGCAGAAGCCGCGGCAGGTCATCGAGGCGATGCGCGCCGCCTACGAGGAGACCTATGCGAACGTCCATCGGGGCGTGTACTTCCTCAGCCAGCGCAGCACGGACCTGTTCGAGGGCGCGCGGGAAAAGGTCGGCCGCTTCCTGAATGCGCCGTCGCACGAGAACATCGTCTTCACGCGCAACACGACCGAGGCGATCAACCTCGTCGCGGCGAGTTGGGGCCGGACGTTCCTGCGAGAGGGCGACGAGGTGATCATCTCGGCGCTGGAGCACCATGCCAACATCGTGCCCTGGCACCTGCTGAAGCGCGAGAAGGGCATCGTCCTGAAGATCGCGCCGATCGACGACGACGGGAATTTCCTGCTCGACGCCTTCGCCGACCTGCTGACCGATCGCACCCGCCTCGTCTCGATCACGCACATCTCGAACGCGATCGGGACGATCGTGCCGGTCGCCGAGGTGATCCGCCTCGCCCATGCGCGCGGCGTGCCGGTGCTGGTCGACGGCAGTCAGGCGGCGCCGCACATCAACGTCGACGTACAGGCGCTGGACGCGGATTTCTACGCCTTCACCGGCCATAAGGTGTACGGCCCGACCGGCATCGGCGTCCTCTACGGCAAGAGCGACCTGCTGGCCTCGATGCCGCCCTACCAGGGCGGCGGCGACATGATCGAGACGGTGACCGAGCAGGAATCGACCTTCAAGGATCCGCCGTTCCGCTTCGAGGCGGGAACGCCGGCGATCGTCGAGGCGATCGGACTGGGTGCCGCGATCGACTATGTCGAGGCGCTCGGCTGGGACAACCTGCACGCGCACGAGCGCGACCTGTCCGCCTACATGGCGCAGCGGCTGGGTACGGTCGAAGGGCTCACAGTGGTCGGCAATGCACGCGAGAAGGCCGGAATCACGTCCTTCGTCATGGAATGCGCGCACCCGCACGACATGGGCACGATCCTCGACCGCGCCGGGGTCGCGGTGCGCGCCGGGCATCATTGCGCCCAGCCGCTGATGGAGCGTTACGACGTGGCGGCGACGGTGCGCGCTTCGCTCGGCCTCTACAACAACCGTGCTGACGTCGACCAGCTGGTCGAGGGACTGCAGCAGGTTCGGGAGATCTTCGGCTGATGGACGATCTGCGCGAACTGTACCAGGAAGTGATCCTGGACCACGGCAAGCATCCGCGGAACAAGCGCCACCCGGAGCATGTGACGCATGCGGCGCACGGCAACAATCCGCTCTGCGGCGACAAGGTCACGATCTACCTCGTGATCGGCGAGGGCGACCGCATCGAGGACGTCGCCTTCGAGGGGCGCGGTTGCGCCATATCGACGGCCTCGGCGTCGCTAATGACCGAGATCGTCAAGGGGAAGACCGAGGCCGAGGCGCGGGCGCTGTTCGAGCGCTTCCACGCCATGTGCACCGACGATTCCTACGTCTCCGCCGGCGACGACGAGATCGACCCCGAATCGATGGACCGCCTGCAGGTCATGGCCGGCATTCGGCAGTTCCCGATGCGGGTGAAGTGCGCCACCCTGCCCTGGCATACGCTGACTGCGGCGATGGCGGGCAAGGAAAAGGCCTCCACGGAGTGATGCGGTGATGGACAGCGACGCACTGCGCGACTTCATGCCGACCGGCGCCTCGAGCGGTGCCGGCGACGACGGCGAGTTCCGCGCCCATGCCGGGGCTCCGCTGGAGCCGGGCGAGGCCGTGGCAGACCGCGAGGCAGTCATCGCCGCGCTGAAGACCGTGCACGACCCGGAAATTCCGGTGAACATCTACGACCTGGGCCTGATCTACGAACTCGACATCGCCGAGGACGGCTCCGCGCAGATCGAGATGACGCTGACCGCGCCCGGCTGCCCCGTGGCCGGCGAGATGCCGGGCATGGTCGCCGGCGCCGTCGCAGGCGTGCAGGGCATCGGGCAGGTCGACGTCACGCTGACCTTCGATCCGCCATGGACGCCGGAGCGCATGTCCGAAGAGGCACGCGTCGCCTTGGACATGTGGTGACGCGTCCTCATATCCTCTGAAGCAGCACCGCTGCGCGTAACCGAACCAACGGGAAGCTGAGATGGACCGACCGCCCGTCATCACTCTCACCGATGCCGCCGTCGACCGCGTGAAGGCGCTGATGTCGAGGACCACCGACCCGGTCCTCGGCCTGCGCATCGGCGTGAAGACCAAAGGCTGCTCCGGCATGAGCTATTCGGTCGAGTACGCCAAGGAGCAGAAGCGCTTCGAGGACAAGGTCGAGCAGAAGGGCGTCACGCTCTTCATCGACCCGACGGCGGTGATGTTCATCGTCGGGTCGGAGATGGATTACGTCGAGGACAAGTTCGAATCCGGCTTCGTCTTCCGCAATCCGAACGAGAAGGGCCGTTGCGGCTGCGGCGAATCCTTCCACGTCTGATCGCCGACGCCCTCGATGTCGAGGAAGGTCGCCCTGATCACCGGCGCCACCGGACAGGATGGCGCCTATCTCTCCGAAATCCTTCTCGATCGCGGCTATGAGGTGCACGGGCTGAAGCGGCGGTCGTCGTCGTTCAACACCGGCCGGGTCGACCATCTCTACGTCGACCCGCACGAGGGCCCGACGCGCTTTCACCTGCACCACGGCGACATGACCGACGCCACCGGCCTGATCCGGCTGGTGCAGGAGGTGCAGCCGACCGAGATCTACAATCTCGCGGCGCAGAGCCACGTGCTGGTCAGCTTTGAGACGCCGGAATACACCGCCAACGCCGACGCGCTCGGCACGTTGCGGCTGCTCGAGGCGATCCGCATCCTGAAGCTCGAGGACCGGGTGCGCTTCTATCAGGCGTCGACCTCGGAGCTCTACGGCAACGCCCGCGCCCCGCAGGACGAGAGCACGCCGTTCCAGCCGCGCAGCCCCTACGGCGTCGCCAAGCTGTATGCCTACTGGATCACGGTGAACTACCGCGAGGCATACGGCATGCACGCGTCAAACGGCATCCTCTTCAACCACGAGAGCCCGATCCGCGGCGAGACCTTCGTCACCCGCAAGATCACCCGTGCCGTCGCCGCTATTACGCATGGGCGGCAGCGCACCCTGTGGCTCGGCAATCTCGACGCGAAGCGCGATTGGGGCCATGCGCGCGACTATGCCGAAGGCATGGCGCTGATCGCCGCCCAGGACGAACCCGACGACTACGTGCTCGCCACCGGCGAGGCACATTCGGTACGCGCCTTCGTCGAGCGCGCGTTCGGCCATGCCGGGCGCCGGATCGTCTGGCAGGGTTCGGGAACGGAAGAGGTCGGCAGCGACGCGGCGACGGGCGAGACCCTCGTCGCGATCGATCCGCGCTATTTCCGGCCGACCGAGGTGGAGCATCTGGTCGGCGACGCACGCAAGGCGCGCGAGCGGCTCGGCTGGCGGCCGAAGACGAGCTTCGACGACCTGGTGCGCGAGATGGTCGAGGCCGATCTCGCCGCCGTGGACGCCACCGCGCGTAACGGCCATGACTGAGCGCACCTACGACCTGCGCGGCAAACGCGTCTGGGTCGCCGGTCACCGCGGCATGGTCGGCTCGGCCTTGGTGCGACGGCTGGCCGAAACGGGCTGCGAGATCCTGACCGCGCCGCGCGACCGCGTCGACCTGCGCCGGCAGGTGGAGACCGAGGCCTGGATGGCCGAGGCCCGGCCGCAGGCCGTATTCCTCGCGGCGGCGCGCGTCGGCGGCATCCTCGCCAACGACAGCCGGCCGGCCGATTTCATCTACGACAACCTGATGATCGAGGCGAACGTCATCGACGCCGCATGGCGCTGCGGGGTCGAGAAGCTGCTGTTCCTCGGGTCGTCCTGCATCTATCCGCGCGATGCGGCGCAGCCGATCGCCGAGCCGGTACTGCTCTCCGGACCGCTCGAGCCGACCAACGAATGGTATGCGATCGCCAAGATCGCCGGGATAAAGCTCTGCCAGGCCTATCGCCGCCAGCACGGCGCGAACTTCATCGCCGCCATGCCGACCAACCTCTACGGACCCGGCGACACCTACGACCTGGCGGCGTCGCACGTCATCCCGGCACTGATCGCCAAGATGCACCGGGCGCACGAGACGGGCGCCGCCACGGTCGACATCTGGGGCAGCGGCCGGCCGCGGCGCGAGTTTCTCTATGTCGACGACCTGGCCGACGCCCTCGTCTGGCTGATGGAACGCTACGACGGCGAGACCCACGTGAACGTCGGCACGGGCGAAGACCTGAGCATCGCCGATCTCGCGCGCCGGATCGGGGATGTCGTAGGCTTCCGCGGCGACCTGGCGTTCGATACCACGAAGCCGGACGGCACCCCGCGCAAGCTGCTCGACGTCTCGCGCCTGCGCGACCTCGGCTGGACCGCCACGACGCCGCTCGCCGAGGGGCTCGCGCGGACCTATGAGGACTTCCGCCGCCGCGGAGCGCCCGGCGTCGCCCGGCCTGACGTCGCCCCGGCCTGACGCCGCCAGAGGAGCCCGGAGGCGCCGATGAACCAGGTTCCCGCCATCGCCCAGCAGATCTGGGACATGAAGTACCGGCTGAAGGGACCGGACGGCGCGCCCCTGGAGGCCACCGTCCAGGACACCTGGCGCCGGGTCGCCCGCGCGCTCGCCGCCGTCGAGGCGCCCGAGCGGCGGGCGGAATCGGAGGCGGCCTTCTACGACGCGCTGGACGGTTACGGCTTCGTGCCGGCGGGGCGCATTCTGGCCGGCGCCGGCACCGACCGCCGGGTGACTCTCTTCAACTGCTTCGTCATGGGCACGATCCCCGACGATATGACGGGCATCTTCGACCAGTTGAAGGAAGCCGCGCTGACCATGCAGCAGGGCGGCGGCATCGGCTACGACTTCTCCACCCTGCGGCCGCGCGGCGCGCCGGTGAAGGGTGTCGGCGCCGACGCCTCGGGGCCGGTCACCTTCATGGACGTCTGGGACTCGATGTGCCGGGCGATCATGAGTGCCGGCTCCCGCCGCGGCGCCATGATGGCGACCCTGCGCTGCGACCATCCCGACATCGAGGAGTTCATCGACGCCAAGCGCGATCCGGCGCGGCTGCGCAACTTTAACCTGTCCGTCCTGGTCACCGACGCCTTCATGGACGCCGTGGACCGTGACCTGCCCTGGGATCTCGTGTTCGACGGCCGCACCTACCGCACCGTGCCCGCGCGCGGGCTGTGGGAACGGATCATGCGGGGGACCTACGCCTATGCGGAACCCGGCGTCATCTTCATCGACCGCATCAACCGCCTGAACAATCTGCACTATTGCGAGACCATCCAGGCGACGAACCCGTGCGGCGAGCAGCCCCTGCCCCCCTACGGCGCCTGCCTCCTCGGGTCGATCAATCTGGCGCGGCTCGTCGTCCAGCCCTTCGGGCCGGAGGCGCGGCTCGACGGCGAACGGCTGAAGTCGCTGGTCGCCACGGCCGTCCGCATGATGGACAATGTCGTCGACGCCTCCAACTTCCCGCTGCCGCAGCAGGCGCAGGAGGCACGCGCCAAACGGCGCATAGGTCTGGGCGTCACCGGCCTCGCCGATGCGCTCGCCCTGTGCCGCGTGCGCTACGGCAGCGAGGAGTCGCTCCGCCTGACGGGCGAGTGGCTCGCGGCGGTGCGGCGCGAGGCCTATCTGGCGTCCACGGCGCTCGCCGCGGAGAAGGGTCCCTTCCCGCTCTTCGACCGCGAGCCATTCCTGGCGGGCGAGAATGTCCGCACGCTCGATCCGGACGTGCGCGCGGCCATCGCCGAACACGGCATCCGCAATGCGCTCCTGACGTCGATCGCGCCCACCGGCACGATCTCGCTGTTCGCCGGCAACGTGTCGTCGGGGATCGAACCGATTTTCAGCTTCGCCTTCACCCGCGCCGTCCTGATGCCGGACGGCAGCCGGCGCGAAGAAGAGGTCGTCGACTACGCTGTCGCGGCGTGGCGGGAATCTGCGGGCGAGGAAGCGCTGCCGGACTGGTTCGTCGACGCCGGATCGCTGACGCCGCACGAGCATGTCGCGATGCAGGCCGTGGCGCAGACCTATGTCGACAGTTCGATCTCCAAGACGATCAATCTGCCGGAGACGATCGGCTTCGACGCGTTCCAGGATGTCTACCTCGAAGCATGGCGCACCGGCTGCAAGGGCTGCACGACCTATCGGCCGAACGAGGTCACCGGCGCGGTGCTGACCGCGACCGGCGCCAAGGCAGCGGCGGCGGCCGGAGGGTCACTGCCGATGGCCCGGCCGGAGACCCTCCCCGGCAGCACCTACAAGATCAAATGGCCCGAGAGCGACCATGCGATCTACATCACCCTCAACGACATCGTCGAGGATGGCCGCCGCCGCCCGTTCGAGGTGTTCATCAACTCCAAGAACATGGAGCACTACGCCTGGACCGTCGCCCTGACGCGGATGATCAGCGCCGTGTTTCGGCGCGGCGGCGACGTGGCCTTCGTGGTGGAGGAACTCAAGGCCGTGTTCGATCCGCGCGGCGGCCAGTGGATGGGCGGCCGCTACGTGCCCTCGCTCCTCGCCGCCATCGGCGACGTGATCGAGCGGCACATGGTGGAGATCGACTTCATGGCGACCTCGCCGCGAACGCCGCGGACGGCGGACGTGACGCACGCCGGGTTGGCCCCCGTCGCCCAGTGCCCGAAATGCGGTTCGGCGGGACTGCTGCACCAGGAAGGCTGCGACCTCTGCACGGTCTGCGGCTATTCGAAGTGCGGCTGAAATGAGCGGCCGATTCCCCGACAAGGCGGCCGCGCGGCGGCACGTCTGGGAGCGGCTGGAGCGTGAGGGCGCCGCCCGGCCGCCCCTCCCCGCGCATGGGCGCATCCCGAATTTCGACGGCGCCGACACGGCCGCCCGACGACTCTTCACGCTAGCACCTTGGCGCGACGCCGGGCGGATCAAGGTCAATCCGGACACCGCGCAGTTCCATGTCCGCCTGGAAGCCCTCAGGCGCGGCATCGAGGTCTATGTGGCGACGCCGCGACTGGCGGCGGGCTTCCGGCGCATCGATCCGGCGCGGATACCGGCGGAGCGCCTCGCCGAGGCGGCGGACCGACGGACGTGGGATGCCTGGAGCGCCGAAGTCGACCTCGGCGCGCTGCCGCAGATGGACGCCATCGTCTGCGGTTCGGTCGCCGTCGGCCCGGACGGCGGGCGCGCCGGCAAGGGCGCCGGCTACAGCGACCTCGAGTTCGCCATCCTCATGGAACTCGGGCAACGCCCGGTGCCCGTGGCGACGACCGTGCACGACCTGCAGGTCGTCGAAGCCTTTCCGACAGAGGACATCGACCAGCGGCTATCCGCGATCGTGACGCCGACACGTGCGATGGAGGTTTCCGCCACCGCCGTTCAGCCGGCGTGCATCGACTGGCAGAGGCTGACGGAGGCCGATATCGCGGCGATGCCGGTCGTGGCGGCCCTCAGAGAGCGTCCGAGCGGCGGCGTTCCTTCTCGGCGGCGGCCTGATCGGCCTTCGACTTCACCCATGCCTCCTGGCCGGAGGTGAGCGTCCAGACGACCATCCGCTTCAGGACCCGGCCGAGCGCCTCGTCGAACGCAGCGATGGTCGAGGACATGTCGTCGATGTCGGCCGGTGCCGCGTCGCGGAACTCGCTCGCGGCCACGATGGTCCGCTCCGGCATCTTCACGAGCTTGGCGTCGATGCCGACGACGGCCTGACCGGAGAACGCCTCCGCCTGAAACTCACGCAGCTCCGTCTTCAGGATGAAGTCTGAGCGCAGGCCGATGGAGGCGCGGCCGACGGAGACGATGCGGCGGGAGTTCTCGAAGGACTCCACCATCAAGGTCTGCATCATCATCGGCGCGACGTCCGTCCAACTCGCGCGCGCGTAATAGTCGAAGCTTGTCGGCCCCGGCTTCACGGCGATGCGCGTGGTGTTCAGCGCAGCCGCGGCGAACGGCACTTCCAGCGTGAGCTGCCAATCGACGACCGGCAGGTCGGGGGTGAACGTGCTCTTCGGCGTCAGCGTATAGAGCAGCGGCGCGGGCCCCTGCCCCGGGACCAGACGGGCGCATGCCGCCGACAGCAGGACGATCGCGACGGCGGCGAAGGCCGCCAGGGTTCGCTTACTGTTTGGCCTCATACCCGTCCTGCTGGCTGCCGAAGATGAAACGCGCGGGATCGCGCCGAATGTCGGTGGTGACGCGGCTGAGACCGCTGACCAGCTGGCGCAGCTCGTTGACGAATGCCGACAGCTCGTAGAGGCCCGTGCTGGTGAAGTCGCGGATCGGCCCGCGATTCTCTTCGATCATGCGCTGGACGTCGCGTGCCACGGTGGTCGCTGTGGCAGCGGTACGCCGCAGTTCCTGCAGGACCTTCTGGCCGTCCGCACCGAGCCCGGTGACGGCGCCGTCGACGCTCTTCGCGACCTTGTTCACCGTCCCGATGGTCTGGACGAGGTCCTTCTCGACCTGCTCCGCCAGACGGCCCATGGCCTCGCTCGACGACCGCAGTTCGGCGAGGGTGACCGACGCGTCCTCGATCGTGCGCGCGATGTTGGGGGACTCGGCGGCGAGCATTCCGGAGAAGATCTGCAGGTTCTGCATGGTCTCCGAGAACGCCTCGCGGTTCTCCGGCCGCAGGATATCCTGGGCCTGCACGATCAGCGCGCTGACCGTTTCCACCAGAGCCGGTGCACCTTCCAGCAGCCGTTCGAGCTGCGACGGCGTCGACGGGATGACCGGAAGACGCTGTTCGGCGGTCTTCTGCAGGGGCGGCGCCTGGTTGGTGCCGCCGCTCAGCATGACCAGGGAGCCGCCGGTGAGACCCTGCATCTCCAGGCTCGCCTCGGTGTCGGCCTTGATCGGCGTGTCCTCCTGGACGCGCACCGTCACGCGGATGCGGTCGACGTTCTGCGGATCGATCTTGATCTCGTCGACATCGCCGACAGTCACACCGCGATAGCTGACCGAGCTGCCCTGCTTCAGCCCGCTCACCGAGCCAGTGAAGTAGATGTCGTAGCGGTCGTACGCCATCTGCGACCGGAACTCGGCGATCCACAGGGTGAAGCCGATCAGGCCGAAGAACAGGACCAGCACGAAGGCGCCGACCGCGATGTAGTTCGCTCGCGTCTCCATGGGCTATTTCGCCTCCTCGGCAAACGTCGGAATGCGTGAATCCGCTTGGGCGGCCATGGCCGCCGCACGGCCCCGCGGCCCCCGGAAATATTCCTTGATCCAGGGATGATCGTCCCGCTCCAGCTCGGCCAGGGTGCCGACGCGCGTGCGCTTGTCGATCAGCACGGCGATCCGGTCGCAGATGGCGTAGAGGCTGTCGAGGTCGTGGGTGACCATCACGACGGTCAGGCCGAGCGAGCGCTGCAGGTCGCCGATCAGCGCATCGAACTTCGACGCGCCGATCGGATCGAGCCCGGCGGTCGGCTCGTCGAGGAACAGCAGGTCGGGATCGAGCGCCAGGGCCCGGGCCAGACCGGCGCGCTTCTTCATGCCGCCCGAGAGCTCGGCCGGATACTTGTGGGCCGCATCAGGCGGCAGCCCCGCGAGCGCGATCTTCAGCGCGACGATGTCCGCGCGCAGGTCGGCGCCGATACGGGTATGCTCCTTCAGCGGGACCTCGATGTTCTCGGCCACGGTCAGCGAACTGAACAGGGCGCCATCCTGGAAGAGGACACCCCAGTGCCGGCGGAGCCGCCGCGCCGCCTCGCCCTGCAGCGTGCGCACGTCAAGGCCCAGCACTTCGACCTCGCCGGCGGCCGGGTCGATCAGACCGATGATCTCCTTCAGGAGGACGGACTTGCCGGTGCCGGAGCCGCCGACCACCCCGAGGACCTCGCCCCGCCGGACGTCGAGGTCCAGGCCGTCGTGAATGACGGCGCTGCCGAACTGGGTGCGCAGGCCCCGCACCCGGATCGCGTAATCGCCGCGTCCGTCCGGGCGCTCCATGCCGCTCATACGCCGATCACCGAGAAGAGGATCGACAGCATCGCGTCCACGACGATGACCAGGAAGATCGATTCGACCACGGAGCGCGTCGTGCGCTGGCCGACCGATTCCGCGCTCTGCGATACCTGCATGCCCTCGAAACACCCGACGACGCCGATAATTCCAGCGAAGAGCGGCGCCTTGACGAGGCCGACGAACAAGGCGCTGGCGTCCACCGCACCCTGCAGCTGGGTCAGGAACTGGGCGAAGCCGATGTCGAGCGCCATCATCGACATCACCGCGCCGCCCAGGATGCCCATGATGTTCGCGTAGAAGGTCAGCAACGGCATCACGAGGATCAGCCCGAGCACGCGCGGCACCACCAGCACGTCCACCGGGCTCATGCCGAGGGTATCGAGGGCGTCGATCTCCTGGTTCACCTTCATCGTGCCGATCTGCGCGGTGAAGGCGCTGCCCGACCGGCCGGCGACGATGATCGCGGTAATCAGCACGCCCATCTCGCGCAAGATCCCGACCGCGACGATGTTCACCGTGTAGATCTGCGCGCCGAAGCGCGCGAGCTGGTCGGAGCTCTGATAGGCGAGCACGATGCCGATCAGAAAGCTCAGCAGACCGACGATTGGCACGGCGTGGAGCCCGGTATGCTCCATCTGCGCGATGAGGGCCTTCCAGCGGATCCGCCACGGCCGCAGCACCGCGCCCAACAGCGCGACGGTGACGGCGCCGAGGAAGCTGAGGAGGTCGCGGCCGGTCGCCGCGAACCCGACCGCATGCCGGCCCGTCCGGGCGAGCAGGCCGATCAGCGCGTTCGGCCGCCGGGGCGGCTCGGTTCGAACGTCGGGGCTGCGCGCGGCGGCCTCGAACAGCGTGCGATAATGGGGGTCCGCGACCTCGATCTCGACCTGCCCGCCCCCCGCCTCGAACGCCTGCCGCTTGTGCAGCAGGAAAAGCGCGCCGTTCGTATCGAGCGATTTGACGCCCTGCAGGTCGACGACGACGGATCGCGCACCCTCGGGATCGATCCGGTCCAGGGCCGCCGACGCGTCGGCCAGGGCTTCGGTGCTCCAGTCGCCCGAGAGGGCGAGCATCAGCACGTCGCCGTCCCGCCGCGCGGCGACACTGCCCGGTTCGATCGTTCCCGCCTGCTCGCCGTCCCGCACCATCAAGCCCGTCTATCCCCGCAGCCGGTCGCTGCGGTACCCGTGCGGAGATAGCACGACCCCCCCAGCGCCGGCCACCGCGACCGCCGGAGCGTGTGACCGATGCACGATCAGAGGTCCCCCAGCAACTGCCGGGCCGCCGCGACGACGCCGTCCGAGCCGCCGCCGCTCGACAGATGCGGCCAGTTTTCCGGCGCGGTCAGGTTCGCGGCCTGAAGGCGGACCACCGCGGGCGTCGCATCCGAAGCGTCGCCCACCCGCGCGGCGACACGTGACACCAGCATTTCTGTTTCCGCCTCCAGCCAGATCGGACGCCATCGCGCACCCGTCCGGGCGGCGATATCGGCGAGGCCCTCGCGCTGCCACCGATCGCCGAAGACCGCGTCCGCCACGACGCTGTGGCCGGCCGACAGCGCGGCCTCCGCCATCTCGAACATCGTCTCGAACACGCGCCGGCTGGCGTCGGCGGTGTAGGCGCTCTGCGGCAGACGGTCCGTCTCGGCGACGCCGAACTGCCGCTTGCGCAGGACGTCGCTGCGCAGATGAACCGCGCCCGGTGCCGGGTCCAGCAGCGGCGCCAGGCGCGCCGCGAGGGTGGATTTGCCGGTACCGGAGAGCCCGCCGACCGCGACCAGGGTCGGCGTCTGTGGCGCGAGATAGCGCAGGGCCGCATCGAAATAGGCTCGCGCCTCGGCCCGCAGCACATCCCGCCGGGCCGGAACCGCCTGCGCGGTGCTCACCGCCACCTTCGCCCGTACCATTGCCCGCGCGGACAGGAAGAGCGGCAGGCACGCGAGGCCGGCAATTTCGTCGGCGGCGACCACGTAGCGATTGAAGAAGGCGTTCGACATCGCACGCAGATCGCGGTGCTCCAGGTCCATGAGGAGAAAGGCGACGTCGTAGAGGACGTCGATCCAGGCGAAACTCTCGTTGAACTCGATCGCGTCGAACAGGGTGGGGACGCCGTCGACCAGGCACACATTGCCGAGATGGAGATCGCCGTGGCAGCGCCTCACCTTCCCCGCGGCGCGCCGGGCATCCAGCAGTGGCGCGACGCGCTCGGACGCACCCCGGGTCGCCTCCCTGAGCGCCGCCGCTTCGGGCGGGGGAAACAGGTCCGGCGCATCCTCTAAGGCCGCGAGGTTCTCCCGCAGCATCTCGATGACGGACGTTGAACGCCCCCAGGGCGCCGCAGGGTCGACCCGCTCGGCCCCGGCATGGAATCGGGCCACCTCGTCCGCGAGATCCACGACCAGCTCCCGGGTCATCTGGCCGCGCGTGGCGACGACGTCGAGCAGCCCCTCCTGGGGGAACCGCCGCATCATCACTACCCATTCGATCGCTTCGCCGGCGCCGCCCAACTGCAGCGCGCCGCTCGCCAGCCGGACGACGGGTTCGACCGACAGGTAGAGTTGCGGCGCGGTGCGCCGGTTCAGCTCCAGCTCCCGCCGGCACGCCTCTTCCCGACGTTTCAGGGTGGAATAGTCCATGTAGGGGAAGCGCACGGCGCGCTTCATCTTGCAGGCGCGGTCGCCGGCGAGGAAGACGATCGCACCGTGCGTCTCATGGCGCTCGACGGCAGCCCCGCCCCATGTGGCCGGATCGCCGAGGAACGCCGTCACCGCCTGCTGTCGATCATCGCTGAATGGCATCCGCTTCAGATAGAGGTGCGCGCTGCCGCCTTAAACCTCGGTCTCGCGCATTCTGCCGGCGATCACACGCATCAGCCCGTCCAGGCCGAGGATGTAGGCGTACGGGCCCAGTCCGGCGATCATTCCGTCGGCCGTTTCCGCCATGACCGAGGTCCGGCCGCGCCGTTCGATATTGGTCATGTGCACTTCCACATACGGCAGCCGCACGGCCCGCAGGCAGTCCGCCAGTGCATGCCCGCCGAGCAGGAACCCCGCGGGGTTCATCAGCAGGCCGTGGCAGCCCGCCTCCGCCGCGGCATAGATCCGGTCGACGGCCACGCCTTCGATGTTCGTGTAGAAGATATCCAGCCGACAGCCGCGCGCCGCCGCCGCGGTCAGCAGCATCGCATCCAGCTCGGTGGCCGTCATGGTCCCGTAGAGCTCGGGCTGCCGGCGGCCGAGCCAGTTCATGTTGGCGCCCTGCACCAGCAGGATCGAAACCGCATCTGCCATTCCGCCCCACCTCCGTCACGCGCGCGCAACGCAAGCTTTACAGGACGGTCGCGAAACGGTCACCCGCGTCGCCTAGGGTCCGCGCAGCCCAAATGGCATGGAGGCAACCGGATGCTGGAACTGCGACAGGTCACAAAGCGCTTCGGCCGCGTGACCGCAGTCGACGGCGTCTCCCTGACCGTGCCAGCCGGACAGATGCTGGCGATCATCGGTCGCTCCGGCGCCGGCAAGTCGACCCTCCTTCGTCTCGTCAATCGCCTGCACGATCCGAGTTCGGGGAATATTCTGTTCGACGGGACCGAGACGACGGCGGTGCGCGGACGCGAACTGCGTGCCTGGCGCAGCACCTGCGCGATGATCTTCCAACAGTTCAACCTCGTGGACCGGCTCGACGTGCTGACGAACGTGCTGGTCGGGCGCCTGAGCCACCGCGGGACACTGCCGACGCTGTTCAAGCTGTTCACGGCGGAAGAGCGGGCGCGCGCCATTCTGGCGCTGCATCGCCTCGGACTCGCAGAGCAGGCGCTGCAGCGCGCCGAGACACTGTCCGGCGGGCAGCAGCAGCGCGTCGCCATCGCGCGCGCCCTCGTGCAGGAACCCCGCGTGCTCCTCGCCGACGAGCCCATCGCCTCACTCGATCCCGCCAACGCTCAGCTCGTCATGGAAGCGCTGCGCAGGATCAACCGCGAAGACGGGCTGACCGTCGTCTGCAACCTGCATCAGGTGGAGACGGCGCGCGCCTTCTGCGACCGGATCGTCGGCATGGCGCACGGTCGCATCGTCTTCGACGGCCTGCCCGGCCAGCTGAGCGGCGCGGCGGTCCGCGAGATCTATGGTGCCGAAGTCGACGAGCGTCACACCGAACCCATGTTCGCTCCGGCTGCCGGGGCGGTCCCAGCCTACGCTTGAAATTCAGGAGAGATCAGATGCAGCCGACCAGGCGAGCCCTTCTGCTGACCGCGACGGCCGCGTTCGCCGCTGCCGCCTTCGCCGGCACCGCCGCAGCCGACTGGCGCAAGCAGTATCCCGAGGTCACGCTGGGCGTGATCACCTCGGAGAACGAAGCTGACCGCGTGGTCCGCTACAAGCCGGTGATGGAGTATTTCGAGAAGAAGCTCGGCGTCCGGATCAACTGGCGTTCGGCCACCGACTATGCCGGCATCATCGAAGGTGTGAAGGCGAAGAAGGTCGAGATCGCGCGCTTCGGACCGGCGGCCTATGCCCAGGCCTGGATCGTCACCGAAGGCCAGGTCGAACCGCTGGTCGGCGAACTCGATCCGGCCGGTGACTTCGGCTACTACTCGGTCGTCGTGGTCAAGAACGACAGTCCGTTCAAGACGATGGACGATCTGAAGGGCAAGACCTTCGCTTTCGCCGACCCGAACTCGACGTCCGGCTTCCAGGCGCCGTCCTACTTCATGCGGGAGGCCGGCATCGACCCGACGACGTTCTTCGGGTCGACGACCTTCTCGGGCAGCCACGAGAACAGCGTCATGGCACTCGTGAACGGCTCGGTCGACGCCGCCGCCACCTGGGCGCGCACCTCGATCGGCAATGTCAGCCGCATGGAAGGCAAGGGCATGATTCCCGCAGGATCGACGCGGACGATCTGGACCTCCCCGCTCCTGCCCGCCAGCCCCTGGGCGATGCCGACCTGGCTGCCCGAGGAGATGCGCCGCGACGTCACCAAGGTGCTCCTCGACATGCCCACCGAGGGCAAGGACGCCTGGCTGGCGCTGACCGACGGAAAGGCCGCCGGCTTCAAGCAGACGAACCATGAAGAGTACGACCCGATCGTCCGCATGATCCGCGAGAATCTGCGCCAGCGCCGGTCGAGCTGAGTTCGACGGAGCGTCAGGCCGTTCCTGAACAGCATTTGCAGACGATGACGCTCGCCCTCGACCCGGTCGCGACGTTCGAACGGGCCCGTAGCGGAATGGTACGCGCACGCCGGAGGAGAAGCGGCCTTTTCGTGGCTGCTTTTCTTCTCGCCGTCGTGGTTTCGAGCTGGGTCGGCGAGGTGAACCTCACCAACCTCGCCACCGGTATCCCCGGCGCGCTCGGCTACATCGCCGCCACTGTGCCGTCGCTTCGCTTCGGAACCCTCGGGGCGGACCTGGCGGACTGGTTCTGGGCGCTGGACCGATGGCTGCTGCTGCTCCTCGACACCATCGTGATCGGCTTCCTCGCGACGGTCATGGGAACGGCGGCCGCTTTCCTGCTGAGTTTCGCCGCCGCGCGGAACCTGTCTCCGAACCGGACGCTCTGCTTCGTTACACGCCGTGTGCTGGAGATCGCACGATCCGTACCCGAACTCGTCTATGCCATGATTTTCGTGTTCGCCTTCGGCCTGGGGCCGCTCGCAGGGGTGATGGCGATCGCGATCCACACCACCGGGGCGCTGGGCAAGCTCTTCTCCGAGGTCAACGAGAACGCCGACCTCCGCCCCCTCGACGGGACGCTGGCGGCGGGCGCCAACTGGTTTCAGGGCATGCGGTACGCGATCGTCCCGCAGGTACTGCCGAACTTCGCCAGCTACACCCTGCTTCGCTTCGAGATCAACGTCCGCTCGGCAACCGTCATCGGCTTCGTCGGTGCCGGCGGGATCGGGCAGGAACTGATGTTCGTGATCCGGCAGTTCGTCTACCAGGACATCAGCGCCATCGTGCTGCTGATCATCCTGCTGGTCTGCATCATCGACTTGACGTGCGAACGGATCCGCCAGAACTTCACGCGTGCGGGTGCCGCATGACGCGCGACGTAGAGGCGGCTGCCCGCCTGTGCCCCGACGCGTTCGCTAAACCGGCCGCGGGACGCACCGTCCATGCGGCCGGCTGGAGCCTCTTCGTCGCGCTCACGATCTTCTGCCTCTGGCGCACCGGCTTCTTCGACTTGTCGCGGCTGATCGAGGGTGCCGGCAAGCTCGGCTGGGTGCTGGGCTTCATGCTGCCGCCGGCCCACAACGGCTGGCTCGGCGAGTTCGGCTGGGCCCTCGCCGAGACGCTCGCCATGGCGTTTCTTGGCACCTTGCTCGCGGCACTGGCAGCCATCCCACTCGGCTTCCTCGCCGCCCGGAACATCGTGCCGAACTGGCTCCTGCATTTCGGCATCCGGCGGTTCCTGGATGGGATCCGGGGCGTTGATCAGCTGATCTGGGCCCTGGTCTTCGTCAGCGCGGTCGGTCTCGGCCCGTTTGCGGGCATCCTCGCCATCGCGGTATCGGATACCGGCTCCCTCGCCAAGCTGTTCTCCGAGGCCATCGAGACCGTCAACCGGCGACAGGTGGAGGGGGTCGAGGCGGCCGGCGCCGACCGTGCGCAGCGCATACGCTTCGGGATGCTGCCGCAGGTTCTGCCCGTGATGCTGTCGACGACGCTCTACTACTTCGAATCGAACACGCGGTCCGCGACAATCCTCGGGGTCGTCGGTGCGGGAGGCATCGGCCTGCAGCTCGCCGATCGAATCCGCGTCAACAACTGGGACGAGGCCTCTTTCATCATCCTGATGATCCTTGTTACCGTCGCGTGCATCGACTGGCTCTCGGGCCAGCTCCGCATGCGCTTCATCCGCCCCTGAGAAACGCCGGTCCCCCGAGAACGCCGCATGTCCACTGAACGTCCCGGCACCCTCTATCTCGTCGTCGGGCCCAGCGGAGCCGGCAAGGATGCCCTGCTGTCCAAGGCACAGGAGATGCTGGCGGCGACGCACGTCTTTCCGAAACGGATCATCACCCGCCCTGCGGATGCGGGCGGCGAGGACCATCGGGCGGTCTCACATGAAGACTTCGCGGCGATGCGCGACCGGGGGGAGTTGGCTTTTTACTGGCAGGCACACGGCCTGCACTACGGGATCGACGCCGGGATCGACGGACTGCTGGGTGCCGGCCGGCACGTCGTCTGCAACGTCTCGCGGAGCGTCGTCGAGCATGCCCGCCGGCGCTTCCGCTGCATCGTCGTGGCCGTCACCGCCTCGCCCGAGGTGCGCGCCGCGCGGCTGCGCGAGCGCGGCCGCGAGGCCGAGCGCGACATCGCCGGACGGGTCCTGCGCGAGGTTCAGGTCACCCCCGACGTGACCGTCGTGAACGACGGCCTTCTCGAAACGGCGCAGAAGCAGTTCGTCGCGATCCTGAGCGAAGAGGCGATCGCCTAGGCGGCGTCGGTCAGCGCCTCTCCCATGCCGGTGAACGGCAGCACCGCGGCGACCGCGGCCGCGACCGTCTTCGGCCGATCGAGGAACCGGATGCCGGCGCTGCCGTCGCCGGACCAGCGCACCTCGCCCGTGAAGAGTCCGAACCGGTCGATGTGCAGGGCGCCGAACCTGTCCCCGCCTGGGCAGCGATCCAGCATGATCCGGGCACCGTTCGCCGAGATGTCCGTGACGAGGCAAGGGACCGTGTCCTCGCCGCGCAGCAGGCGGCCCGCCAGAAGGACATGCTTGCGCTCGTAGCGGCGTCGACCGTGGGACGCGTCTTGTGTCGGGTTCATCGGCGTGCGCTCGCGGTTGCTCCGTATTGATTAAACCTTATGGCAAAATGTGTTTACGCCGCGTTACTTGGCGAACGGAAGATGTGCCGCGACCACGAACGGCTCGCCCGGCTGGGGTTCCTCAAACAGACAGACCGAGTCGACCCGCACCGGATCGCGGCAGAGGTCGGTGGTCAGCGGCTCCAGCACCGCCGCCAGGCGATCCCGGTCCGCCGGCTCCAGGGGGCCGGTGAGCGTGAGATGGAACCGGAACGCGTCCATCACGTAAGGATAGCCCCACTGCGCCAGCAGCTCCTCCTGCCGCGCTGTCAGCCCGCCCCGGCGGCGCCGCGCCAGTTCCGCCTGTGACGGCGGCGCCCGAAACCCGTCCAGCGCGCGCACCGCATCCGCGGCGAGCGCGGCCAGTTCCGGGGACGGCGCCGACGGCACCAGCGCCAGGAACCGGCCGAGCGCCGCCAGGCGCAGCGGCGGCAGCAGGAAGGGCACTCGGGACGCGGCGAACGCCGCTGCCGCTTCGCCGAGGGCGGCGACGTCGGATGCCTCGCCCAGGTGAAACGGCGGCTTCAGCGTGCCGTGGAAACCATAGCGCCGGGGCTCCGCCGTCAGTTCGCGCAGCCGATCCGGCTCGATATCCGGGACGGATATCTGCGGGACGGACGCTCCGGTGCGGGCGGAACGGCCGAGCCACGCCTCGCCGAAGCGGTCGAGCGCACTGCCCGGATCTGGCGCGTAGTAGACCGCGTAGCGTGCCGGCATATCGGACTGTCCTCCTGCGTTCGCGCGCGCCAGATAGCCCGCCGGCGCCGGCGGAACAACCTTCACCGGGATCGCTGCATTTCCCTTTCCGGGGTCGGTGCGGTATCCACCCCTCATCCGATCACCGCAGGCTGGCAACATGACCGACGGCAGCAGAACCTTCGCGATCCTTGGAACATGCGGCAAGCGCCTGTGGGGGATGACCGCGGAAGACCGCATGCGACGCGCGTTCGCCCGGTCGGGTGTGAACGAAGCCGCGGCCCCAGACGTGGCCGCCCAGTCGGACGACGGGGCGATCTTCGTCCGCGCCGAGTATCTGATCGAAGAACGCCTGATCCAGGCGCTGATCGCGACCCCCGGCGCCCTGCTCGTGCTCGGCACCTACGGGTCGGCACGACAAGTGGTCGGAGCGCACGCACCGGCGGGTTGCGCCGCCGCCGCCGCACGCCTCGTCGCCGACGGTGAGCTCGCAGCCGGAGCCGCTGCCGTGCCGGAGGGGTTGC
This sequence comes from Constrictibacter sp. MBR-5, assembly GCF_040549485.1. Lineage (NCBI taxonomy): Bacteria > Pseudomonadati > Pseudomonadota > Alphaproteobacteria > Rhodospirillales > Allostellaceae > Constrictibacter > Constrictibacter sp. MBR-5. The sequence goes on from NZ_JBEPTK010000006.1 coordinate 228,787, forward strand.
GCCCCCTCACCCCCGAGGAACTCGGCTCGACCTGGAACATCACGCTACGCAAGAAGGCGGCACCCTACGTTGCGTCCTTCGAGACGGAGCCGACCGACGCGCTGGAGCGCCTGACCTTCGGCGCGTCCTACAAGGGCGCCACCGACTTCGTCACCAAATATCTCTGGCCCTGGCCGGCGCGCCACGTGACGCGCTGGTGCGCCCAGGCCGGGATCACGCCGAATGCCGTCACGCTGTTCAGCCTCGTGCTGGTGTTCGTGACGATGCTGCTCTTCGCCCAGGGCCATTTCCTGATCGGCTGCATCGTCGGCTTCTTCATGACCTTCCTCGATACGGTCGACGGCAAGCTGGCGCGCGTCACCCTGACGTCGTCGAAATGGGGCGAGGTGTTCGATCACGGCATCGACATGATCCACCCGCCCTTCTGGTGGTGGGCCTGGTGGATCGGCCTCTACGCCGTCGGCGACACGCCGCCTGGCACCGACCTCGCCCTCTGGATCATCATCGCCGGCTACGTGATCGGCCGTCTGCTCGAGGGCGTCTTCCTCGCCTGGTTCAAGATCGAGACGTTCATCTGGCGCCCGATCGACTTCGCCTTCCGCACGATCACGGCGCGGCGCAACCCGAACCTCGCGATCCTGACGATCGGCGCCCTCGTCGGCGAGCCGGGCATCGCCTTCCTGCTCGTCGCGCTATGGACGGCGATCTCGATCGCCTTCCACACGATCCGGCTGGCGCAGGCCGCCTTCATCCGCCTGCGCGGCGGCGAGATCCGCTCCTGGCTGATCGAGGGCGCCTGAAGGCGCACCTGCTCAGTCCGATTCCGCCAGCAACGAGACGTGCGCCGCCACGACCCGCCAGCCGTCGGGTGTGCGCATCCAGGTCTGGCTCTGGCGGCCGATCCTGCCGGTGGCATCGCGGACATACTCGGTGTTGGCCGTGGCGAAGTCGCGCCCGTAGGTGGTGATCACCGTGCGGGTCAGCTTTCGGCCGTGCCAGCCGCCGCCGGCGGCGCGCTGCTTGCGGTAGCCGGCGATCTCGTCGATCCCGTAGAGATTCTCGGCGATGCCGTAGCGCAGCGTCAGCGGATTGTCCCAGAAGCTCTCGATCAGCACGTCCGGGTCGTTGCCCATGAGTGCGGCCTCGTAGCGATCGAAGGCCGCCCGGACCTCCGCGACGACGTCCGGCAGGTTGATCGGCATGTCGGTCATCGGGCGCAGACCCGGTCGAGCAGTCGTTCCATGAAAACCTCGCCTTTCCTCAGCTGCTCCAGGCTGATGAATTCGTCGGGCTTGTGTGCCTGGTCGATGTGGCCGGGCCCGCAGACCACTGTCGGAATGCCGCCGCGGGTCTGAAACAGCCCCGCTTCGGTGCCGAAGGCGACCTTGCCGTGGTCGTTGCGCTCGGCGAGCTGTTTCACCAGCGTCACCACCTCCGCGTCCGGTTCGATCGCCAGCGCCGGAATCGACGAGATCTCCTCCCATGAGAAGCCGGCGTCGGGATCGGTCGCCCGCATCTCCGGCCCGAGCGTCTCGTCCGCGAAGCGGCGCACCTCGTCGAACAGGGCATCGGGATCCTGCTCCGGCAGGTGGCGGAACTCGAAGTCGAAGGAGCAGTCCTTCGGCACGATGTTGAGCGCGGTGCCGCCGTGCATGACGCCCACATGCGCCGTGGTGTGCACCACGTCGTACTTGTCGTCGAACGGTCCCTCCCTGCGGAGGCGTTTCGCGACGCCGCGGATATAGGCCACCATCTGGGCGGCATACTCGACCGCATTCACCCCCTGCGGCGCCAGGCTGGAATGGCACTCCTTGCCGCGGACGTGCCCGCGGAAGCTGCGCTTGCCCTTGTGCGCGACCGTCGGCTGCATGCCGGTCGGTTCGCCGACGATGCACATGAGAGGCTTCACCGGCAGGTCGTTCAGCATGTCGATGAGCCCGCGCACGCCGACGCAGCCGACCTCCTCGTCATAGGAGATCGCCAGGTGAAGCGGCGTCGCGAGGCCGCGCCGCTTCGCTTCGACGGCGTAGACCAGCATGAGCGCGACGAAGCCCTTCATGTCGCAGGCGCCGCGTGCGTAGAGCTTGTCGTCCTTCTCGGTCAGCGTGAACGGATCGGTCGTCCATGCCTGCCCGTCGACCGGTACCACGTCGACGTGTCCCGACAGCATGATGCCGCCGCGGTCATCCGGCCCCACCGTCGCATAGAGATTGGCCTTCCGCTTCTCGGCGTCGTAGACGCGGCGGCTCGATATCCCGTGCGACGAAAGATAGTCCTCGACGAACCCGATCAATTCCAGGTTCGAATTTCGGCTCGTCGTATCGTAGGAGACCAGCTTCTCGAGCATTCCGCGAACATCGAGACGTTCGGCACCGGCATCGACCATCAGACTCTCTTTCTCGCATGCGGGGCTGTGCTTCTACTATCGCCCGCGGCACGACCTGTCACCAGTCCGGAGACCCGAATCACATGCCGTCCACACCAGCGCCGCAGGCCGGAGACGCGCCCAGGATCGCGATCCTCGGCATCCACCTCGAGGCGAACCGGTTCGCGCCGGTGACCACGGGCGCCGATTTCCGAGACTCGTGCTATCTTGAGGGGCAGTCGATGCTGGACGAGGCGGCGAAGCCCGCCCCCGCGATGCCGGCCGAAATTCCCGGATTCATCGCGGCGATGAACGCCGCCGGGCCGTGGACTGCGCTGCCGATTCTCGTGACGGCGGTGGAGCCGGGCGGCCCGGCCGACGACGGCTTCGTCCAGGAGACGCTCGCCCGCATGCGGGAGATGCTGGAAACGGCACTGCCGCTCGACGGCGTCTACGTCACGAACCACGGCGCGATGACCTCCACGGCCGGCACCGACCCGGATGGCGCGCTGTATGCGATGGTCCGCGAGGTCGTGGGACCGGAGGTTCCCGTGGTTGCCACGGTGGACCTGCACGCGAACATCAGCGAGCGCATGGCGGAGAGCGTCGAGGCCATCGTGGCCTACCGGACGAACCCGCATGTCGACCAGCGCGCCTGTGCCGCCGAGGCGGCGACGCTCCTCCGCAGGTTCATCACGGGCGAGCGCTTCACGCGCACCTTCGTCCGGATGCCGATCGTCGCACCGAGCGTCCGCCTGCTCACCGCGGCCGGCCCCTATGCCGACCTCGTGGCGGAGGGCATCGCCCTCACCGGCCCCGACGTGCCGCTGATCTCGGTCGTCGGTGGCTTCGCCTGGAGCGACACGCCTGAGAACGGCCTCGCCATCCTGGCCTACGGCACCGGCGACGGTGCGGCGGCCGCAGCGGCGGCGCAACGGCTCGCCCGCCGCGCCTGGGCCGAGCGCGCGCGTTTCAAGGTCGCGCTGATGCCGCTGATCGAAGCCGTCGACCGGGCTCGCGCCGCCGCGGCAGACGCATCGGCGCCGGCCATCTGCCTCGCCGACGTCGCCGACAATCCCGGCGGCGGCGGGCGCGGCAACACGACGGACATACTGGAAGCGCTGCTCGCGGCGGACGTGCAGGGGGTGCTGCTGGGTCTCTTCGTCGATCCCGAGATCGCCGCCGCGTGTGTTGCCCGGGGTGTCGGATCGAGCTTCGATGCCGTCCTCAACGAGCAGAACGCCGACGACCACGGACGTGCGCTGCCGGTCCGCCTCCACGTGCTCGCCGTCTCCGACGGCAGGATCGTCGGCCGTCGCGGCATCGCCCGCGGCCGGACGATCAACCTCGGGACATCCGCCGCCGTCAGGATCGGCGGCCTCACCATGGTGGTCGTCAGCCGTCGGATCCAGGCCGCCGATCCGGCCTATTTCGAAGCGTTCGGGCTCGACATCGGTGCGTTCCGGACGGTCGTCGTCAAGTCGCGCGGTCACTTCCGCGCCGGGTTCGACGAGTTCTTCCCGCCCGAGCGGATCTTCGAGGTGGACGCCGCCGGGCTCACCTCCCCGGTGCTCGCGCGGTTCCCGTTCCAGGGGCTGCCGCGCCCCGTCTACCCGCTCGACGAGGATACCGCCTGGACCGCCTGACGCCGTCGCCACGCCGCTCAAAACCTGCGCACAGCGCATGCCTTGCCCGCATTCCTTGCATGGCAGCGAGCCTTCGTTCAAAGTCGGGCGGGGTTTCGGTTGCAGCGTGGCGCTTCGGCGCGCGTCGAACCGATAACGGAGACTGAAGCGAGGGGATGATGAAGCTTAAGGCGCGATATCTTCGTAGTGCGGTCGCCGCACTCGCTCTGCTCGGCGGGATCGGGGCGATGACCACCGTTGCGACGGCCGCCGAGATCCGCATGGGCTTGGCGCTCGAACCCAGTTCGATCGATCCGCACTATCACAATCTCGGACCGAACAACGCCTTCTCCGCCCACATCTTCGACCCCCTGGTCGCGATGGACGAGAACCAGCGCCTGATCCCGGGCCTCGCCGAGAGCTGGAAGCCGATCAGCGACACCGTCTGGGAGTTCAAGCTCCGCCGGGACGTGAAGTGGCACGACGGCTCGCCGTTCACGGCCGACGACGTGATGTTCACCTTTGAACGCGCACCGAACGTGCCGAACAGCCCGTCCTCCTTCGGGCTCTACGTCAAGGGCAAGAAGGTGGAGAAGGTGGACGACTACACCGTCCGCTTCTCGACGGAGAAGCCGTACCCGCTGATGGCGAACGACCTCTCGGGCATCTACATCGTCTCGAAGAAGGCCGCGGAGGGCGCCAGCACCGGCGACTTCAATTCTGGCAAGGCAGCGGTCGGTACCGGACCCTACAAGTTCATCGAGTGGGTGCCGGGCGACCGCATCATCCTCGAGCGCAACCCCGACTATTGGGGCGAGAAGGCGAAGTTCGACAAGGTCACGATCAAGCCCATCAAGTCCGACCCGACGCGCGTGGCTGCGCTGCTGGCCGGCGATGTGGACTTCATCGACCAGGTGCCGACGGCCGACATCGAGCGTCTGAAGAAGGACGCCAACATCAACCTGTCGCAGGGCGTCTCGAACCGGATCATCTACCTGCATCTGGACCAGTTCCGCGAGAAGTCCCCCTTCGTCACCGGCACCGACAAGAACCCGCTGCTCGACGTGCGGGTGCGCAAGGCGATCTCGAAGGCGATCAATCGCGAAGCGATCGTCGAGCGCGTCATGGAAGGCGTGGCGATCCCGGCGGGACAGCTGCTGCCCGATACATTCTTCGGCGTCAGCCCGAACCTGAAGGCGGAGAAGTACGACGTCAAAGGCGCCAAGCAGCTCCTCGCCGACGCCGGCTATCCGAACGGCTTCGGCCTGACGATCCACGGGCCGAACGGCCGCTACATCAACGACGCGGAGATCGCCCAGGCGGTGGCGCAGATGCTGACCCGGGTCGGCATCGAGACGAAGGTCGAGACGCTTCCGCCCAGCGTCTTCTTCAGTCGCGCGTCGAGCGGCGGACCCGACAAGACCCCCGAGTTCAGCCTCGTGCTGGTCGGCTGGGGATCCGGCACGGGCGAAGCCTCGTCGCCACTCAAGTCGCTGCTCGCGACCTACAACCGTGATGCGGGCATGGGCGCCTCGAATCGTGGGCGGTATTCGAGCCCGGAGACGGACAAGCTCCTTGGCGAGGCCCTCGCCACGGTCGACGACGCCAAGCGGGCGGAGTTGCTCGCCGCGGCGACCGACCAGGCGATCGGCAAGGACCAGGGCATCATCCCGCTGCACTATCAGGTGAACACCTGGGCGGGACGGAAGCCGTGGAAGTACACGCCGCGTACCGACGAGCGGACGGTCGCCATGGAAGTCCACCAGTAGCACTGGCTCCAACCAACTGCGTCGCGGGAGAGGCCTCGGTCTCTCCCGCCGTCGTCAAGGAAACGGGTACGACCGGAAGACAATGACCGTCTTCATCATCCGACGCCTGATGCAGGCGGCATTGGTGATCTTCGTGATGTCGGTGATCGTCTTCATCGGGATCAGCGTCGTCAGCAATCCCATCGATATCCTGATCAATCCCGATTTCACCCAGGAGGAGTATGAGCGTGCGGTGCGCGCGCTCGGCCTCGACCGGCCGCTCTACGAGCAGTACTTCGTCTTCCTGGGCAACGCGCTGCAGGGCAATCTCGGGGACTCCTTCGTCTTCGGGCAGCCGGCGCTCGAACTGATCGCGCACCGCATTCCCGCGACCATGGAACTGGCCTTCGGGTCGCTCTTCCTGTCGATCGTCCTGGGCATCCCGCTCGGCGTGTATGCCGGACTGCGGCCCGACAGCCGGGTCAGCAAGACGATCATGGCGGGATCGATCTTCGGTTTCAGCCTGCCCTCCTTCTGGGTCGGCATCATGCTGATCATGATCTTCGCGGTGGAACTGGGCTGGCTGCCGTCGACGGGGCGCGGCGAGACGGTCGAGCTGATGGGGATGCAGGTCAGCTTCCTCACCTGGGACGGGCTCCAGCACCTGTTCCTGCCGGCACTGAACCTCGCGCTGGTGAACATCTCGCTCGTCATCCGCGTCGCCCGCGCCGGAACGCGGGAGGCGGCGCTCCAGGACTATGTGCGCTTCGCCAGGGCCAAGGGGCTCTCGTCGTCGCGGATCGTGCTGGTGCACATCCTCAAGAACATCATGATCCCGATCGTGACGATTCTCGGCCTCGAGCTCGGCTCGCTGATCGCCTTCTCGGTCGTCACCGAAACGATCTTCGCCTGGCCCGGCATGGGCAAGCTGCTGATCGATTCGATCAACGTGTCGGACCGGCCGATCGTCGTGGCCTATCTGATGCTGATCGTCTGCATCTTCGTCGTGATCAATCTGATCGTCGACGTCCTCTATTCCGTGCTGGATCCGCGCGTGCGCCTGCAGGATGTGAAGCAATGAGCCCGCCCGCCAATCCGAAAGCCGCGGCAGCGGTGACCATGGCAGAAGCGCCGGCGGTAGGTGCCCGGGCTGCTCCCGTTCAGACGCCACTGCGTCGCTTCCTCAGCGAGTTCGCCGAGAGCAAGGTCGCCGTGGGCGCACTGGTCGTCCTGATCCTCGTCGTTCTCTGCGCCGTCTTCGCGCCTTGGATCGCGCCGCAGAACCCGTACGACCTCGGGCAGATATCCATCCTCGACGGGCGCCTGGAGCCCGGCAGCGAGAGCATGGACGGCTGGACCTTCTGGCTCGGCACCGACGATCAGGGCCGCGACATGGTCAGTGCCATCCTCTACGGCCTGCGCATCAGCCTGGGCGTCGGCGTGACGAGCGGCATGATCGCCGTCTTTATCGGCCTGACGGTCGGCATGATCGCGGCCTATTTCGGCGGCAAGGTGGACACGGTGATCATGCGGGTCGTCGACCTGCAGCTCTCGTTTCCCGCCATCCTGGTGGCGCTGATCCTGCTCGCCGTGCTGGGCACCGGCGTCGACAAGATCGTCATCGCCCTCGTCGTCGTGCAGTGGGCCTATTACGCGCGCACCGTGCGGGCGAGTTCGCTGGTCGAGCGCCGCAAGGAGTATATGGAGGCGGCGCACTGCCTCGCCCTGCCGACGCGGCGCATCCTGTTCCGGCACATGCTTCCGAACGTGCTGCCGCCGCTGATCGTCGTCGCGACGGTACAGGTGGCGCATGCGATATCGCTCGAGGCGACGCTCTCCTTCCTCGGTCTCGGCCTGCCGATCACCGAACCGTCGCTCGGCCTGCTCATCTCGAACGGTTTCAAGTACGTGCTCAGCGGCAAATACTGGATCAGCGTGTTCCCCGGCGTGGCCCTGCTGATCACCATCGTCGTCATCAATCTCGTCGGCGATCGCCTCAGGGACGTGCTGAACCCGCGCCTCCAGCGATGACCGCCGCCGTCGCAAGTCCCCCCGCCACGACACTCGCAGCAACGGGAACGCGCGTGCCGCAAGACACCCCTGCCCTCGTCGTCGAGAATCTCAGGACGCACTTCTTCACCAAGGCCGGCGTCGTGAAGGCGGTCGACGACGTCTCCTTCTCGGTGAACCGAGGCGAGATCCTCGGCCTCGTCGGCGAATCCGGCTCCGGCAAGACCGTCACCGGCTTCTCGATCCTGGGCCTGGTGGACGAGCCGGGCCGCATCGTCGGCGGACGCATCCTGTTCAACGGCGAGGACATCGCCGGTTACGGCGACGACCGGATGCGCAACCTGCGCGGCAAGAAGATCGCGATGATCTTCCAGGACCCGATGATGACGCTGAACCCCGTCCTGCGCATCGACACCCAGATGGTCGAGGCCATCCAGGCGCACGAGAAGGTCAGCCGCGCCGACGCGCTGGCGCGGGCGCGCGACGCGCTCGGCCAGGTCGGCATCGCCTCGCCGGAGGAGCGCCTCCATGCCTACCCGCACCAGTTCTCCGGCGGCATGCGCCAGCGCGTCTCGATCGCGATCGCGCTGATCAACAAGCCCGACCTGATCGTCGCGGACGAGCCGACGACCGCGCTCGACGTCACGATCCAGGGCCAGATCCTCTACGAGGTGCAGAAGCTCGCACGCGAGACGCGCACCGCCCTCATCTGGATCACGCACGATCTGTCCGTGGTCGCCGGCCTCGCCGACAAGGTCTGCGTGATGTATGCGGGCCGCGTGGTCGAGTCCGGTACCGTCGACGAGGTTCTCGACCGGCCGCTGCACCCCTATACGCACGGCCTGATCGGCTCGGTGCCGAGCCAGAACAACCGCGGCCAGCCGCTGCGACAGATCCCGGGCATGACTCCGTCGCTGCTGAACCTGCCCGCCGGCTGCGCCTTCCGCACGCGCTGCCCCCGCGCCGACAAGGTCTGCGAGGTCGAGCCGGATCTTACCTCGCCCCTGCTCAACCGCGAGATCCGCTGCTTCCATCCGCACCTGGAGGGCGCGGCATGAACACCATCGCGCAGCCATCGTCGACGGCACAGCCGTCCACCGCGAGCGAGATCGCCAACGCCGGCAAGACCAGCACTGCACGGACGCTCGTCGAGTTGCGGGGGGTCAGCAAGCGCTTCGTCAAGACGCTCGATCTCGCCGAGAAGGCGGCGAACCTGCTGGGCGCCAACGTGCAGGAGCAGGTCGTCCGTGCCGTCGACAAGGTCGATCTCACGATCGCCGAGGGCGAGGTCGTCGGCCTCGTCGGCGAGTCCGGCTGCGGCAAGTCGACGCTCGGGCGCATCATCGCCGGCATCCTGCCGCAGAGCGAGGGGACCGTCGCCTTCCGCGGCCGGGACGTCTCCGCTCTCAAGGGCAAGGACGCCCGCGACGCCGCCCTCAAGATCCAGATGATCTTCCAGGACCCCTACGCGTCGCTCAATCCGCGCATGCGCGTCGCCGAGATCATCGGCGAGGCACCGCGTCATCACGGCCTGGTGTCGGCGCAGGGGCTCGACGCCTATGTCGAGGAGGTGATGCTGCGGGTCGGCCTCGACCCCAGCTTCAAGCGCCGTTACCCCCACCAGTTCTCCGGCGGGCAGCGCCAGCGGATCGGCATCGCGCGCGCCCTCGCGGTCAAGCCCGACTTCCTGGTCTGCGACGAGGCGGTCGCCGCCCTGGACGTCTCGATCCAGGCACAGGTCCTGAACCTCTTCATGGACCTGCGCAGCGAACTCGGCCTGACCTACCTGTTCATCAGCCACGACCTCGGCGTCGTCGAACACCTCTCCGACCGTGTCGCCATCATGTATCTCGGCCGCGTGGTGGAGATGGCGGCGACGGAGGAACTGTTCGCCGCCCCCAACCACCCCTATACGCAGGCCCTGCTGCGCGAGGTGCCGCGACTCGATTCACGCCGGCGGACCTTTGAGCCCGTGAAGGGGGAGATACCCTCGCCTCTGTCCCCGCCGCCGGGCTGTCACTTCCATCCGCGCTGCCCCTTCGCGGTGGACCGGTGCCGCACGGAACAGCCGGCACTGCGCGAGGTCGCCCCCGGCCGCATCTCCGCCTGCCACCTGAACGACGGCTGAGGGTGCCAGAGAGACGCGACCGCTTCACTTTACCCGGCGGTTCGTGTAATAGGGGCCGCCAACCATTATTGGGGTTGGCATGAACGCCTTCGACCCGGACCGCATCCCCCTCGCCCTGACCTTCGACGATGTGCTGTTGCGCCCCGGACGCTCCGCGGTGCTGCCGGCGCAGGCATCGACGCGCACGCGTCTGACGCGCGGCATCGAGTTGGGGATCCCGCTGATCTCCGCCGCCATGGATACCGTCACGGAAAGCCGCCTCGCCATCGCCATGGCCCAGGCCGGCGGCCTGGGCGTCATCCACAAGAACATGGACACCGCACGCCAGGCCGACGAAGTCCGGCGCGTGAAGAAGTTCGAATCGGGCATGGTCGTCAATCCCGTGACGATCCACCCGAACGCGCCGCTCGCCGACGCGCTGCAGATCATGCAGCAGTACGGCATCTCCGGCATCCCGGTGGTCGAGCCGGAGACGCGCAAGCTCGTCGGCATCCTGACCAACCGCGACGTCCGCTTCGCCAACGACCCGAAGCAGCCCGTGGCCGAACTGATGACGCAGCGCGTCGTCACGGTGCGCGAGGGCGTGGCACACGACGAGGCGCGGCGGATCCTGCACCAGCACCGCATCGAGAAGCTGGTGGTGGTCGACGAGGACTATCGCTGCATCGGCTTGGTCACCGTCAAGGACATGGAGAAGGCGGCCCGCCATCCCGACGCGGCGAAGGATGAAAAGGGACGGCTGCGTGTGGCTGCGGCCACGGGCGTCGGACCGCAAGGTATAGAACGGGCCGAGGCCCTGTTCGACGCCGAGGTCGACGTGGTCATCGTCGACACGGCGCACGGCCATTCCGAAGGCGTGCTCGGCACGGTGCACGCCATCCGGCGCCTGTCGAACTCCACCCAGATCGTCGCCGGCAACATTGCCACCGCCGAGGGCGCGCGCGCGCTGATCGACGCCGGCGCGGACGCCGTGAAGGTGGGCATCGGCCCCGGCTCGATCTGCACTACCCGCGTCGTGGCGGGCGTCGGCGTGCCGCAGTTGACGGCGATCATGGAAGTCGTCGAGGAATGCCGGCGCCACGGCGTGCCGGCCATCGCGGACGGCGGCATCAAGTCCTCGGGCGACCTGGCCAAGGCGATCGCGGCCGGTGCCGACTGCGCCATGATCGGTTCGCTGCTGGCCGGCACCGACGAGAGCCCGGGCGAGGTCTTCCTCTACCAGGGCCGCTCCTACAAGGCCTATCGCGGCATGGGATCGGTGGGCGCCATGGCGCGCGGCTCGGCCGACCGCTACTTCCAGCAGGAAGTGGCGGACACGCTGAAGCTCGTGCCCGAGGGCATCGAGGGTCAGGTCCCCTACAAGGGCTCCGCCCACGGCGTCGTGCATCAGCTGATCGGCGGCCTCAGGGCGGCCATGGGCTATACCGGCAACGGCACGATCGCGGACATGCAGACCAACTGCAGCTTCCTGCGCATCACCAACGCCGGCCTGCGCGAGAGTCATGTCCACGATGTCACTGTCACGCGCGAAGCGCCGAACTACAATGTCGGAGGCGGCCTCTAGCCGACGCTGAAGGGACGTACCGGGAGCATGGGCGGATGACATCGGCCGGGTCCGGCATCGTGACGGTGAGACCGGCCGAACTGGCCGATGCCGGCGCCATCGGACGCGTCCAGTCGGAAAGCTGGCGGTCGACCTATCCCGGCCTCGTCCCGGATCACGTCCTCCTGCGGATGACCCCGGAGCGTCAGGGGGCGATGTGGCGCCGCTACCTCGGCGATGCGCGCCGGCCGATGGGTTCGGTCTTCGTCGCCGAGGCGAGCGACGGCGGCGTGGTCGGCTTCGGCAGTTGCGGCCCGGAACAGACCCGCCGGATGGCGGCCCACGACGGCGAGGTGTACACCCTCTATGTCGGCGACGCCGCGCGCGGACAGGGTGTCGGGCAGCGGCTGCTGCACGCCATGTTCGCGCGCCTGTCGCGCGACGGGCACAAGGCGGCGGCGATCTGGGTGCTGGACGGAAATCCGGCGCGCTTCTTCTACGAGGCGATGGGCGGCACCCTGATCGCCCAGCGCCACAGCCGCGAATGGGGCACCGCGATCGCCGAACGCGCCTACGGCTGGTACGGGCTGGACCGCTTCGCATGATCTTCGACATTCCGCATCGGCCGCCCCGGACCCCGTCCGGCGCGGCCGCGATCCGTTTCCTCCCTCTCCCTCTCGGGTGGCACATATGAGCGACCGCATCCTGATCCTCGACTTCGGCTCCCAGGTCACCCAGCTCATCGCCCGGCGCGTGCGCGAGTCCGGCGTCTATTGCGAGATCGTGCCGTTCAACCGGATCGACGAGGCGGGGCTGCGCGCGTTCGACCCGCGCGGCATCATCCTCTCCGGCGGGCCGGCCTCGGTCACCAAGCTGGACACGCCGCGCGCCCCCGACGCAGTGTTCCGGCTCGGCCTGCCCGTCCTCGGCATCTGCTATGGCGAGCAGACGATGGTGGCGCAGCTGGGCGGCGAGGTGCAGGGCGGCCATCACCGCGAATTCGGCCGCGCCTTCGTCGACGTGATCGACGACTGCGCCCTGTTCGAGGGCGTCTGGCCGAAGGGCGCCCGCGAGCAGGTCTGGATGAGCCACGGCGACCGCGTCATCAGCCTGCCCGAGGGCTTCCGCGTCGTGGGCACCAGCAACGGGGCGCCCTTCGCCGCCATCGCCGACGACGCCCGCCGCTTCTATGGGGTCCAGTTCCACCCCGAGGTGATGCACACGCCGCACGGCGCGCAGCTGCTGCGCAACTTCACCCACGCCATCGCCGGATGCCGCGGCGACTGGACCATGGCCGCGTTCAAGGAACACGCGATCGAGCGGGTGCGCGCGCAGGTGGGCAAGGGCCGCGTGATCTGCGGCCTGTCGGGTGGCGTCGACAGTTCCGTCGTCGCGGTCCTGCTGCACGAGGCGATCGGCGACCAGCTCACCTGCGTCTTCGTCGACACCGGCCTGATGCGCGCCGGCGAGGCCGACGAGGTCGTCGCCCTCTTCCGCGAGCACTACAACATCCCGCTCGTCCACGCGGACGTCGGCGACCTCTTCCTCGGCAAGCTCGCCGGCATCTCCGACCCCGAGAAGAAGCGCAAGACGATCGGCGCCACCTTCATCGACGTCTTCGAGGCCGAGGCGAAGAAAATCGGCGGCGCCGACTTCCTGGCCCAGGGCACGCTCTATCCCGACGTGATCGAATCCGTCTCGTTCATCGGCGGCCCCAGCGTCACGATCAAGTCGCACCACAATGTCGGCGGCCTGCCCGAGCGCATGAACATGAAGCTGGTCGAGCCGCTGCGCGAACTCTTCAAGGACGAGGTGCGCGCCCTCGGCCGCGAACTGGGCCTGCCGGACAGTTTCGTCGGCCGCCACCCCTTCCCCGGCCCCGGCCTCGCCATCCGCATCCCCGGCGAGATTACCCCGGACAAGCTGGAGATCCTGCGCCAGGCCGACACGATCTACCTGGAGGAGATCCGCAACGCCGGCCTCTACGACGCCATCTGGCAGGCCTTCGCGGTGCTGCTGCCGGTGCGCACCGTCGGCGTGATGGGCGACGAACGCTCCTACGACTTCGCCTGCGCGCTGCGCGCCGTCACCTCGACCGACGGCATGACCGCCGACTACTACCCCTTCGACCACGCCTTCCTCGGTCGCACCGCCACCCGCATCATCAACGAGGTCCGCGGCATCAACCGCGTGACCTACGACATCACCAGCAAGCCCCCGGGCACGATCGAGTGGGAGTGACCCATACAAAGGGCGCGTCGGAGCAGATGGCGACTGGGGTGTCTGTGATTGCAGGGACGAGCGATCATTCTCTTTGCGGCTGGCGCGTGCGTACCGAATGGCCGGTACCTGAGCTTCTGCCATGGAGCGGCGATGACCGGCGTCCGGACATCTGGATCCGGATGGGCCAAGTACCCGGGGAGCTGGACGGTACGGTGCGCAAGCACCCGCTGGTTCAGGTCAACGAGCGGGGCTGGCTGCGATTTACCGTCCGGAACGTCGCGGACTATCTCGTACGCGACGGAAACGAGGTCGTTATCGATACCGCGCATTCTCCGGACACCGCGGACGTGGCGCTGTTCCTGCTGGGATCCGTCCTCGGATTTCTCTGTCATCAGCGGGGCCTCCTGCCGCTTCATGCGAGCTGCGTCGAATATGAAGGCAAGGTCTTCGCTATGGCCGGGCATTCGGGCGCAGGCAAATCGACGCTCGCGGCGCTGCTGCTGGCACAAGGCGCCCGGCTGCTGTCCGACGACGTCACGGTAATCGATATCCGAGCCGAGGGTGGACCCTTGGTGCTGCCGACTTATCCACGGCAGAAGATGTGGCGCGACACGCTCGATAAGCTCGGCATCGCGCCGGGCCGTTATTTGCGCAACACCGTCCAACTCCAGAAATTCGACCGGAAGGTCACCGACCTTTTCCAGCCGGCGCGGACTCACCTCGACGGCGTGTGTCAGATCCACCTCCAGTTGCGGGAGAGCGGCTTGCGCATCGAGGCGCTGGACGGACTGCCTGCGGTGCGCATGCTTTATGAGAATGTATATCGCCGCATTGCGGCGGGATTGCTGGGCCGCTCGGACCAGGTGTTCGCGGACTGTGCGCTGCTTGGAGGGCAGTTGGCGCATCACGCGCTGGTCGTGCCGAACGGGCTCGACACCCTCGCGCGGCATGGCGACGACCTCGGCAGATTGATGGGGGGTCTGCGATGATGCGCGCCGCGCCGCGAGAAAATGTGTGGCTGGCGTCCTATCCCAAATCTGGCAACACCTGGATGCGGATCGCGCTCGGCGCGCTGCGCGACGGCGAGGCCGCTTTCGACCTCGCCCGCATGACGAACAACATCGGCATATTCCTGGCGATGCGCCATCGCCTCGACATGGCGCTCGACATCGATTCATCCGACCTGTCGGCAGAGGAGGTGCATCTCCTTCGCCCGAAGATCTATGGCTTGATCGATACCCAGGGGCGCCAGACGACCATCTGGAAGATTCACGACTGCTGGATGCGCACGGCAGACGGCGAGGCGCTGTTTCCTTCGGATGTCACCGCAGCCACCATCTATCTGGTGCGCGATCCGCGCGACGTAGCGGCATCGTTCGCGCATCATTTCGAAGTGGATATCGACCGGGCGATCGACCTGATGGCCGACCCCGCCTATCGCGTCGCCGCCAAGGCCAATTCCGCTCACTTCCACTTGCCGCAGCATTATTCGACCTGGCGCAATCATGTATTGAGCTGGCTCGACGACTCCGGCCACGACCCGTTGACGATCCGCTACGAGGACATGGTCGCCGACCTGGCCTCGACCTTGAAACGGGTCTGCGCGACGCTCGGCTGGTCCAGCAGCGACGCAGCGATCGAGGCGGCGGTTGCGGCGACGCGGTTCGACCGGTTGCGCGCCGAGGAATCGGCCGGGAAGTTCCCCGAAAGCCTGCGCGGCGATCGGCCCTTTTTCCGCCGCGGGATTGCAGGCGGCTGGCGGGACACCCTCACCCCCGCCCAAGCCACACGCATCGAGCGCGACCATGGCGACGTGATGGCACGGCTCGGCTATCTCTAGCCGTTCGACTGCTCCACCCAGCGGATGAACCGGCCGTAGTGTATGCCGCGACCGAACAGGTCGAGCATGTCCGTGGCGCGCGCCATGGCGGCATCCGCGTCGACGGGCCAATCCTCCGCCATGGCGCGCAGGCGTGGCAGGTCGATCATCCGCCGCGCCGCCGGCGATGCCTCCAGCCGGTCTAGTTCATCCATGAAGACGGGCCGTAGCTGCGTCAGCCGGTGGAACCAGTCTCCATTCTGATAGCCGCGCTTATGTTCGTTCACCACCCGCGGCGGCACACGGTCGCTGAGCACGTCGCGCGCAAAGGAGCGAGGCCGGCCGTCCCGCTGCCAAAGCTCGGGCGGAAGCGCTAGGCAGAATTCCACCATCCTGCGATCCCCAAGCGGATCGCGCAGGTCGCATCCGGTGACATAGGGATGCGCCGCCAGCCATTGGTTCTGCGACCAGTTCTTCTCCAGGTAAACGAGGCGAACGCGGCGGTCGCGATCGCCCCCGCTCGAGCCGATGAGCATGGTGTCGGTGATCTCACGCGCATCGACGCTTGCTGCGAGCGCTGCGGTTGCGGACGATCGCGACTGCCAGTCGTTGTCAGTACCACGCAGTCGTCGGATTGCGGTGCGGATGCGGGCCGGGACGGCATAAGCGAGCAGGTTCTGCCGGATCTGCAATCGGAGCCGATAGCCGTGACGGTGCAGGCCGCGGAGTTGCCGGGCCACCGCCACCACTCGTCCGGAACGAGCGAGATCGGCAAGCAGTGCTTCGCTCTTCCACGACAGCGTGTAGTTGCCGGAGGTACCCGTCAGCATGACAGAGGCGTCGGCTTCGCGCGCGCGGGAATAGAGTGGCTCCCAAGCGGCCAGATTCATGAAATTGCGCACGGGGATGCCGAATTCCCAGAACAGCCGGGTCGCGTCATCCTCGCCCCGGGTGATATCCCCCGCGGGAACGAAGTGTGCGTCGATGTTCCGGTAGAGGGCGGCCGTGGCGCGTGCGAGCGCCCCTTCGTCATAAAACGCCCGCGGACGCTCCGCCGGCAGGGGCACTGCGGAGTTGGGAACCGACGTGAACGCGTGGAGGCGCGTCGGGTCCAGCAGGCGCGCGGCCGTTGCCGCGACACCCGACGAATCGAGTCCGCCCGACAGTTGGCACGCAACCGCACCCGTCGTCCTAAGGCTCGGCGCGACCACCCGGTCCAGCATCTCGCGGCCCGCTTCCACATAGTCCCGCGGGTCCCGATAGCGGATCCTGCGCTCGAGATCCGGCTGCCAGTAGCGGCGGACAGAGCAACTGCCCTTGTGCCAGAGGAGCAGGCCGGCGGGCGGGAGACGGAAGACGCCGTGAAACGGGGTCGCGCCTGCGGGCATCGCGCGCGCGAGCAGCAGGTGGGCCATCGCCGATTCGTCGATGCGCCGATCGACATCGGGAAAAGCGAGCACGGCCAACGGGCGTGTCGCGAAACAGAGCCTTTCGCCATCGCCGTGCGCGAATATCGCCCGACCGCCGGTGGCATCCACCGCCAGCACCAGCCTGCGGTCGACCTCGTTCCACCAGGCAAGGGCGAACGAACCGATGAAACGGGGGCAGGCGTCGACGCCCCAGCGTTCGAGCGCCGCCATCACCAACGCGGCATCGCCGCGCCGTGCGGCGTCGGACGCAGGCAAGTTCAGGGACGCGATCATCTCGTCACGATTGTCCAGCCGCCCGTCGAACACCAGCCGCGACATGTCGCCCATGAAGGCCGCCGGGAGACGATCCAGACTGTCTTCCGCGGTGAACGCACGCGGCGTCAGAACAAGTGCAGCGGTGTCGCCACGCCAGACCCTGCCCGTGCCACCGCCATAAGTGACGGCGATGCTGCTGAGACGCTCGGTTTCCCGCTGGTCAACCGAGCTCGCGCAGGCGAGGCCAGCGAAAAACGACATGGATGTCTGAAATTAGCTCCCGGTCGGTGACGGCGAAAAGGTGCCGTCACCGGGCGCGACGAGACCGTTGTTCGCGGCCTGCTGCACGGGGAGGACTTCAAAGTCGGGCGTCTGCCACGGCTGCTTCGCCGCAGGGGGATCCATGGCCCGATCCTTACCATTGATCTCGCTCATGCTATGCATCCCCAATTGGCTGAACTGGTTCCGTCCGCCCGTCACGCAGCTTGTGCGGACCTCCCGGACCTAGCCATGTCGATCCGTCGTAGCACGATCGCGAAAATGTTGTGTAAAAAATCCACCGACGCATCTATTACTCACGTCGTGGCGCATGGAGCGACAGCACGAAGCTGAAAGCGTGAATATGGAAGTTTCGAGCGATCCGATCTATCGGCGCCGGCAACACGTACTGAGCGCCGTCGTCAACAACGAGTTGGTCATGATGAGCGTAGAGACGGGCCAGTATTTCAACCTTAATGCCGTCGGGGCGCACATCTGGCGCCTGATGGAGGCCCCGCAGAGCCTGGACTCCATTGTGGCGGCTCTCATGGACGCCTACGATGCGCCGGAAGCTGCTATCCGTGAGGAGGCGCTAGACTTTCTCGTACGACTGGAAGGAGAGAAGATGGTCGCGTCGGCTCCCAGCGAGGCGCCCTGACGCGCCGGATGGCGAGGGTCGCTCAGATCGACTTGCCCAGATACCAGCAGTTGATGGCGAAGCGGGACTGAGCGAAACCGCCGCCCGGACACGAGACGGGGCGCACCTCATGCGGGACCCAAGCGGGGAACAGCAGCATGCGGTCGTCCCGCGGCTCGACGTCCACATGGCTGCCGCCGTCTTCGGCGACACGGAGCGAATGGAGCCTCAACTCGCCGCCCGTGAACGGGCGGGGAACGACATGGAAATAATAGACGCCCGTCAGCATTCTATCGGATGTCGACGCGCCGCCGGCCACAAACGTGTCGATGTGCCGTTGATAGAAGTCGCCGTCACCATGTGCCGCCAGTTCCATCGAAAGGCCCGTCAGCGCAAAGGGCGCGAGCCCCAGGCGTGATATCGCGGAGGGCATCAGGCCGCGAAACCGCTCCTCCAGTTCGCCGTGCAATTCTCCGAAATCCCGTGTGGCGCGCGAACTGCGTACGGCTTTGCGAACAGTTCTGTTCGCGCTGTCGCCAATCGTCGTATCGGCAAAGACCGATTCCCGCTCCAGCACGAACAAAAGCAGGCGCGCGGCCAAATCGGCACCAAACACCGTGTCGATTACCCAGTGGGGCGGCAGCGCCGAGAAGGCAGTGAGTGAATTGGATTTCATTGTCGGCCACCGCATCGAACTTCAGGGAGAACGAATAACCCGCTTGGATGCCGCTCATCAATCTACAGCGCAGGGAATTTGTACTCTCTGATAATTGAGCCCAGCAAAAGGCGGATCCCCAACCAATGATGCCCCGGACTTTTGTCCGGACAGCTTGAAGCGTCCCGAATCTCTGTATCAGACCGAGGTCATCGGTGGCCGGAACCGCCAACGACAAGAGCGGAGGAGCCGCCGGACCTCTGGGTGACGCGGCTACCCGCGGGCGTTGGGCCCGCTCCTGAAACTCATGTCTTTCTCATGGCGAGCCAGCGGCCCGGCGGTATGCCGAAGGCGCTGCGGAAGTGCCGCGCCAGTTCGTAACGGTCGAGCCGGGTGACGGTCTCGATATCCTTCGAGCGGACTGTTTCGAAGCAGCGACCGTCGAGATCGTCGCGCGCCCGAAACACGGCCGAGCGCGCCGGACGTACCGTGGCACGGGGCCCGGCACCCGACTGAAACCGGAGCCGGGCAGCGATCCGCATCACCGCGTCGAATGCGGTAAGTGCTGAGGGATCCCGGTTCCCCGAACGGAAGTGGCCGCACGTTCGATACCAAAATCGCAGTCGTCGTGCGCGATGATCTCGCCGTATGGCAGAAACTGAAGGCCGCCGCCTTCCCGACGAGCGGCGTCACCGCTCAGTCGCCGACGATCGTCGGAGAAGGATACCGCGATGCTGCCGGCAATCTGTAGAACCCGATGACGATCCAGCCCATGATCGTGCTTGCGGCGGATGAGGAAACCCTCAGAAGAATTCATCAGCGCGCGCTGGAGCGCGAGGTGACGACGTCGGCCTTTATCGAGGAAATGTTCTCCACTGGTCACGACGCGGCCAATCGCGCGGTGTTTTCCCAGTTCGCACCCCACACGGCCCGGCTCGTCGGCATCGCGCTCCGCGCCGAGAAGAAACTCGCCGACAGGATCACGAAGGGGCGCGAATGCATCCGTGAAGGCGCGCGCTAACCCGAGCACGTACTCTCTCTCCGTCGCCGACACATCGTCGGCGCAACGAAAAAAGGGGCCGCCCGGAGGACGGCCCTAGTAGGAAGGGAGTCGGTATTGCGGGGTGAGGGGGATGAATGTGCGACCCCCGCGGATCGCACACTCGTCAAACCGCCCTCGACTGAAAGCGTTCCCTGGAACGCGAAAAAATTGGGTCAGCGGCGCTTGTCGGGGATCCGGCGCAGGATCTCCTGCAACCGATCGGGAATCGGTTCTGCCAGGATCTCCGTGCCGAGCCGGCGCAGAGCCTCCTGCTGGCGCAGCAACGCCTGGACTTCGGCCTGCCGCTTCGGATTGGCGGCGAGAAACGCATCGACCTGCGCACGCAGGGCGGGAGACGCCCGCCCGTCGATATATTCCTGGATATCTTCTTCAGACACCATCTCGGGTCGAGCCATCAGTTTCCCCTCTCCCCGGCACTCCCACGCGCGAGCAGATCGCGCAGGGCCGTCCTGGCCCGTGACAACCTGGAACGCACCGTACCTATAGGGATATCCAGGATTTGTGCAACTTCCTCATACGCCAATCCCTCCACAGGAACCAGAAGGATGATGTCGCGCTGCTCCTCCGGCAGCTTCTCGACCGCCTGGCGGACCTCGTCGAGCATCAGCCGCTGCTCCTGATCGGCCGCCGTCGACACGCTGGCGTGGGCTTCCGACAGTTCGGTGAGTGCGGGGCCACGGCGGCCACGATGATAGTCGTTGATGACCACGTTACGCAGGATAACGAACAGCCACGCCCGAAGGTTCGTCCCCGGCTCGTAGCTGTCCAGTCGCGCAACGGCGCGCGTCAGGCAGTCCTGCACGAGATCGTCCGCGTAGGCCGGGTCGCGCACGAGAACGCGCGCGTACCGCCGCAGCCGCGGTATCTCCTCCGTCAGGCGGCGGCGGACGTCGTCGGGGGCCGTCTCCCCGCCCACGTCCAGCGAAACCGACACATCGCTCGTACTGCCAGACACCATGCGGGCGGAGCGCCAGCTCCTTCCTGATACGGACCACCGCGACGACCCTGACCGGTCGTGCGGCTTCCGTTCTGGAACCCGCGCCGGACACCGCGGTTCCGGCCACTTCGCCCGTATCGGCACAATTTCTCGGCAGAGTGTATCAGCGCGGCGCAGTATCCGCCGACGTGGGGTCATCCGCTCAGGACGGCCTTGCCGACGACCTTGCGATCCACGAGGAGCTGGAGTGCCTCGGCCGCCTTCTCCAACGGCAGGACGTGGGACACGTGAGGCTTCACCCGGCCCTTCGAGGCCCAATCGCACAGCACGCGCAGATTCTCCGCCGCAGTCTCCGGTTCGGCCTCGACGAAGCCGCCGAGCCGCACGCCGACGGCAGAGGCGCCCTTGATCAGCAGGTGATTGGTGCGCGCCATGGCGGGGCCGCCGCCGAGGAAGCCCAGGATCAGGATGCGCGCGCCCCAGTTCAGGCAGCGCATCGATTCCTCGAACACCCAGTCGCCGACCGGATCGTAGACCACGTCGGCACCGCGGCCGCCGGTCAGCTCCTTCACCTTGTCGCGGAAGCTGCCGCGACCATCGACGACGGGGTCGTAGCCGATGACGTAGTCGGCGCCGTTCTCCAGCACCAGCGCGCGCTTCTCCTCGGTGGAGGCGGCGCCGATGACCGTGGCGCCGAGCGCCTTGCCGACCTGGACCGCGGCGAGGCCGATGCCGCCGGCCGCCCCGTGCACCAGCAGTGTCTCGCCGGGCTGCAGTCGGCCGCGCTGCACCAGGGCGTGATAGGCCGTCGAGTAGGCGGAGCGGAAGCCGGCGGCCGCTTCGACGCCCAGGCCCTGCGGAATCAGCATCGTCTGGTCGGCCGGCGACACGCCGAATTCGGCGAAGGCGCCGCTCGGGCTGTGCCGGCTCATGACCATGTCGCCGACCGAGAAGCCGGTGACCCCCTCGCCCAGCGCCACCACCTCGCCGGCCGCCTCGCCGCCCGGGATGAAGGGCACCGGTGGCTTGGTCTGGTACTGGCCGGCCACCATCAGGACGTCGACATACTGGACGGCCCGCGCCAGCAGGCGGACCTTCACCTGGCCCGGGCCGGGTTCCGGCTCGGGCCAGTCGGTGTGCACGACCAGCGTATCGGGCGTTCCGAGGGTTTCGCAGACGACGGCACGCATCAGCGGGGAAGCTCCGTAGTGCCCATCAGGAACGCATCGACGGCGCGCGCCGCCTGACGGCCTTCGCGAATCGCCCACACGACCAGCGACTGACCGCGCCGCATGTCGCCGGCGGCGAACACCTTGTCGACCGATGTCCGGTAGCGCTCGGTGTCGGCCTCGACATTGCCGCGCGCGTCGCGCTTCACGCCGAGCTGCTCGAGCAGGCCCTGGTGCGTCGGATGGACGAAGCCCATCGCCAGCAGGACGAGGTCGGCCTTCAGCTCCATCTCGCTGCCCGGCACGTCGGCCATGGCGAGACGGCCGTCCGGGCCGGTCTTCCATTCGACGCGCGTCGCCTTGAGGGCCCGCACATTGCCCTTGCCGTCGTCGAGGAACGCCTTGCTGCCGATCGCCCAGTCGCGCTCGGCGCCCTCCTCGTGCGAGGAGGACGTCCGCAGCTTCTGCGGCCAATAGGGCCAGACGAGGTCCTTGTTCTCGCGCTCCGGCGGCTTCGGCAGGATCTCGATCTGCGTGACCGAAGCGGCACCATGACGATTCGACGTGCCGATGCAGTCGGAGCCCGTGTCGCCGCCGCCGATGACGACGACATGCTTGCCCTTGGCCGAGATCGCCTGGTCGGCCGGGACGTCAAGGCCGGCGACGCGGCGGTTCTGCTGGCGCAGGAAGTCCATGGCGAAATGCACGCCGTTGAGTTCCCGCCCCGGCAGCGGCAGGTCGCGCGGCACCTCGGACCCGCCCGTGAGGACCACGGCGTCGAAGCCGTCGAGCAGTTCCTGCGCCGGCATGTCGACGCCCACATGGACGCCCGGGCGGAACGTCACGCCCTCGGCCGCCATCTGTTCCATCCGGCGGTCGATCTGCCACTTCTCGAACTTGAAGTCAGGAATGCCGTAGCGCATCAGCCCGCCGATGCGGTCCTGCCGGTCGAACAGCGTGACGTCATGGCCGGCGCGTGCCAACTGCTGGGAGCAGGCCATGCCGGACGGGCCCGAACCGACCACCGCGACGCGCTTGCCCGTCTTCCGGTCCGGCAGCTGCGGCACCACCCAGCCTTCGGCGAAGCCGCGGTCGATGATGGCGCATTCGATCGTCTTGATGGCGACCGGGGTGTCGTTGATGTTGAGGACGCAGGCTTCCTCGCACGGCGCCGGACAGATCCGGCCGGTGAACTCCGGGAAGTTGTTGGTCGAGTGCAGGTTGATCAGCGCCTCGCGC
This sequence comes from Constrictibacter sp. MBR-5, assembly GCF_040549485.1. Classification (NCBI taxonomy): domain Bacteria; kingdom Pseudomonadati; phylum Pseudomonadota; class Alphaproteobacteria; order Rhodospirillales; family Allostellaceae; genus Constrictibacter; species Constrictibacter sp. MBR-5. The sequence continues at coordinate 251,891 of NZ_JBEPTK010000006.1, forward strand.
CAGTCGTCGTGATAGACGAGGTCGTTCCAGTCCGGGATCTGGTTGTTGACGGGGCAGCCCGTGTGACAGAAGGGCACGCCGCAATCCATGCAGCGCGCCGCCTGAACCCGCAGGTCGGCATCGGCCAGCGGCGTGAGGAACTCCTTCCAGGTGCGCAGACGCTCCTGGGGTTTGACGTAGCCGCGCTCCCGGCGCGGAAACTCCATGAAACCGGTGGGCTTGCCCATATGGCTGGCTCCTATTCCGCGGCGACGGCGGCCGCGCGCTCTTCTGCGAGCTCGCGCAGCGCGCGCCGATAATCGACGGGCATGACCTTGACGAACTTTCCGACGTTGGCCGGCCAGTCGGCCAGGATCTCGCGGGCGCGCGCACTGTTCGTGTAGTGCATGTGCCGCTCGATCAGGCCGCGCAGCCGCACGGCATCGTGCCGGGTCATGTCGGAGAGGTCGACGCCGCCCGCGGCCGGGGCCGGCTCCGTCGCCTCATGGGCGATCGGCTCCAGTTCGACCTGGTCGAGGTTGCAGCGCTCCTCGAAACGGCCGTCGGGGTCCCAGACATAGGCGATACCGCCGCTCATGCCGGCCGCGAAGTTGACGCCGGTCTGGCCGAGCACGACGACGATGCCGCCGGTCATGTACTCGCAGCCGTGATCGCCGCAGCCTTCGACCACGGCGGACGCGCCCGAATTGCGCACCGCGAAACGCTCGCCCGCCACGCCGTTGAAGTAGGCCTCGCCCTGGATCGCGCCGTAGAGCACCGTGTTGCCGACGATGATGTTCTCGGTCGGCTTCAGCGGCGCGTTCGCCGGCGGATAGACGACGATCCGGCCGCCGGACATGCCCTTGCCGACATAGTCGTTGGCGATGCCCGACAGTTCCAGCGTCACGCCGGTCGCGAGCCAGGCGCCGAAGCTCTGGCCGCCGACGCCGTGGGCACGGATGACGATCGTGTCCTCCGGCAGGCCGGCATGGCCGTACGTCTTCGCCACCTCGCCCGACAGCATGGCGCCGACCGTCCGGTTGACGTTCCGCACCTCGGTCTCGATCACGACGGGCGTCCGGTTGTCGAGCGCCGGCCGCGCCTTCTCGATCAGCGTATGGTCGAGGGCGTGCACGAGCCCGTGATCCTGCGTCTCCGAATTGAAGGTGCGGATCTCCGGCCCGACCTTCGGCCGGTAGAGCAGCTTCGCCAGGTCGAGGCCGTGCGCCTTCCAGTGGTCGACGGCACGGCGCATGTCCAGCCGGTCCGTCCGGCCGATCATCTCGTCGACGGTGCGGAAGCCCATCGCCGCCATGATTTCGCGCATCTCCTCCGCGATGAAGAAGAAGTAGTTGATCGCATGCTCGGGCTTGCCGGCGAACTTCGCCCGCAGCACGGGATCCTGCGTCGCGATGCCGACCGGGCAGGTGTTCAGGTGGCACTTGCGCATCATGATGCAGCCCATCGCGATCAGCGGCGCCGTCGCGAAGCCGAACTCGTCGGCCCCGAGCAGCGCGCCGATGACCACGTCGCGGCCCGTCCGCAGGCCACCGTCGACCTGCACGGCGATGCGGCCGCGCAGGTTGTTCATGACGAGAGTCTGATGCGTCTCGGCCAGGCCGATCTCCCACGGGCTGCCCGCATGGGTGAGCGACGTCAGCGGCGACGCGCCCGTGCCGCCCTCAAAGCCCGAGATCGTCACATGGTCGGACTTCGCCTTGGACACGCCCGCAGCGACCGTGCCGACGCCGACCTCGGAGACGAGTTTGACACTGATTCGCGCCCTTGGGTTGACGTTCTTTAAGTCATGGATGAGCTGCGCCAAGTCCTCGATCGAGTAGATGTCGTGATGCGGCGGCGGCGAGATCAGGCCGACGCCGGGGGTCGAGTGGCGGACCTTGGCGATCGCCTTGTCGACCTTGTGGCCCGGCAGCTGTCCGCCCTCGCCCGGCTTGGCGCCCTGCGCCATCTTGATCTGGATGTCGTCGGCACTGACCAGGTACTCGGTCGTGACGCCGAAGCGGCCCGACGCCACCTGCTTGATGCGCGAGCGCATCGAATCGCCGTTCGGCATCGGCACGTAGCGGTCCGGCTCCTCGCCGCCCTCGCCCGTGTTCGACCGGCCGCCGATGCGGTTCATCGCCACGGCCAGCGTGGTGTGCGCCTCCCGGCTGATCGATCCGAAGGACATGGCGCCCGTGGAGAAGCGCTTCACGATCTCGGCCGCCGGCTCGACCTCGTCGAGCGGCACCGGGCCGTCGGCGGGCTTCAGGTCGAGCAGCCCGCGCAGCGTCATCAGCCGCTTCGACTGGTCGTTCATCAGCTGGGCGTATTCGCGCCACGTGTCCGGCAGGTTGGCGCGAACCGCGTGCTGCAGCTTGGCGATGCTGTCCGGGTTCCAGTTGTGCGCCTCGCCGCGCAGGCGATAGGCGTACTCGCCGCCGACGGGGAGCATGTTGCGGTAGACCGGCGCGTCGCCATAGGCGAGGCGATGGCGCTCCACCGTCTCGCGGGCGATCTCCTCGATCCCGACGCCCTCGACCATGGTCGCCGTGCCGGTGAAGTAGCGCGACACGAACGGCGTGGAGAGGCCGACGGCGTCGAAGATCTGGGCGCCGCAATAGGACTGATAGGTCGAGATGCCCATCTTGGACATGACCTTCAGCAGGCCCTTGTTGATCGCCTTGACGAAGTTCTTCGCCGCCTTTTCGTCGCTGACGGCGTCCGGCAGATCCTCGCGCAACGCCTTGATGGTCTCGAACGCGAGGTAGGGGTTGATCGCCTCGGCGCCATAGCCGGCGAGGAGGCAGAAATGGTGCACCTCGCGCGCCTCGCCCGTCTCGACGACGATGCCCGTCTCGGTGCGCTCGCCCTCGCGGATCAGGTGATGATGGACCGCCGAAGTCGAGAGCAGTGCCGGGATGGCGATGCGGTCGGGGCCGGTGCCGCGGTCCGACAGGATCAGGATGTTGAAGCCGTCCAGCACGGCCTGGTGGGCGTCGCGGCACAGGGCCTCGACGGCGGCCGCCATGCCGGCCGGGCCTTCCTCGGCCGCCCAGGTGGTGTCGAGCGTGCGCGTGCGGAACGCGCCGACGACGTCGGTCACCGTGCGGATCTTGTCCAATTCCTCGTTGGTCAGGATCGGCTGCTTCACCTCCAGCCGCAGGTGCGAGCCGCCCGATTCGAGGTCGAGCAGGTTCGGCCGTGGCCCGATCATCGAGACCAGCGACATCACCAGCTCCTCGCGGATCGGGTCGATCGGCGGGTTGGTGACCTGGGCGAAGTTCTGTTTGAAGTAGCTGTAGAGCGTCTTGCTCTGGTCGGAGAGGACCGAGATCGGCGTGTCGGCGCCCATCGAGCCGACCGGGTCGTCGCCGGCGATGGCCATCGGCTGCAGGAAGAACTTGATGTCCTCCTGGGTGTAGCCGAACGACTGCTGCAGATCGAGGAGCGGCACGTCGCTGCGGGCGAGATTGGTCGCGGCGCGGGCGGCATCACCGCCGGCGTTCGCCGCCGGCAGTTCCTCCAGCTTGAACTGCGTCTTGCCCAGCCACTCCTTGTAGGGGTGGGCGCGCGCGAGTTGCTGCTTCAGCTCGGCGTCGTCGACGATCCGCTTCTCTTCCAGGTCGATGAGGAACATCTTGCCCGGCTGAAGCCGCCACTGCTTGACGATCTTCTCGGGCGGGATGTCGAGCACGCCGATCTCGGACGCCATGACGACGAGGTCGTCGTCCGTCAGCAGCCAGCGCGCCGGGCGCAGGCCGTTGCGGTCGAGCGTCGCGCCGATCTGCCGGCCGTCGGTGAAGGCGACCGCCGCCGGGCCGTCCCACGGCTCCATCAGGGCGGCGTGATACTCGTAGAACGACCGCCGCTCCTCATCCATCAGCTTGTTGCCGGCCCACGCCTCGGGGATCAGCAGCATCATGGCGTGGGCGAGGCTGTAGCCGCCCTGCACCAGCAGCTCGAGGGCGTTGTCGAACGAGGCCGTGTCCGACTGGCCCTCCGGGATCAGCGGCCAGAGCTTGTCGAGATCGTCGCCGAACAGCTTCGACTTCATCGAATGGCGGCGGGCCGCCATCCAGTTCACGTTGCCGCGGAGCGTGTTGATCTCGCCGTTGTGGCAGACCATGCGGAACGGATGCGCGAGGCGCCAGGACGGGAAGGTGTTGGTCGAGAAACGCTGGTGGACGAGCGCCAGTGCGCTGTCCATCCGCTCGTCCTGGAGGTCCAGGTAATAGGCGCCGACCTGGGCCGCGAGCAGCATGCCCTTGTAGACGATCGTCCGCGAGGACAGCGACGGAACGTAGAAGTCCTCGATCCCCGGCGTCTGCCGGGCACGGACGCCGTTCGCCGCACGCTTGCGGATGATGTAGAGCTTGCGCTCGAAGGTGTCCTGGTCGGGCGTCCCCTCGCCGCGGCCGACGAAGATCTGGCGCACCGCCGGCTCCGTCGGCTTCACCGTCTCGCCCAGCCCGGAAGGATCCACCGGCACGTCGCGCCAGCCGAGCAGGACCTGCCCCTCCTCGGCGACCAGACCTTCGAGCAGTTCCTCGAACGTGCGGCGCCGGTCGGCGTCCTTCGGCAGGAAGACCATGCCGGCCGCATAGTCGCCGAAGGCGGGCAGCGTGATGCCCAGATCGGCAGTCACGGCACGCAGGAAGGCGTCCGGCGTCTGGATCAGGATGCCCGCACCGTCACCGGCCAGCGGATCGGCACCGACGGCGCCGCGATGCTCCAGATTTTCGAGAATGCGCAGCCCCTGCCGGACGATGGCATGGCTTTTGCGTCCTTTGACGTCGGCGACGAAGCCGACACCACAGGAATCGTGCTCGTTCAACGGGTCGTACAGGCCCTGGGCGGGCGGAAGCTGGCTCACAGGCGGTCCTCACGAAGCGAGAGCGCGCGCCGGCGGCGGCTTTTGACGCGCCGACGCCGGGCGCGGCCCTCCTCTTGGGCTGCGCTCGGGTTGAAGGGACGAACCCCGGGGAGTTCGACAGCATGACGGACGTTACGCCGGCACTTTCCGCACCTCGCGTCACGCCCGACGGATATCCCCGGTTCCGTCCCGGACAACGACGCCCATCGAGGTGGGCGCTGCTGCGACCGACTAACCTAACGGCAGAGGTCCGCCCTGCCAACATGCGAATGATCGGACATGTCCTTCGGGCACCCGCGGCGGACCGGCGGACCGGCCGTCTTCCGCGCGGGACGCGCCTCACGCATAGTTTCCCGATACGTCCCTTCCCTATCCAGCGAGGCTGACCAGCGGATGAGCGAAAAGCGCATCGCCATCGACATCGGCGGTACCTTCACCGACGTCGTGCTGGAGCATGGCGGATCCCGCACCACGGCAAAGGTGCTGACCACGCACGGCGCACCGGAACGCGGCGTCATGGAGGGGGTGGCGGGCGTGCTGGCCGAGGCCGGCGTGGCCGCCGCGGATGTCGGCCTGGTTATCCACGGCACGACCCTGGCGACCAATGCGCTGATCGAACGCAAGGGCGCACGGACCGCGCTGGTCACGACCGAAGGTTTCCGCGACGCGGTCGAGATGGCCTACGAGCACCGTTTCGACCAGTACGACCTCTACATGGAGCGGCCGGAGCCGCTGGCGCCGCGCGACCTGCGATTCGCCGTGCCGGAGCGGATCGCCGCCGACGGCGAGGTGCTGCTGCCGCTCGACGAGGCCGCGGTCGCGGCGCTGGTTCCGGCGCTGCGCGCGGCGAACGTCGCCGCCGTCGCCGTCGGCTTCCTGCACAGCTACGTCAATCCGGCGCACGAGGACCGTGCCGCGGCGATCCTGGCCGAGGCGCTGCCCGACGTCGCGATCACCCGCTCGGCCGACGTCTGCCCGGAGATGCGCGAGTATGAGCGCTTCTCGACGGCGCTCGCCAACGCCTACGTCCAGCCGCTGATGTCGGGCTATCTCGGCCGGCTGGAGACGCGGCTGCGCGCAGGCGGCGTCGCCTGTCCGCTGCTGCTGGTCATGTCGAGCGGCGGCGTCACGACGATCGAGACGGCGCGCGCCTTCCCCATCCGCCTCGTCGAATCGGGGCCGGCCGGCGGTGCCATCCTGGCGCGCAACGTCGCCGCCGAGTGCGGGCTCAACCAGGTGCTGTCGTTCGACATGGGCGGCACCACCGCGAAGATCTGCCTGATCGACGACTTCAAGCCGCAGCTGTCGCGCAGCTTCGAGGTGGCGCGCATGCAACGCTTCCTGAAGGGCAGCGGCCTGCCGCTGCGCATCCCGGTCATCGAGATGGTGGAGATCGGCGCCGGCGGCGGGTCGCTGGCCGCCGTGGATACGCTCGGCCGCATCACGGTCGGCCCCGAGAGCGCCGGTTCCGAGCCGGGACCGGCCTGCTACGGCCGCGGCGGCACGCGGCCGACGGTCACCGACGCCGACTTGGTGATGGGGCGCATCGACCCGGTGAAGTTCGCCGGCGGCCGGGTGCCGCTGGACGCCGCACAGGCCGCCGCAGCGGTCGACGCGATGGTGGGCAGGCCGCTCGACCTGCCGACCGAACTCGCGGCCGGCGGCATCGCCGAGATCGTCGACGAGAACATGGGCAACGCCGCGCGGGTGCATGCCGTCGAATCCGGCAAGGACCTGCCGGAGCGCGGGCTGATTGCCTTCGGCGGCGCCGCTCCCCTGCACGCCGCCCGCCTCGCCGAGAAGCTCGGCATCGGCACGGCCGTCGTCCCGATGGCGGCCAGCGTCGGCTCCGCGGTGGGCTTCCTGCGCGCGCCGATCGCCTACGAGGTGGTGCGCAGCCGCTACGTCGACATGCGTCGCTACGACTCGGACATGCTGACAGACCTGTTCGCCGGGATGCGCGCCGAGGCCGAATCCGTGGTGCGGATGGGCGCGCCGCACGCGCCGCTGGTCGAGACGCGCACCGCCTACATGCGCTATCGCGGCCAGGGGCACGAGATCGCCGTGCCGCTGCCCGAGGCCCGCATCGGCGGCGACGGCGGGGAGGCCCTGCGCGCCGCGTTCGAAGACGCCTATCGACAGCTCTACGGGCGCATTATCCCGAACCTGACGGTCGAGGCCATGTCCTGGAGCCTGGCACTGGCGACCGAAGTGCCGCTGCCGGAGCGCGCCGACGCGACGGCCGGCGGCGCCGCGGCGATGACGGGCGAGATGCGCCTGCTGTACGACATCGACGCCGGAACCTGGCGCGAGGTGCCGGTCTACTGGCGGCCCGACCTTTCGCCGGGCGAAACGGTCGCCGGACCCGCCGTGATCGCCGAGCCCGACACCGCCACCGTGGTCACGGCCAATTTCGACGCGACCGTCAACGCGGTCGGCCATCTGGTGCTGAACCGCAGGAGCGCGCCATGACCGCGAACCCCCTCGCCCGCATCCGCATGCAGGTCATGTGGAACCGCCTGCTCGCCGTCGTCGAGGAGCAGGGCCAGACCCTGGTCCGCACAGCGTTCAGCACGTCGGCCCGCGAAGCGGGCGACATCTCGGCGGGCGTCTTCGACGTCGAGGGCCGGATGCTGGCCCAGGCGGTGACGGGCACGCCCGGCCACATCAACTCGATGGCGCTGGCGGTGAAGCACTTCATCGACCGCTTCCCGGTCGCGACCATGCGCGAAGGCGACGTCTACATCACCAACGATCCGTGGAAGGGCACCGGCCACCTGCACGACCTGACGGTCGTCACGCCGACCTTCCGCAACGGCGAACTCGTGGCGCTGTTCGCCTGCACCAGCCACCTCGTCGACATCGGCGGCATCGGCCTCGCCCCCGACGGGCGGCAGGTCTACCAGGAAGGCCTGTTCATCCCCCTGATGCCGCTGGTCGAGCAGGGCCGGATGAACGCGTGGTTCATGGAGATGGTGCGCGCCAACGTGCGCGAGCCGATCCAGGTCGAGGGCGACATCTACGCCCTGATCGCCTGCAACGAGATCGGCTGCCGCCGCCTCGTCGGCATGATGGACGAGTACGGCCTGGAGACGCTCGACGATCTCGGCGCCTTCATCATCGACTCCAGCCGGCGCGGCATGCAGGCCGAGATCGACAAGCTGCCCAAGGGCACGTGGCGCGCATCGATGCGCATCGACGGCTACGAGGCGCCGATCGACCTCGTCGCCGCCCTCACCATCGCCGAGGGCGAGATCGTCATCGACTTCGAGGGCACGTCGGGCGTGTCGACCTTCGGCATCAACTGCCCGCTCTGCTACACCGAAGCCTACACGACCTTCGGCGTGCGCTGCATCGTCGGGCCGGGCCTGCCGAACAACGCCGGCTCGCTCGAACCGATCAAGGTCAGGGCGCCCATCGGCAGCATCGTGAACCCGCCGCATCCCTGCGCCGTGGTCGCGCGCTCGACCATCGGCCACATGCTGCCGGACGTCGTGTTCGGCTGCCTCGACCAGGCCATCCCGGGCCGGGTGCCGGCGGAGGGCACGTCGAACCTGTGGAACGTGAAGCTGGGCGCCGGTCACGGCCTCGCCGACGAGGTCTGGAACCCGCAGGCGACCGCCTTCCAGGTGACCAGCTTCCACTCCGGCGGCACAGGCGCGCGCCCGCGGCAGGACGGGCTCTCCGCCACGCCCTATCCCAGCGGCGTGCGCAACGTGCCCGTCGAGGCGACGGAGGCGATCACGCCCCTCGTCGTCTGGGCAAAGGAACTGCGGCAGGATTCCGGCGGACCCGGCCGGCAGCGCGGCGGCCTGGGCCAGACGATGGTGATCGGCAGCCGCGAGGCCGCACCCTTCGCGATCTTCGCCTCGTTCGAACGGGTGAACCATCCGGCACGCGGTCGCGCCGGCGGCAAGCCCGGCACCAGCGGCCGGCTGAGCCTGGGGTCCGGCACGGTGCTGAAGCCGAAGGGACGGCAGACGGTGCCGACGGGCGAGCGGCTGATCGTCGAGATGCCCGGCGGCGGCGGCATCGGCGACGCCTTCGCGCGCGAGCCCGAGCGCGTCGCGGCAGACGTCCGCAAGGGCTACGTCACGGCGGAAGCCGCGGTCCGCGACTATGGCGTCGCGGTCGGCGCGGACATGCTGCCCGACGAGGCGGAGACGCGGCGCCTGCGCGCCGCGCGCTCCTGAACCTCGGTCAGATCGGAGTCAGAGGTAGGTCTCGACCAGCGCTTCGGCGATCTGCACGGCGTTGGTCGCCGCCCCTTTGCGCAGGTTGTCCGACACGACCCACATGGCGATGCCGTGCGGGACCGTCGGATCGCGCCGGATGCGGCTGACATAGACCGCGTCCTCGCCGGCACAGTCGACGGGCATCGCGTAGAGGTTGTCTTCCGGCCGGTCGAGGACCACCACGCCCGGCGCGTTGTCGAGGGCGTCGCGCGCTTCCTCGACGGTGATCTCCTCCTCGAACTCGACATAGACCGCCTCGGAGTGGCCGACGAAGACCGGCACGCGGACGCAGGTCGCGATCACCTGGATCGCCGGATCGAGGATCTTCTTGGTTTCCTCGACCATCTTCCACTCCTCCTTATAGGAGCCGTCCGGCATCAGGACGTCGATCTGCGGGATCACGTTGAACGCGATTCGGTGCGGCATCTTCTTCGGCTTGTACTCCTGGACCTGGTAGATGGCCTTGGTCTGGTTGAAGAGCTCGTCCATGCCCTCCTGCCCGGCGCCGGACACCGACTGGTAGGTCGAGACGACGACGCGCCGGATGGGCACGATGTCGTGCAGCGGCTTCAGCGCCACGACCAGCTGGATGGTCGAGCAGTTCGGGTTGGAGATGATGTTGCGCGCCGTGTAGCCGGCGATCGCGTCGGGATTCACCTCCGGCACGACCAGCGGCACGTCCGGGTCCATGCGGAACTTCGAGGTGTTGTCGATGACGATGCAGCCGGCCTCGCCCGCCTTCGGCGCGAACTCGGCCGAGACGCTGGCACCCGGCGAGAACAGCCCGATGTCGGCTTTGCTGAAGTCGAATTTCGCGAGGTCCTGGACTTTCACGGTGTCGTCCTCACCGAACGATACGCTTTTGCCGGCCGAGCGGGCGGAGGCGAGAGCGAACACTTCGTCGACGGGCACGCTTGATTCCGCGAGCCCGGCCAGTAACTGCCGGCCCACCGCACCGGTGGCGCCGACCACTGCAACCCTGTAGCCCATAGATAGGTCCTCGCTGATTCGTCCGGCCGAATCGCGGCCCGGACGTGCGCGGTCACTTACGCGGCACGCCGGGCGATTTCAAGCGCGACGGCCGGCGGGTGCCGGCGGCCCGCCCCTGCTCTTCGTCGCTACTCTCCGGCCGCCGGCCGCAGGGCCGCCGCCGTCGGCCGGAACAGTCGCCCGCGCTCGGTGACGAAGACGACGGCCAGTGCCGCGCAGCCGCACCCGGCGAAGCCCAGCGTCAGCGGTACGACCGTCCCGTCGAACTGCTGGCCGATGTAGAAGCCGATCATTGCGCCGCCCACCGTGGTGATGAACCCCTGGACGGAGGCCGCCGTGCCGGCGATGTGGCCGAGCGGCTCCATCGCCATCGCGCCGAAATTCGGACCCATGAGGCCGAAGCAGAACATCATGCAGCCCTGCAGCAGCGCGAAGCTCCACAGCGTGTCGAGCCCGGCCAGCGACACCACGGCATGGATCACCGCCAGCGCGATGTAGCCGCACAGCGCCGTGTGCGAGACGCGCCGCGTGCCGATGCGCCCGACGATCCGGGCATTCAGGAGCGAGGCGAACACCATGAAGCCTGCGATCATCGCGAAGATGGCCGGGAACCAGACCTCGGCGTCGAAGACGTCGACGAAGACCTGCTGTGCCGAATTGATGAAGCCGAACAGGCCGCCCATCGCCAGGGCCATCGCCAGCATGTAGCCGATGGCGATGCGGTTGGTGAAGACCGTCACAAAGGCGCCGGTGACGCGGGCGGGCGCGATCGGCAGGCGGTCGTCCGGATGCAGCGTCTCCGGTAGGCGCAGCACCGTCCAGACGGCGACGACGACGCCGATCGCCGCAAGCACCTCAAAGATGCGCGGCCAGGCGCCGAAGACCATGATCGCCTGCCCCACGGACGGCGCCACGATCGGCACCGCGAGGAAGACGGTGAAGGCCAGCGACATGACGCGCGCCATCTGCCGCCCGGCATAGCAGTCTCGCACGATGGAGACGGCCAGGACGCGCGTCGCAGCGGCACCGACGCCCTGCAGGATGCGGGCCGCCATCATCACGTCGAACGACCAGGCGTAGGCGGCGGCGAAGCTGGCGACCGCATAGACGCCCACGCCGACGAGCAGGACGGGCTTGCGTCCGAAACGGTCCGCCAGCGTCCCGTAGACGATCTGCGCACCGCCGAACCCCAGCAGGTAGGCGGTGATGATCCACTGCCGGCGGTTGTCCTCGACGATCCCCAGCGCGTCGCCGATGTCCGGCAGGGCGGGCAGCATGGAATCGATCGACAGGGCGTTCATCGCCATCAGCGCGGCGACAAAGGCGACGAATTCGCGAAACCCCATGCCGGGATGCGGGCTGGCAGACGTACCTGCAGCCGTCATCGGAAACCTCGCTTCTTGCGGAGGGTCCGGCCGTCGCTGGGGACAGCCGGTATGATCGGCGGCGCGCCTCCCGGCGGTCCGCTCGACGGCAAGCCTACCCCCGTTCGCAACGCCATGGGGCAGCTTTCATTGCAGTGCAGCATTGCGCGACGTGCGGGAACCGCGGGCCGACGGGTCCGGAACTACGGGGGGGACGTGGCGGGACGGCTCCGATCGCGCTAAACCTTGGCGGAAGGCGGCATCCGAGCCCGCCGGGAAACGCCTGGGAACGGCAAGCGAGGTCGGCGTGCGAGACGGGCCCGATCAGGGTGGGCACGTGCAGGAGGGACATCCGGTCGCCGCGCCGGGGCTGCTCTCGCAGCCCGATTTCCGCCGCGCCTGGCTCGCCGGCGCGCTGGCGCAGACGATGCGCTGGCTGGAAGTGCTGGTCGTCAGCCTGTTCGTCCTGCAGCTGACCGGCTCCGCCGGCATGGTCGCCTTCGTCCTCTTCCTGCGGATGCTGCCCAGTTTCCTGTTCGGCACCCTGACCGGCATCGTCGCCGAGCGTGTCAGCCGGCGCATCCTGCTGGGGGTCGGGCTCGGCCTGCTCTCGCTGCTGTCCCTCGTGCTCGGGACGCTGGTGGCCACCGGCAACATCGCCATGTGGCACGTGGCGCTGGGCGTCTTCCTGAACGGCACCTTCTGGTCGATGGACCATCCCGTGCGGCGCACGCTGATGGGCGAGATCGCCGGCCCGCACGCCGTGGCACGCGCCATGGGCCTCGACTCCTCCACGATGAATGCCACCCGCGCGCTGGGTCCGGCGATCGGCGGCACGCTGCTGGCGGCGATCGGGATGGAGGGCGCCTACTTCCTGGGGACGGTGCTCTTCGCGCTTGCCGCATGGCAGATCATGTCGATCGAGCGGCCGATCCGGCCGGTCGGCGGCAGCGGCAACATCCTCGCCGACATCCGCGAAGGCCTGCGCTTCATCCGCGGAAGCCGCGTGCTCATGGGCACGCTGTGCATGACCGTCGCCATGAACTTCTGGGGCCTCGTCTATATGGGCCTGGTGCCGGTCATCGGCCGCCAGGAACTCGGCCTCGGCCCGTTCGCCACCGGCCTCCTGATGGCGATGGAGGGCACCGGCGCCTTCTTCGCCGCGCTCATGATCGCCTGGAAGGTCCGCAGCGCGCAGTATCTGCGGCTCTACTTCTGGGGGTCGTGCCTGTGCGTCGCGTCGGCGCTGGCCTTCTCGCAATCCGGCTCCGCCGCCTTCTCCTTCGGCATCCTGATCGTGGCCGGCCTCGGCTTCGCCTGCTTCGGCGCGATGCAGAGCACCATTGTGCTCTCCTCGACGCCCCCGGCCCTGCGCCCGCGCGTGATGGGCGTGCTGGCCGTCTGCATCGGCGGCGGCAACCCGCTCGGCATCCTCCACGTCGGCCTGCTCGCCGACTGGTTCGGCGCCCCCACCGCCGTGTCGATCGTCTGCGCGGAGGGCCTCCTCGCCATGACCCTGATCGCCTGGCGCTGGCCCGAACTGATCCGGCCGTTCAAGCCGTGGGGCGATCAGTGAACGCTCAGTCTGCGTTCACGCAGCGGGCGATTTGATGGATGTCGGTTTCCGGCTAGTCTCGTCCCAACTCATAAGGGATCAGGGGAAGCGGGCGATGGCTGCCAACGCAGAAGCGCATGTCTATGTCGGGGCCGCCCCCTGGTCCGGCGGCGAGGTCGGCGGGCTGTTCCGGCGGAACGTCGCGGGCGGGCCGTGGTCGCACCTGACCGAAGGCCTGGACGGTGTCCGCCACGTCCAGGCGGTGACCATCCATCCGCAGGATCCCCGCACCGTCTTCATCGGCACGGCCGACGGTCCCTGGCGCAGCCGCGACGGCGGCGACAGCTGGGAACGGCTCGCCTTCCCCGAGCGCGACGTGCAGATCTGGTCCATCGCCGTGCATCCGACGCAGCCGGAGACCCTGTACGCAGGTGCCTCGCCGGTCGCGGTCTATCGCAGCGACGACGGCGGCGACAGCTGGCGCCGCCTGCCAGACCCGCCGGTGCCCGAGCGGGCCCGCATGCCCTTCGCCTGCCGCGTCATGCGCATCGCGGTCGATCCGGCGCAGCCCGACGCGGTCTACGCGACGCTTGAGGTGAACGGCGCGATCCGCAGCCTCGACGGTGGCGAGACCTGGGAAGACTGCAGCGACGCGCTGGTGACGCTGGCGCAGCAGCCGCACCTCAAGAGCCGGATCCTCAGCGACACCGACGCCGAGGGCATGCTCGACGGCCACGCCGTCTGCGTCAGCGGCGCCGCACCCGGCAGCGTCTTCCTCGCGGTCCGCATGGGCGTCTTCCGCAGCGACGACCGGGGCATCCACTGGCGCGACCTGGAGGTCGGGCGCTTCTCGCCGCTGACCTACGCCCGCGACATCCGCGTGGCGCCCCAGGATCCGAACACCTTCTACGCCTGCCTCAGCCCGGCGGCGCGCAGCGAGGACGGCTCCGTCTACCGCAGCCGCGACCTGGGCGCGACCTGGGAACGGTTCGACAGGGGCGTGAAGGCGGAGAGCACGATGATGGGCGTCGCCCTGCACGCCGGCGATCCCGACGTCGTGTTCGCGACCTCACGCACCGGCCAGGTCTTCGGCACCACCGACGGCGGCGCCACCTGGACGGAGAGTCGTCTGCCCGCGGACTGCAAGGACGTCTATGCCATCGCCGTCGGCTGACCCCGCACCCGGCCGCCGCCGGAACGCGCGCGGGGTCGACGCTTGAAGCTCGGCATCGTCTCCGACCTCCACTGCAACATCGCGGGGCTGACCCGGGCGCTGGCGTTGATGGGCGCCGTCGACGAACTCCTCTGCCTGGGCGACAGCATCTACGAATACCGCTTCTCCAACGAGGTGGTGGCGGCGCTGCGGCAGCACGGGGCCCACGTCATTCTCGGCAACCACGAGGAGGTGTTCTTCGGCCGACATGGCGAGCGCGCACGGTCGGCGGACTGGATCGACCGCGACCTGCTCGCCTGGCTGGCGGAGCAGCCGCACCGCCGTGAACTGACCTGCGGCGGGAAGCGCGTGCTGATGGTCCACTCGACGCCGTGGGAACCGCGCGGCGCCTACGTTCTCCCCACCAGCGCCGAACTCGACCGCTTCGGCGGCGCCGACGCCGACATCGTGCTGTACGGCCACACGCACCAGCAGGTCGTCCGGCGCATCGGCGATGTGCTCGTCGTCAATCCGGGATCGGCCGGCGACGCGCGCGACGCCCGCAATGGCCGCCGCCTGAGCTGCGCGGTGCTCGACACCGCCGACGAGACGGTGCGGATCATCGACTTCGACGCCTGACCGCTTCTTCCGCCGCCGCCTTGCCGAACCCGCCGGCAGCGGCGATGCTCCGGCCCTTTCGAAACGCACGAGTAGAGCCAGATGACTGAAGCCGCGCAGACTGCCGCCGCGATCGGCACCGAGAACACCGACGACGCCGCGCAGCTCGACCGGCTGCTGCGCGCGCGCTACAGCTGCCGCGCCTTCCTGCCCGACCCCGTGCCGGAGCCGGTGATCGCGCGCATCCTGGAGATGGCGCAGCGCACGGCCTCCTGGTGCAACAGCCAACCCTGGCACACGATCGTCACCAGCGGCGACGCCACCGAGCGCTTCCGCCAGGCGATGTATGAGCACGCCACGACTGGCGGCGACGGCGCTTCCGACCTGCCGCAGCCACGCGAGTATCGCGGCGTCTATCTCGACCGGCGGCGCGAGAGCGGCTTCCAGCTCTACAACACGCTGGGCATTCCGCGCGGCGACCGTGCCGGCTACCAGCGTCAGGCGATGGAGAATTTCCGCCTGTTCGGCGCGCCGCACGTGGCGATCATCACGACCGAGGAGGCGCTCGACGTCTATGGCGCGGTCGACTGCGGCGGCTTCGTCAGCACGTTCCTGTTGGCCGCGCAGGCAATGGGTGTCGCGACGGTGGCGCAGGCCGCCCTCGCCCGCTACGCGCCCTTCGTGCGCCGCCACTTCGAGATCCCGGACGACCGGCTGCTGGTCTGCGGCATCTCCTTCGGCTACGGCGACCACGACCATCTGGTGAACAGCTACCGCACCAGCCGCGCGCCGCTTACCGAAACCGTGAGGTGGATGCGCTAGACTAGCAACAATTCCTGGGCTGGCGCCCGGTTCGCCACCAGAACCGGCCTACGAAGCAGCGACGCGGGCTACCCCTTGTAGGCGTGCGGCGTGGAGCAACAGCCTCACCTGCTGGACGATCAGCAATGTCGCAGAGCAGAAACACTCAATAGGTCGGCGGCGTATAGACCCACACGACCACCGCATCGACGCTGCCGGGATTCCGGCACCGGTGCGGGCCGGGTTCCTGGAACGCGAAACTGTCGCCCGCCTCCAGGCGGAAGGTCTCGCCGCCGGCCTGGATCTCGATCGTGCCGGAGATCACGAAGCCGGCCTCCTCGCCCTTGCGGATGCGATCCTCGGCGCCCGTGCGGCTGCCGGGTTCGAAGGTGGTCAGCGTCATCTCGATCTGCCCGCGCAGGTTCGGCGACAGCAGCTCCTCCTCGATGCCGCTGCCGCCGAAGCGCAGCTTGCGGCGGTTGCCGCGGCGCACGATGAAGTCCCGCTCCTTCTCCGGCGCCATCGCGTTGCCCTGGAAGAACCAGGTGACCTGAACGTCGAGCGCCGTCGCGATCTGCTGCAGGACCGTGATCGAGACGGCGGACAGCTCGCGCTCGACCTGGCTGACATAGCCCACCGAGCGGCCGATGCGCTCCGCCAGCTCGGTGATGGTGATCCCGCGCGCCTTGCGCAGGTCGCGGACCTGCCGGCCGACCGGGATCTCCCCCGCCGGCCGCCCTTCTCCCGAAGCCGCTCGGTTGCCCGGCGACTGAGCAGCTGACTGGGCAGCTGATGAAATTTTCGCGTTTTTTTTCACGTCGGTGATTGTCGCCTGGAATTTCTTCATCGGGGAAGCTAGCGTCGCTTCGAAGCAAAAGAAGGCGGGTTCACGGCGAGAGCAAGGAATTCCGCAGAAGACGGCCGCGGAACGGGCGGCAATTGCCCGTGATCGACGGTGTGGCGAGCGGCTTGCAATGGGCTTCGCCACGGAGGCGTTGGCGACAGGGGAGGTGGACATGACAAAGTGGCTGAAGAGCGCCGGTACGCTGGCGATGATGAGCGCGGTGCTGTGGACGACCGCGGCGACGGCGGAGGCGCCGAAGCGCGGCGGCGAGCTGGTGATGCTGTCGAGCCAGGTGCCGCGGCACTTCAATCCGGCCGTGCAGTCGGGGGTCGCGACGATGATCCCGGGTGCGCAGATCTTCGCGATGCTGGTCCGCGCCGACGCGGACTGGAAGATCCATCCGTATCTCGCCGAGAGCTGGACCGTTTCCGACGACGGCCTGACCTACACCTTCAAGCTCCGCGCGAACGCCCGCTTCCACGACGGGCAGCCGATCACCGCCGAGGACGTGAAGTTCTCGATCGAGACGCAGAAGGCGAACCATCCCTTCAAGACGTCGCTGGGCGCGGTGAGCGCGGTCGAGACGCCCGACGCGCAGACGGCCGTGGTGAAGCTCAGCCAGCCGCACCCTGCCCTGCTGCTGGCGATGTCGACGTCAATCGTGCCGATCATCCCGAAGCACGTCTACGGCGACGGCCAGGACGTGAAGACCCATCCGCGCAACGTCGAGAACGTCGTCGGATCCGGCCCCTTCAAGCTCGCCGAATATCGCCAGGGCGAGTACATCGTGCTGGAGCGCAACAACGACTTCTTCCTCGACGGGCGCCCCTACCTCGACAAGATCGTCGTCCGCATCATCAAGGACGCGACCAGCCGCATCATCGCCATGGAGAACGGCGACGGCGGGATCTATCCGCTGCTCAGCAGCTCCCGCGACATCCAGCGGCTGCAGGACGACAAGGATCTCGTTGTCACCGACGAAGGCTATGCCGCGGTTGGCCCCATCAACTGGCTCGCCTTCAACACCAAGAAGGCGCCGCTCGACGACCCGAAGGTGCGGCAGGCGATCGCCTATGCCGTCGACCGAAACTTCATCATCAAGGCGCTGCACCGCGGCGTCTCGAAGGCGGCGCCCGGCCCGATCGCGCCCGAATCGCCCTTCTTCCATCCCGAGATCGCGCCCTACGACCTGAACCTGGACAAGGCGAACAGCCTGCTCGACGAGGCCGGCAAGAAGCGCGGCGCCGACGGCGTGCGGTTCAGCCTGGGCGTCGACTATCTGCCGAACAGCGACGAGCAGCAGAAGGCGCTGGCCGAGTATCTGAAGCCGCAGCTGAAGAAGATCGGAATCGACGTCCAGGTCCGCAGTTCGCCGGACTTCCCGACCTGGGCGAAGCGGGTGTCGAGCTACGACTTCGACATGACGATGGATTCGGTCTTCAACTGGGGCGACCCGGTCATCGGCGTGCACCGGACGTATCTGTGCAGCAACATCGTCCAGGGTGTCATCTGGTCGAACACCCAGCAGTACTGCAGTCCGAAGGTCGACGAGCTCCTGAACGCGGCGGGCAAGGAGCCCGACGAGGCCACGCGCAAGGATCTCTACGTCCAGTTCCAGAAGATCGTCGCCGAAGACCTGCCGATCTACTGGATCAACGTGCTGCCCTACCACACGGCCTACAGCAAGAACCTCGGCAATCCGCCGCTGACCGTCTGGGGCATGATGTCGCCGCTGGACGAGACCTACTGGAAACAGCAGTAGCCGCGAGCCGGCCCCCGTCCGCCGGCACGGCGCACGGGGGCCTCGCCAGACGGAGGATCCGAACGGCATGCAGTTCCTGACGCTGATCGGCCGGCGCATCGCCTGGGGCCTCGGCCTGCTGGTCGCAGTGCTGGTGCTGAACTTCACGCTGATCCACATCGCGCCCGGCGATCCGGCCGACGTGATCGCCGGGGAGATGGGCGGCGCCACCCAGGAGAGCCTCGCGCAGATCCGTGCCGCCTACGGCCTGGACCGGCCCTTCCTCGAGCAGCTCGGCGTCTACGTGGCCCGGGTGGCGCAGGGCGACCTGGGCTATT
This sequence comes from Constrictibacter sp. MBR-5, assembly GCF_040549485.1. Lineage (NCBI taxonomy): Bacteria > Pseudomonadati > Pseudomonadota > Alphaproteobacteria > Rhodospirillales > Allostellaceae > Constrictibacter > Constrictibacter sp. MBR-5. The sequence goes on from NZ_JBEPTK010000006.1 coordinate 270,385, forward strand.
CCTTCTACTTCAACCGGCCCGTCACCGACCTGATCCTGGAGCGGCTCTGGCCGACAATCCTGCTGGTGGTGACGTCGCTGCTGTTCGCGGTGTTCCTCGGCACCTTCCTCGGCGTCTATGCGGCGAAGCGGCCGTCCGGCATCGTCAGCCACCTCGTCACCGTCCTCGCCCTCGTCGGCTACGCGCTGCCGGTCTTCTGGACCGGCATCATGCTGCTGATCCTGTTCGCGAGCTGGATCCCGCTCTTCCCGGTGTCCGGCATGTACGACATCTCCGGCCCGCGCGAAGGCCTGACCTACGTGCTGGACGTGCTGCACCACCTCGTGCTGCCGGTGGTGACCCTCTCGACGATCTATCTGGCGATCTACAGCCGGCTGGCGCGCGCCAGCATGCTCGACGTGCTGGGGGCCGACTATATCCGCACCGCGCGCGCCAAGGGCCTGCGCCAGGGCAAGGTGATCTACAAGCACGCGCTGCGGAACGCCGTCTTGCCGGTGGTGACCTATGCCGGCCTGCAGTTCAGCCATCTCCTCTCCGGCGCGGTGCTGGTCGAGACCGTGTTCAGCTGGCCCGGCCTCGGCACCCTCGCCTTCGACTCGCTGCTGCGGCGCGATTCGCCGACGCTCCTCGGCATCCTCTTCTTCTCGGCGCTGATCGTGATCGTGGTGAACCTGCTGACCGATCTGTCCTACCGGCTGATCGATCCGCGCATCCGTTCGGGAGCGCGGGCATGAGCGACGCCGACAGCCTCGCCGTCCCCGCGCGGCCCGTCCCCGCGCCGCCCGACGCCGAGCCGGTGATCGTCCGCGCGGAATCGCCGCTGCGCGAGGCGGCCCGCATGTTCCTGCGCAACCGCTCGGCCGTCGTCGGGCTGGTCCTGCTCACGGCGGTGGTGGCGACCAGCATCCTCGGCCCCTGGCTCTACCCGGTCGACCCGTTCGAGATGGTCTGGTCGCCGCTGGCGCCGCCGGGCGAGGAAGGCTTCCTGCTCGGGACCGACTATCTCGGCCGCGACCTCGTCGCCGGAATCATCCAGGGCAGCCGCGCCACGCTGGCCGTCGGCGGCGCCGCGGCGGCGATCACCATCTGCATCGGCGTTCTGGTCGGCGCGCTGGCCGGCTTCTACCGCGGCTGGGTGGAAGAGGTGCTGATGCGCATCACCGAGTTCTTCCAGGTGCTGCCGCCGCTGCTGCTGGCGATGGTTCTGGTCATGCTGTTCACGCCCTCGCTGGTGACGATCGCCATCGCCATCGGCGTGGTCTCGTGGACCGGCACCGCCCGCCTCGCCCGCGCCGAGTTCCTGCGCATCCGCGAACTGGAATATGTGAAGGGCGCGCGGGTCGCCGGCTCGCGCAACCGGCGGATCATCTGGCAGGTGATCCTGCCGAACGCCGCCCCGCCCCTCGTCGTCAGCGCCGCCCTGTCGGTGGGCGTGGCGATCCTGTTCGAGGCCGGCCTCAGCTTCCTCGGCCTGACCGATCCCAACGTCATGAGCTGGGGCTACATCATCGGCGCGAACCGGCCCTACATCCTCGACGCCTGGTGGGCGGTGACGTGGCCGGGCCTCGCGATCTTCCTGACGGTCCTGGCGGTCAGCCTCGTCGGCGACGGCCTCAACGACGCCTTCAACCCGAGGCTGCGCCAGCGATGAACCCGTCCGAACCGCTCCTCTCGGTCGACCGGCTGCGCGTCGAGTTCGCCACGCGCAACGGCGTCGCGCGCGTCATCGACGACGTCAGCTTCGACCTGCGCGCCGGCGAGACGCTCGGCATCGTCGGCGAATCCGGCTGCGGCAAGAGCATGACCGCCCTTGCGATCATGGGCCTCGTCCCCGACCCGCCGGGCCGCGTCGCCGGTGGCGCCATCCGCCTGCTGGGCGAGGACCTCACCCGCGCCGACGAGCGCCGGATGAGCCGGATCCGCGGCAAGGAGATCTCGATGATCTTCCAGGAGCCGATGAGTTCGCTCAATCCGGTCTACACGGTCGGCGACCAGATCGGCGAGACGGTGCGCCTGCACGAGGGCCTGGGCAAGCGGGCGGCCCGCGAGCGCGCCATCGACATGCTGAAGGCCGTCGGCATTCCGGCGCCGCAGCGGCGGGTCGACGAGTATCCGCACCAGATGTCCGGCGGCATGCGCCAGCGCGTGATGATCGCCATGGCGCTCGCCTGCCGGCCGAAGGTGCTGATCGCCGACGAGCCGACGACCGCCCTCGACGTGACCGTGCAGGCGCAGATCTTCGACCTGCTGCGCGACCTGAAGGAGCAGACCGGCACGGCGATCATCCTGATCACCCACGACATGGGCGCCATCGCCGAACTCGCCGAGCGCGTCGTCGTCATGTATGCGGGCCGCAAGGTCGAGGACGCGCCGGTCGACGAGATGCTCGGCAATCCGAGCCACCCCTACACGCGCGGCCTGATCGCCTGCGTGCCGCATCTCGAACCCGATCCGCCCCTGGAGCGGCAGCCGCTGACCGAGATCCCCGGCGTCGTGCCCTCGCTCGCCGAACTCGGCAGGGGCGGCTGCCCCTTCGTGCCGCGCTGCGGTTTCGCGCACGACCGCTGCCGGTCGGAGATGCCGCCGCCGTTCGACGTGCGCGGCCAGCATCACGCGTCCTGCTGGCTGCTCGACCCGAGGGCGGCGGCATGACCGACGCACTGCTCCGGGTCAGCGACCTGAAGGTCCACTTTCCGCTGCGCCGACGCCACCCGTTCGCCCGGCCGTCGAAGGTGCACGCGGTCGACGGGATCGACTTCGCCATCCGGCGCGGCACCACCTTCGGGCTGGTCGGCGAGAGCGGCTCCGGCAAGACCACCACCGCGCTGGCGGTGATGCGCCTCATCGAGGCGACGTCGGGCAGCATCGACCTTCAGGGCACCGACCTGCTGGCGCTGAAGGGCGAGGCCCTGCGGCTGCGGCGCCGGCACATGCAGATCATCTTCCAGGACCCCTACTCGTCGCTGAACCCGCGCGTGCGGGCGGGCGCCATCGTGCGCGAACCGCTCGACCAGCTCGACGTCGGCCCCGCCGACGGCCGCGAGGAGCGTGTCGCCGAGCTGTTCCGCCATGTCGGCCTGCGGCCGGAGCAGCGCGCCCTCTTCCCGCACCAGTTCTCCGGAGGCCAGCGCCAGCGCATCGGCATCGCCCGGGCGCTCGCGACCCAGCCGGAACTGATCGTCTGCGACGAGCCGGTCTCCGCCCTCGACGTCGCGATCCAGGCGCAGATCCTGAACCTGCTGCGGCGGCTGCAATCGGAGTTCGGCCTGACCTACCTGTTCATCAGCCACGACCTCGGCGTCGTCCAGCACATGTGCGACGAGATCGCCGTGATGTATCTCGGCCAGATCGTCGAGCAGGCCGACCGGCTGTCGCTCTTCCGCACGCCGCTGCACCCCTACACCTGGGCGCTGCTGTCCGCCGTGCCGTCCGCCCGGCGCGGCGCCGGGCGGAACGTGCGCGTGGCGCTGACCGGCGACCCGCCCAGCCCGATCGACCCGCAGCCCGGCTGCCGCTTCGCCTCGCGCTGTCCCTTCGCCGAGGCCCGCTGCCGGACGGACACGCCCGTCCTGCGCACCGTCGGCGCCGGACACCGCGTCGCCTGCCATCTCGTCGACGAACAGGGTGTCGCGCCGCACATGCGCGCCGCAGCCTGATCCCCAACCCTCCGCCACAGCGAAAGGTACCGCCCATGAACGTCATCGCGAATTCGCCCCAGGCACGCGACATCGCCTCCCTGGTCCACCAGCAGTCGAACCTGAAGGCCTATCGCGAGCAGGGCGGCGTGCTCATGGCGAAGGGCGACGGCGTCTATGTCACGGATTCCGACGGCAAGCGCTATCTGGAGGCGATGGCCGGCCTGTGGTGCGCGTCGCTGGGCTTCTCGGAAAAGCGTCTGGCCGAGGCCGCCTACAAGCAGATGCTCGACCTGCCCTACTACCATACGTTCTTCGACAAGGGTCACCTGCCCAGCGTCGACCTCGCCGAGAAGCTGCTCTCGGTGGCGCCGGCGGGCATGTCGAAGGTGCTGTTCCAGTGCTCCGGGTCGGAGGCGAACGACGCCGCGATCAAGCTGATCTGGTACTATCACAACGCCATCGGCAAGCCGGAGAAGAAGAAGATCATCGGCCGCGAGCGCGGCTATCACGGCAACACCGTCGCGTCGGTCAGCGTCTCCGGTCAGCCGCACATGGTCGCCGACTTCGACCTGCCGCTGCCGATGTTCAAGCACACGAACAACCCGAACTACTACCGCTTCCATGAGGACGGCGAGACCGAGGAGCAGTTCGCCCAGCGCATGGCGGACGACCTGGAGAAGCTGATCCTGGCCGAGGGGCCGGAGACGGTGGCCGCCTTCTTCGCCGAGCCCGTCCAGGGCGGCGGCGGCGCGATCACCCCGCCCGACACCTACTTCGACAGGATCCAGCCGATCCTGAAGAAGTACGACATCCTCTTCGTCGCCGACGAGGTGATCTGCGGCTTCGGCCGGACGGGCAACATGTGGGGCACCCAGACCTACGGGCTGCAGCCCGACATGATCTCCTGCGCCAAGCAGCTCTCGGCCTCCTACCAGCCGATCTCGGCGCTGATGATCTCCCAGAAGATCTACGACGCGCTGATCGACCAGAGCGGCAAGCTCGGCTCCTTCGGGCACGGCTTCACCTATGGCGGTCACCCGGTGGCCTGCGCCGTCGCCCTGGAGACGCTGAAGATCTACGAGGAGCGCGACATCATCTCCCACGTCCGCCGGGTGAGCCCGGTGATGCTGAAGGGGCTCGACGCCTGCGAGGACCATCCGCTGGTCGGCGACGCCCGCGGCGTCGGCCTGATCGCCGGCGTCGAACTGATGCAGGACAAGGCGAGCCGCACGCCCTTCCCCGCCGGCCTGAAGGTCGGAACGCTGGTCCAGGACAAGTGCCTGGAGCACGGCCTGATCGTGCGCGCCATCGGCGACCGCATCGCCTTCACGCCGCCGCTGATCATCACCGAGGAACAGGTCGGCGAGATGCTGACCGCCTTCCGCGCCGGCCTCGACGCCGCCTGGAAGGAACTCGACGCCACCGGCATCGCCGCGCAGTAGGCACCTGTCGATACAAGCTGGGGGAGCGCCGCGATGGCCGCCGACATCAGGGTCCTGAAGGCCCGCAAGATCATCACGATGAACAGCTACCGCCCGGTCGCGACCCACGTCGCGATCCGGGAGGGCCGGATCCTGGGCGTCGGCTCGCTGGAGGACGTCGCCGGCTGGGGTCCCTACGACCTCGACGAGACCTTCGCCGACAAGGTGCTCATGCCGGGCTTCGTCGAGGGCCATTCCCACGCCTCGGAGGGGCGGTTCTGGGAGTACACCTATGTCGGCTTCCAGGGCCGCCGCGACCCCGACGGCCGGCAGTGGCCGGGGGTCGAGGGTATCGAGCCCGTCGTGGCGCGCCTGCAGGCCGAGGAGGCGAAGCTGACGGACCCCGCCGCGCCGCTGTTCGCCTGGGGGTTCGATCCGATCTATTTCGGCGGCCGGCGGATGGAGGCGGCAGATCTCGACCGGGTGTCGTCGACACGGCCGGTCGTGGTCCTCCACTCCAACGGCCACCTGATGAACGTGAACTCGGTCGTGCTCGACCGCGCCGGCATCGACGCCCGCACCAACATCGAGGGCGTGGCGAAGGGCGCCGACGGCAAGCCGACCGGGGAACTGGCCGAGATGGCCGCCCGCTTCATGGCGTTCCGCGTCACCGGCAACCCGTTCGGCACCGGCATGACCAGCGCCGTGCTGCGCCGGTTCGGCCAGTCGGCGTGCTTCGTCGGCGTGACGACGGCGACCGACCTGCACGCGCTGCTCGACGACGCGACCGTCGAGACCTACCGCGTCGCCACCGGCGATCCGGCCTTCCCGATGCGGCTCGTCCCGGCCTTCGCCGCGATCTCCGCCCCTGCGGCCGAGGGCATCGCCAAGGTGAAGCGCCTGCAGCGCACGAGCACCGACAAGCTGCGCTACGGCCTGGTGAAGGTGATGAGCGACGGCTCGATCCAGGGCTTCAGCGGCCGGCTGAAATGGCCCGGCTACTATAACGGCCATGCCAACGGCGTCTGGAACGCGCCGCCGTCGCAGCTCATGGAACTGGTGCAGGCCTATCACGAGGCCGGCCTGCACATTCACATCCACACCAACGGCGACGAAGCGTCCGAGCTGATGATCGACGCCATCGAACTGGCGCTGCAGAAGGTGCCGCGGGCCGACCATCGCCATACGTTGCAGCATTGCCAGATGGCGGACGAGGCGCAGTTCCGCCGCATGGCGAAGCTCGGCATCTGCGTGAACCTGTTCGCCAACCACCTCTATTACTGGGGCGATCAGCATGCGGCGATCACCATGGGCCCCGACCGCGCGGCGCGCCTGGACGCCACCGGCACGGCGCATCGCCTCGGCGTCAACTACGCCATCCATTCCGACGCGCCGGTCACCCCCCTCGCCCCGCTCTTCACCGCGTGGTGCGCCGTGAACCGGCGGACGATGAGCGGCAGGGTCCTCGGCCCGGACGAGTGCCTGACCGTCGACCAGGCGCTGCGCGCGATTACGATCGGCGCCGCCTATACGCTGAAGATGGACCACCTCGTCGGCAGCATCGAGAGCGGCAAGTTCGCCGACTTCGCCGTGCTGGAGGACGATCCGCTGTCGGTGCCGCCCGACGCGCTCAAGGACGTGCCGGTCTGGGGCACCGTGCTGTCCGGCGTGCCGTTCCAGGCGCCCCCCACCGTGAGCTGACCGGTGCCGATTCCGTTCACCGTCATCGGCGGCTTCCTGGGCGCCGGCAAGACGACGCTCCTGAACCGTGTGCTGCGCGAGGCGCGCGACGAGCGCGTCGCGGTGCTGGTGAACGATTTCGGCGCGATCAACGTCGATGCCGATCTGGTGGTGGAGCACGGCGGCGAGACCATCGCGCTCGCCAACGGCTGCATCTGCTGCTCGATCGGCGACAGCCTGATGGACGCGCTGATCCGCATCCTGTCGGCGCCGCAGCCCGTCGACCGGATCCTCGTCGAGGCGAGCGGCGTGTCCGATCCGGCGCGCATCGCCGACATGGCGCGCATCGACCGCGCCCTCACCCTCGACGGCGTCGTCGTGCTGGCCGACGCGGCGGAAGTGCGGGCGCACGCCGCGGACCGCTTCGTCGGCGATGCCGTGCGCGGACAGATCGCCGTCGCCGACATCGTGCTGCTCAACAAGGCCGACCTCGCCGGCCCGGCGACACTCGCACAGACCGAGGCGTGGCTGGCCGAGGTGGCCCCCGATGTCCCGCGCGTGCGCACGACGATGGCCGAGGTCCCGCTCGACCTGATCCTCGGCGGCGCGGCGCACGGCTCCTCCGCGCCGCGCGCACCGGGTTTCGTCGATCACGAGGCGCGCTTCGCCCGTGCGGCGCTGCGCCTCCCGGTCCTGACCGACCGCGCCGGCTTCGAGGCGGCGCTTCGCGGGCTGCCCGCCTCGGTGCTCCGCGCCAAGGGCGTCGTGCACTTCGCCGAGGATCCCGCTGACGCCTTCCTCCTCCAGAAGACGGGCCGCAGCTGTACCCTGGCCTCCCTTGGTCGCCGTCCGCCCGACGGCGACGGCCTGGTCTTCATCGGGACGCCGGAGATGCCGTCCGCGGCCCTGCTGGCCGATGCGCTCGGCGGCGAACCGCTGGCGGACTGAACGGCTGCGCGTTGCCGGTTGCCGAACCCGGCAAGGGCGGCGAGACTTTCGTTCGGAACGTCTCGACGCTTCGAGGGAGGAAACCATGGCCACCGCCCAGTTCCAGCCTGACGGCGCGATCCCGATCATCGACATCGGAAACTATCTGGCGGGGAAGCCCGGCGCACTCGACCAAGCCGCGGCCGAACTGCGTTTCGCGCTGGAGAATGTCGGCTTCTACATCATCCGCGGCCACGGCGTGCCGCAGGAGCAGATCGACGGCGCCTTCGCGGCCGCGGCGGCGTTCCACGCACAGCCGATCGAGGCCAAGATGGCCCTGAAGATCAACGAGCACAATGTCGGCTACCTGCCGATGCGCGGCAACACGCTGCGCACCTCGGAGATCCAGAAGGACACGAAGCCGAACGCCAACGAGGCCTTCTTCGCCAAGCGCGACCTGCCGGCGGACCATCCCGACGTGATCGCCAACAAGCGCTTCCGCCCGATGAATCCCTGGCCGCAGAACGTGCCGGGCTTCCGCGAGGCCGTGGTCGCCTACAGCACCAGCCTGGAACGGCTGGCGCTGTCCCTGCTGCCGATCTACGCCCGCGCGCTCGAGTTGGCAGCGGACCATTTCGATGCGGCGTTCAGCGACCCGCAATACACGCTGCGCCTGACGCACTATCCCGAGCAGCCGGTCCGTGCCGAGGACGAGTTCGGCCTGGCGCCGCACGTCGACACCAGCTTCATGACGCTGCTGGCGCAGAACGACGTGCCGGGCCTCTCGATCCGCTCGCGCGACGGCGACTGGATCGACGCGCCGTCGATCCCCGGCACCTTCATCGTCAACGGCGGCGAGATGCTGCGGCGCTGGACCAACGACCGCTTCCTGGCCACGCCGCACCGGGTGATCAACAGATCCGGCCGCGAGCGCTACGCCGTCCCCTTCTTCTTCGACTGCAACATCGACCAGCCGATCAAGCCGGTCCCGACCTGCACCTCGCCGGACAACCCGCCGAAGTTCCCCGAGACGACCTACATGGAATACATGATCTGGTACCAGAACCGGAACTACGACGCCGTGACCGGGAAGACCGGCGGCGCGTAGGCGAGCAAGCATGCGGACGCCCACCCCGCAATGTCATCCCCGGACGCAGCGAAGCGGAGATCCGGGGATCCAGGCTCAGCGCTGAGGCTGTCCCCCGGATCCCCGGCTCGACGGGGCCGCGCCCCTCGCCCGCGGACGACGCGCAGGAATGCCCCGCCTACTCCGCCGCGGGCTTCGTCTCCTCGACCGGCCGGTAGATCTGGCTGCCGCCCTCGCGGAAGGCCTCGGCCATCTGCTCCATGCCCGAGTTGGCATAGTCGCGGATCTCCTGCGAGATCTGCATCGAGCAGAATTTCGGCCCGCACATCGAGCAGAAGTGCGCCACCTTGTGCGCGTCCTTCGGCAGCGTCTCGTCGTGGAAGGACTGGGCCGTGTCGGGATCGAGCGACAGGTTGAACTGGTCCTGCCAGCGGAACGAGAAGCGCGCCCGCGACAGCGCGTCGTCGCGGAGTTGCGCCCCCGGATGGCCCTTGGCCAGGTCGGCCGCGTGTGCGGCGATCCGGTAGGTGATGACGCCGGTCTTCACGTCGTCGCGGTCCGGAAGGCCCAGATGCTCCTTCGGCGTGACGTAGCAGAGCATGGCGCAGCCGTACCAGCCGATCATCGCCGCACCGATGCCGCTGGTGATGTGGTCGTAGCCGGGGGCGATGTCGGTCGTGAGGGGGCCGAGCGTGTAGAACGGCGCCTCGCCGCACTCCTCCAGCTGCTTCTCCATGTTGATCTTGATCTTGTGCATCGGCACGTGGCCGGGGCCCTCGATCATGACCTGGACGTCCTTCTCCCAGGCGACCTTGGTCAGTTCGCCCAGCGTCTCCAACTCGGCGAACTGTGCCGCGTCGTTGGCGTCGGCAATGGCACCGGGCCGCAGGCCGTCGCCCAGCGAGAAGCTGACGTCGTAGGCCCGCATGATGTCGCAGATCTCGTCGAAATGCTCGTAGAGGAAGCTCTCCTTGTGGTGTGCCAGGCACCACTTCGCCATGATCGAGCCGCCGCGGCTGACGATGCCGGTGACGCGGCTGGCGGTCAGGTGGATGTAGCGCAGCCGCACGCCGGCATGGACGGTGAAATAGTCGACGCCCTGCTCGGCCTGCTCGATCAGCGTGTCGCGATAGACCTCCCAGGTCAGGTCCTCGGCGACGCCGCCGACCTTCTCCAGCGCCTGGTAGATCGGCACGGTGCCGATCGGGATCGGCGCGTTGCGGATGATCCATTCGCGGATGTTGTGGATGTTGCGGCCGGTCGACAGGTCCATGACCGTGTCGCCGCCCCAGCGGATCGACCAGACCATCTTCTCGACCTCCTCGGCCACCGACGAGGTGACGGCCGAGTTGCCGATGTTGGCGTTCACCTTCACCAGGAAGTTCCGGCCGATGATCATCGGCTCCAGTTCCGGGTGGTTGATGTTGGCCGGGATGATGGCGCGGCCGCGGGCGATCTCGTCGCGCACGAACTCGGGCGTCACATAGTCGGGAATGCTGGCGCCGAAATCCTCGCCGTCGCGGACCGCCGCCTCCTTCAGGCGCTTGCGGCCCTCGTTCTCGCGGGTCGCGACATAGATCATCTCCGGCGTGACGATGCCGGCGCGGGCATAGGCCAGCTGGCTGACCGAACGGCCGCCGATCGCGCGGCGCGGCTGCGGGACGTTCGGAAACTCGGCGACGAGGCGTTCGCCGGTGGCGTAGCCGTTGTCCTCGGGCTTCACCGAGCGGCCGGTGTAGAGTTCGGTGTCGCCGCGTGCGGCGACCCACGCCTCGCGCAGGCGCGGCAGGCCCTTGTAGATGTCGATGGCGGCGTCGGGATCGGTGAACGGCCCGGACGTGTCGTAGACCATGACGGGCGGCTCGTTGGCCGTCGGCGACAGGGCGATCTCGCGCAGCGGGACGCGGATGTCGGGGTGCCCCTCGGCGGGTACGAAAATCTTGCGCGAGCCGGATATCGGCCCGGTCGTCACCGTGAAGCGTGGCGTCTTGGCTAGGTGGTTCATTGCTAGACCTCCGGTCGAAAAAGGACGCAGAGATCCGGCGCTGGTCGGTTGGGTTGGCATTTAGGCTGACCGCGGCCCGATCGGCCGCGTCGTTCCCGTTCCCTCCGCCGGCATGACCCGGATCAGGTACAAAGGGTCACCGCGTTGCAGGGAGCAGGTCGTTCGCTCCGATGCCGGCGGTATCTCAGCCCCCTAACGGGACCCCCCTCGGACGAGAGGCAGGGTGCGTCAGCCCGCCGCAGAGGTCAAGCCCAACGGACGCAGCCGCCCTTGGCGGGCGCGGCGCGATGCCCAACTATGGGGCGTCGCAACGAGGATGCCGCGATGGACTTCAGCGAAGACCAGATCCAGCGCTATTCGCGCCATATCCTGCTGCCCGAGGTCGGCGGCGCGGGCCAGGCGAAGCTGATGGGCGCGCGCGTCCTGATCGTCGGCGCCGGCGGCCTGGGCGCGCCGATGCTGCTCTATCTCGCCGCGGCTGGCGTCGGCACGATCGGCGTCATCGACGACGACACGGTCGACCTCTCCAACCTGCAACGGCAGGTGATCCACACCACCGGCAGTGTCGGACGGCCGAAGGTCGACAGCGCCATCGAGGCGGTGGCATCCCTCAACCCGGAGGTGCGGATCGAGGCGCACCGCGGGCGGCTCAATGCCGGCAACGTCATGGACATTCTCGCCGGCTACGACCTGGTCGCCGACGGCACAGACAATTTCGCGACCCGCTTCCTGCTGAACGACGCCTGCTACCTCGCCGGCAAGACGCTGGTGTCGGCGGCATTGCTGCGCTTCGACGGCCAGCTCTCGACGTTCAAGGCGCATCTGGGCGACCCGCATCCCTGCTATCGCTGCATCTTCCGCGAGCCGCCGCCGGCGGGCATGGTGCCCTCCTGCTCCGAGGCCGGCGTGTTCGGCGCCGTCGCCGGCGCCGTCGGCACGCTCCAGGCGACCGAGGTGCTGAAGGAACTGCTGGGCATCGGCGATTCGCTGTCGGGGTCGCTGCTCATGTACGACGCGCTGTCGACGACCTTCCGCAAGGTGAAGGTGAAGCGCGACGCCGAGTGCCCGCTGTGCGGCACGCATCCCGCCATCCACGACCTGTCCGCACACGCGCCCGGCAACGCGGCCCCAGCCGACGCGGGCGTCGCCTGATGGCGACGACGCCGCCGGACAAGCTGTCGGTGATCGTCCAGTCGGGCGATTTCGACCGGGTCCACTATGCGCTGATGACCGTCGCCGCCGCGGTCGCGGTGAACATGCCCGCCACCGTGTTCTTCACCATGGGCGCCTGCCGCGCCCTGGCGAAGCCGCAGGACGGCCGGCCCGGCTGGGCCGCGATGCGCACCGCCGGCGGCGAGGAGGCGGCGGCATGGGACGCGGCGCTGGAAGCCCGCAAACTGGCGACCTTCGAGGAGCTGCTGGAAGCCTGCGTCGCCCTCGGCGCCCGCATCATGGTCTGCGAGACCGGCCTCGCCGCCATGGACATGGAATCAAGCGACCTGCGCGACGACGTACCGGCCGAGATCACCGGCCTCGTCAGCTTCCTGAAGGACTCGTCGGCGACGGGAACGACACTCTTCGTCTGATCCGCCGGCACCGAACCGAGCGCGGATACGCGCCCGCATGGATCGGCTGCGACAAAGCGGGCACTATCGCCGTGCGACAGCTCGGAGGAGGTCGGCATGAGCAGATCCGGTCGCGCCGCGCGCAGCGGTGTGCGGGTGCTGGCAATGACGATGGCGACAACCGTGGCGATGGTCCTGTTCGGCGGGATCGCCACCGCCGACCCTGACCGTACGTTCACCCTTCTCGATCAGGCTGGCGTCTTTTGGAACGACGATCTTGAGCGATGGTTCGAAGAAGTCGTCGCAGAGAGCACCAAAGGCGCGGTCTCGTTGCGTGTCCTCGACGAACGCACGGTTCCCGGGGAAGCGGTCGTATCGGGGACGCGGAGCGGTCGCTACCCGCTGGCGACGGTCTTCGCCCGGACCAGCGGTCTTCCGCTGGTCGATATCGCCGCCCTTCCCGGCGTTCTCGACAGTGTCGGGGCCTACGGGAAGGCCTTCGACAGCGGCCTGGAGCAGGCGTTCCGGGACGTGCTGGATTCCCGCGGCCTCGTCTTTCTGGCCACCGGTGCCTATTCGGGCCTGGTGCTCGTGACCACGCAGAGTCTGGACAGCCTGGGGGCGCTCGCAGGACGCAGGATCGGTTCGCGAATGCCCGACCTCTCCAGCGCACTCACGGCGATCGGGGCCGTGCCCGTACCGATTACCCACTCCCCTTCCGCTACCAGCGCGGCCATGAACAGCGGTGATCTCGACGCAGCGCTTATCAATCCATGGACCGTTGCAGCTCTATCCAAAGAGGTCTTCACCGATGCTTCAGTCTATGAATGGCCCTTCGGCAAGCTGCGGCCGTGGCTGGCATTCGCCGACGAACGCGCCTGGGCCGGCCTGGAGAGCGACGCCCGGAACGGTCTCGCGACGGCCTTTGAGCAATTGCAGGGCCGATTAATCGAGGAAGCCCACGCAAACGAGGTCGGTGCGCTCGAGGCGCTGCGCGAGCGTGGAATCGCGTGGCGCGGGTTCTCGCGGCAGGGCCTGAAAGCCGCGCAGACCACGGGCCAGCCGTTCAAGGCGACTTGGCAGGACTGGGTCGACCGAGCGGTCGCCGGTGGCGTGGCGAAAGACCGTGCCGAGGACCTTCTGCGCCGGATGCGCGAGATCGGCGTCGCCTATTCCGGGCCGAGCTGTCCCGATAACCAGACCGACTGCAGCGGCGAATGCCGGATCCAATGCTGACGTGCCGTCACGGCCACAGATAGCGAAGCCGCACGAGACGGAGAAGGCCATGTTCCCGTCCGACCCCTGGAAGGCCGTCGTCTTCCTTCTGCTCATCCTGCCGGGCTTCGTGGCGCTCGGACTGATCCAACTCTGGAGCGACCTGCGATTCGATGAGTTCTTGTACACCATGCTCGCCCTCTCGCTGTCGCTTCTGATCTTCGTCGTCTCGCTCGGACTGCTCGGCCTGTTGCTGTTGTTCTTGCCTCGACGGGAGCGGCGAACGTCGCCCGCGGACATGCCATGGCGGGCGGCGTTCGACCGTCGGCGGAGCGGATCTGCCGATCCGGACCTGTCCTCGCTACCTATCGTCTCGGATGCGGGCCGGTTCTGGTACCTGTTCACGCCGATCGTCCTCGTCGCCACGGTCGGCGCCGCGGTTTCGGGCTGGCTCCTCTACCGCAACGAGGTGCTGATGGCGGCACCGCAATATGTCTTCCGGTCGCTCGGGATGAACTACGGCCTGGAGGCGATGGCGACGCCGTCGGAGCTGCTGTTCCGCTACTACCGCAACGCTTCGACCGCCAAGGGATTCGTCGCAGATGCGCGCCCGGCGCATCTGCGCGGCGACAGGATGTGGGTGAGGGTCTTCCTGCGCGACCAGCTGGTCTACGAGGGCTTTCCGCGCTACGTCGCCACGCGGCAGCGCTCGCCGGAATTCTTCCTCAGCCCTGTATGCCGCGTGCGGGACGGCGGGACGACAGTCACGCCGGTCGATGGGCCGGGCCTCGTCCTGTTCGCCGACCAGGTCGGCCACGTGGAACTGCTCGACGAGCGCACGAGCCGCTGCTGCCAAGCCTTCTTCTCCGCGCCGCCCTATAGTTGCGGGGCGACCGATACCGGCCGGCCGGCCGCCACGACCTCCGGCGTCAGGCCTGCCGGATACTGACCTCGAGCGCCAGCGGGCTCGACAGGATGGCGTCCATCACCATCTTGCGCGACGCGTCGACCTGCTCCGCCGCAATGCCCGCCGCGGCATCGCCGTCGCCGCGGATCAGCGCGTCGACCAGCGTCTTGTGCTCGTGCTGCATCTCCTCGGTACGATTGCGCAGGGCGAGGCCCAGGTGCAGCAGCCGCTCCATCTCGTCGAGCAGGCCCGCCAGGGTCGTGGTCAGCCGCGCGTTGCCCGACGCCTCGGCGATGGTGACGTGGAAGTCGCGGTTGGCGCGCAGGAAGTCCGCCTCGCTTTCGCGGTCGCCGGGCACGTAGCCGGCGCGGCAGACGGCGTCGAGCTGGCGCAGCCGGTCGCCCTGGACACGGCCGGCGGCGAGCCGCGCCGCCTCGGGTTCCAGCAGCATGCGGAACTGGAAGATGTCCTGCACGTCGCGCAGCGTCACCGGCGCCACCAGATAGCCGCGGCGCGGCAGCGCCCGGATCAGGCCCTCCTGCGACAGGCGCATCAGCGCCGCGCGCACCGGCGCCTTGCCCAGGCCCAGCCGCACCCCGAGCCGCGCCTCCGTCACCTCCTCGCCCGGCGCCAGGGCGCAGCGGATGATGTCGTGCTTGATCCGCTCATAGGCGATGTCGCTCAGGCGCTGCTGAACGGGCGGCGCGGAAACGGCCGTCAGGGGCGAAACGGCATCCATGGCGAGGCTCGTGGTCCGGTTGTTCTGCTGGGCAGCCTGCGCCAAGCTCTAGCATAAGCGCCGCACCGCGTCATCGGAGGGCGCGTGCGGCCGCCGAAGACCGCGGAAATACGGGAGCGCTGCCATGAAGATCACCAAGGTCGAGACCATCTGGATCAGCATCCCCTTCGACCACGGCGGCCCGGCGAGCGGCTTCGGCGGCAAGGTCTGGCGCGACCTCGGCACGCTGCTGGTCAAGGTCGAGACCGACGCGGGCATCACCGGCTGGGGCGAGGCCTTCGGCTACAACGCCATCCCCTCGACCCGTGCCGCGATCGAGAGCATGGTGGCGCCGCTCGTCATCGGCCGCGACCCGCTCGCCATAACGCCGCTGATGACCGAACTGCAGAAGACGCTGCACATCTTCGGCCGCTACGGCCAGACGATCTATGCCCTGTCCGGGCTCGACATCGCGCTCTGGGACATCGCGGCGAAGGCGGCGGGCGTGCCGCTGCGCCGGCTGCTCGGCACCGGCGGCGACGACCCCCTGCCCTGCTATGCCAGCCTGCTGCGCTACGGCGACCCGGCCATCGTCGCCGAGCGGTCCGCCGCCGCGGCGGCCGAAGGCTACCGTTACATCAAGCTGCACGAGACGACGGTCGAGGCGGTGGCCGCGGCGCGCGACGCCGTCGGACCCGACGTCGAGATCATGGTCGACACCAACTGCCCCTGGACGCTCCAGGAAGCGCTCGACATGGCGCGCCGGCTGGAGCCGCAGCGGCTCTACTGGCTGGAGGAGCCGATCTGGCCGCCCGAGAACTTCGCCGGTCTCGCCGAACTGTCGCGCCGCGCGCCGATGCCGATCGCGGCCGGCGAGAATGCCTGCACCGCCTGGCAGTTCCAGGCGATGCTGGAGGCGCGCGCCGTCGCCTTCGCCCAGCCCAGCGTCACCAAGGTCGGCGGCATATCCGAGTTCCGGAAGGTCCAGGCCCTGTGCGAGACGCACAACACCGCCTGCGCGCCGCATTCGCCCTATTTCGGGCCGGGCTTCCTCGCCACCATGCAGCTGGTCGCCGGCACCGGCACCCCGGTCGAACGCTTCTTCGGCCGGCTGGAGGCGAGCCTCTATGGCGACCTGGTGGATGCGCGGGACGGCTGGCTGCGCGTCGCCGATGTGCCCGGCGTCGGTCCCGACCCCGATCCGGCCGTGATCGCACGGTATCGGGTGGAATAGCCGCTCGGTAATGGAGCGTATCAATCGACTATAAACTGCCTCCAATTTGCCCTAAACTGATCACGTTCCGTGCTCCTCAGATCGACACGGTCGCGATGCAGAAGGTCTTCGACCTCGCCAAGCTGGTAGCCGAGCCCGGCGGCTTTCCCGCCGTCGCCCAGGTTCTCGACCTCGTCGACACCGCCGCCTGCCTGATGGACGCCGAGGAACGGATCAAGGGCTGGAACCGCTGCTACGAGCGCTTCTTCCCCGAGCATATCGGCCGCCTGACGCCCGGCCTGACCTATGCCGAGAACCTTGAACGCTTCTTCTCGCACAACGTCACCTTCAGGAGCGAGGAGCAGCTGCGGGAGAAGGTCCAGGCGGGACTGATCAGGCACCGTGGCCAGACGCAGCCCTTCTTCTTCCAGCTCCGCGACGGCCGCTGGCTGAAGTCGCAGAACCTCTGGCTTGACGACGGCGGCTGCATCAAGCTCTGGACCGACGTCACCGAGGAGCACAACGCCCGGTTCGCCGAGCGCGGCCTCGCCGAAGCGATCGCCCACTACGACCTCGGCTTCGCCCTTTTCGACAAGAACGGCTGCTTCGTCCTGGCCAACCGTGCCTACTCGAACCTGTTTCCCTATACGCCCGACCTCTTCCATCCGAAGACGACCTACGCCGAGCACCTGCTCCGGCACGCACGCCACAGCTGGGACGAGGTCGAGGCGGAACGGCTGTCGGCGCTCGCCGGCCGGCCGGTGCCCCTGACCGCGGCGCTCCGCGGCGCGGCGGTCTTCCGGATGAAGAACGGCGGCTGGATGCGGCTGGAGGAGCACGTCACGCACGAGGGCGGGATTGCCTCGCTCTGGATCGACATCACCGAGATCCACGAACTCGACGAGACCAACGCCCGCCTCGCCGCACAGACCAGCGACCTGCGGCGCCTGGCCCAGGAGCTGCGCGAGGCCCGCGACGCCGCCATCGCCAGCCAGATGCGCGCCGAGCAGGCCAACCGCACCAAGTCCGGCTTCCTGGCGATGATGAGCCACGAACTCCGCACCCCGCTGAACGCGGTGATCGGCCTCTCCGATGCGATGCTGCACGAGATCTTCGGGCCGATCGAGAACCCCCGCTACAAGGACTACGCCCACGACATCAACGCCGCCGGCCGGCATCAGCTCGACCTGATCAACGATCTCCTCGACCTGTCGCGCATCGAGGCGGGGCGGCTGCCGGTGCGGCTTGAGCGGATCGATCCCGCGACAGTGGTCGAGGAAGCCTCGGCGATGCTGACGCCGCTCGCCGAGGAGCGCGAGATCGTCTTCGAGGCCCGGATCGACGATCGTCTCGACAGCATCACGGCCGACCGCCGGGCGCTCGTCCAGATCGCGGTCAACCTGCTCTCCAATGCCGTGAAGTTCACGCCACCCGGCGGACAGGTGCGTCTCGCCCTCGGTCCTGCCGCCGCCGGCGGCTTCACGCTGACGGTCGCGGATACCGGCATCGGCATGACCGAGGTCGAGGTGGCGCGCGCCTTCGAGCTCTTCGTGCAGATCGACAATGCCTGGACCCGCCAGCAGGAAGGCACCGGCCTGGGCCTGCCGATGGTCAAGGGCCTGGTCGAGATGCACGGCGGGACGGTCCGGATCGACAGCAGCCCGCACCACGGAACCACGGTGACCGCGGAATTTCCCTGTCAGCGCGCCGCCAACGCCGCCTGACCGCCCGGCTGCCCGCGCCGTTCAGCCGAGCGACATGCCGCCGTCCACGTGAATGGTCTGACCTGTCACATAGGCCGCGTCGGGTGACAGGAGGAAGGCGATGACGCCGGCGACCTCGGCGGGATCGGCGAGGCGCCCGAGCGGAATCCCCGCTGCGATCTCCGCCCACTTCTGCGGCGAGAGCGCCGTGTGCGCCCCGGCATCCTTCCTGACAAAGCCGGGCGAGACGCAGTTCACCGTCACCCCGGCCGGCGCGAGTTCGGCCGCGAGCGACCGGGCCAGCGTCTCCATGGCGGCCTTGGCCGCCGCCGTCGACGGAAAGCGATAGCCGTGCGCCGGAAACCGGTGCGCCCCGAAGGCGCTGACCGCCACCACCCGGCCCGCACCGGACGACTCCAGGCTGGGCCGAGCCGCGCGGATCAGGTGGAAGAAGCCTTCTGCGATCGCGGCGAAGGGTCCGCGAAGCCCGTCTTCGGGCAGCTCGGCAAGGCTCCGACGATCGGCGAAACCGGCATTGCTCACCAGCCAGTCGAGACCGCCGAACCGCTCCACCGCCGTCCCGACGAGGTCGGCGGCGGTCTCGGGCGCGGCGAGATCGCCATAGGCCAGCGCGGTCTCGGCACCCGCCGCGCGAACGGCGGCTGCCGTTCGCTCCAGCCCCTCCCGGTTGGCGCGGGTGTGGAGCAGGATCCGGACGTCCCGGCCCGCGATGCGGCGCGCAACGGCAGCACCGATCCCCGATGCCGCGCCGGTGACGAGGGCCACCGTCACGGGCGGCGCTCCGCGCTCAGTCTTCCAGATAGTAGTGGCGGATCGGCTTCATCTTCTCGTCGAGTTCGTAGACGAGCGGCACGCCGGTCGGGATCTCGACCTTCGGGATCTCCGCGTCGGACACCTCGTCCAGATACTTGACCAGGGCGCGCAGGCTGTTGCCGTGCGCCGCGATCAGCACGCGCTTGCCCTGGGCGATCTGCGGCGCGATCTCGCCGACGAAATAGGGTTCGACCCGCGCGATCGTGTCCTTCAGGCTCTCCGCCAGCGGAATCGCCTTGGGCGGCAGCATGGCGTAGCGGCGGTCGGCGCCCGGCCAGCGCTCGTCGCCCGGCTCCAGCGCCGGCGGCGGCACGTCGAAGCTGCGCCGCCAGATGAAGACCTGCTCCTCGCTGTGCTTCTGTGCCGTCTCGGCCTTGTTCAGGCCCTGCAGCGCGCCGTAGTGTCGCTCGTTCAGGCGCCAGTCGCGCACCACCGGCAGCCACATCCGGTCCATTTCGTCCAGGATGGTCCAGAGCGTGCGGATCGCCCGCTTCAGCACCGAGGTGTAGCAGAGGTCGAAATCGAACCCGGCCTTCATCAGCGCGCGCGCGCCCTTGCGCGCCTCGGCGACGCCGGCCTCGGTGATGTCGACGTCCTTCCAGCCGGTGAAGCGGTTCTCCAGGTTCCACTGGGACTGCCCGTGCCGGACCAGAACTAGCTTGGTCATCCTATCGTCCATGATCTTCGCTGCGACGGCCGACCATACCGGTTGCCGCGCCCGTGCGAAACATTGCGGTTGGGTCTGGCCGGAATCGAGAAGGCCGCCCGGATGTCGGGCGGCCTTCGAACATCGCGACGCGGTTCGCCGCGCCGTCCGATTACTTCCAGGCGGGCTTGCCGAGATTCACGTCGTCCTTGTCGGTGACGGCGCCCGCGACGGCACCCGCCGCGCCGCCGATGAGCGCACCGCCGACCAGGCTCCCGCCGGCCAAGCCGCCGACGAGCGCGCCGCCTGCCGCGCCCAGTCCGGCACCCGAAAGCGCGCGCTCACCCGAAGAGTTGCCGCAGGCGGCGAGAGACAACGCCAAAGCCGAGACGAGAACCGAAGTCTTGAGAAGGCGAGGCATCTATCATCTCCACAATCAATCCGCGCCCGGCTGCGTCCAACTGCTGCCGGCATGCCGCGTCAACGCCGCCTTCCTGCTGTTGTTCCGTCGCTGCGTATTTGCGGCCCGGATCGACCCTCCACCCCTCTGCCTGTCTGCGGCCGCCACGCCTGCCATCAATGAAGCGTGCCCAGAGCAGCGTCGATCTTTTCAGTCGGCCCGTAAGCCGTCATGGTCTCGGCAGGAACCGCGGACATCTCACGAAAGGATGCGCACGGCATGTCGGACTTTCTCACCGGCCGGAGCAGCTCGGCCATTCCCCTGACGGTCGTGACGAGCGGCCAGTATGACGGGTGGCTCGAGGCGCAGCCGGCAGGGGTCCGGGCTTGGCTCGATGCCTCGGCATTCAAGGGCAAGCCGGGCTCGGTGGTGCGGATACCCGACGCGGAACGCGGCGTATCGCAGGTCGTCGTCGGCGTGGAGGACCCCGCGTCTCCCTGGAGCTACGGAGACCTGCCCGCGCGGCTCGAGAAGGGCACCTATCGCCTGGACCGGGATCTTTCGGCGCACGCTGCCACCCAGGCCACGATCGGCTGGGGCCTCGGAACCTATGCATTCGACCGCTACAAGCGGCGCGACAAGGCGTTCGCGACCCTGGTCTGGCCCGAACAGGCGGACCGCGACCATGCGCTTCGGACGATCGAAGCCGTCTTCCTCGCCCGCGACCTGATCAATACGCCCGCCAACGATCTCGGCCCCGCCGAACTGGAGGATGCCGCACGCGCGCTCGCCAAGAAGCACAAGGCGAAGTTCAACACCATCGTCGGCGACGACCTGCTGAAGCAGAACTACCCGACCATCCACATGGTCGGCCGCGGCAGCGTCCGGGCGCCCCGCCTGATCGACATCCGCTGGGGCAAGGCGGGCGCCCCGCGCGTGACCCTGGTCGGCAAGGGCGTCTGCTTCGACACCGGCGGCTACGACCTCAAGCCGTCGTCGGGCATGCTGAACATGAAGAAGGACATGGGCGGTGCCGCGAACATCCTGGGGCTCGCGCACATGGTCATGGCGGCGAAGCTGCCGGTCCGGTTGCGGGTGCTGATCCCGGCGGTCGAGAACAGCGTGTCGGGCAACGCGATGCGGCCGCGCGACATCGTCAAGACGCGCAAGGGGCTGACCGTCGAGATCGGCAACACCGACGCCGAGGGCCGTCTCGTCCTGTGCGACGCGCTCGCCGACGCCGACGACGAGAAGCCGGATCTGGTCATCGACTGCGCCACCCTCACCGGCGCGGCCCGCGTGGCACTCGGCCAGGACCTGCCGGCCCTGTTCTGCAACGACGACGATTTCGCCGCCGGCCTCACCGCGCATGGCGGCAGCGAGGCCGACCCGATGTGGCGGCTGCCGCTGTGGGACGGCTACCGCAAGAACCTCGACAGCGACATCGCCGACATGAACAACGTCTCCGAAGGCGGCTTCGGCGGCGCGATCACCGCCGCCCTCTACCTCCAGGCCTTCGTCTCCAAGGAGACGAAATGGGCGCACGTCGACATGTTCGCCTGGAACCAGGGCAACCGCCCCGGCCGGCCGAAGGGCGGCGAGGCCCAGTTCATCCGCGCCGCCTTCGGCTATCTGCGCGAACGGTATGCATGAGACGGCGGCGCGCGCGCCACAGCGCGCGTCCGCCTAAATAATCGGCAGTTCCGCCCGCGCATAAGCCCACACCTCGCCCGCTCCGGCCCGTAGACGGGCTGGCATGCCGCTTGCGGTAATCCTCCGGCAAAGAAGGCCGGAACGGGAGACTGGCGGAATGATGCGGAACGTGCGGACGAAGACGGCGCGGGCGGCGGTCGCCGCCGCGGTCCTGGTGCTCGCGGCGGGCGGCGCCCAGGCGCAGGAGAAGTTCAGGGTCGCGGCCGACGTGGGCTACGCGCCGCATGTCATGGCGAAGCCGACGGGCGGCGTCGAAGGCATGAACATCGACATCGGCGAGGCCATCGCCAAGAAGATGGGCATGCAGCTGGAGGTGATCGACCAGCAATGGTCCGGCATCTTCGCCGGCCTCAACGCCAAGAAGTACGACATGATCGTCGCCCCGACGACCATCACCGAGGAGCGCGCCAAGTCGATGCTCTTCACCGAGGGCTACTTCGAGAGCGAATACCAGTTCGTCATCAAGAAGGGCGCACCGCAGGTCACCTCGCTGGACGACCTGAAGGGCAAGGTCCTGTCGGTCAACAAGGGCAACCTCTACGACAAGTGGGCGACCGAGCGTGAGCCGCAGTACGGCTGGACGGTCATGCGCTTCGACAAGAATGCCGACGCCATCGCAGCGGTCATCGCCGGGCGCGCCACCGCCAACATGGCGGGCTCCACGGTCGGCGGCTGGGCCGCGAAGCAGAACCCGATGATCGTTCCGTCGACCCTGATCATCTCCACCGGCCTGGTGTTCGGCATGGCCTTCCGGCTGGACGACGTCGCGCTGCGCAACAAGGTCGAGACGATCATGGAGTGCCTGAAGAAGGACGGCACCATCGCCGCCGCCTTCGAGAAGTGGACGGGTCAGAAGCCCGGCCCCGACGCCGTGGTCCACACGATCGACCCGGGCTTCGGTGCGAAGGGCTTCAACGGCTACGACCCGACCCCGCACGAGGTGAAGTGCGGCTGATCCGGCCGTAGCGCGTCACCGGGGCGGCACCGCCGCCCCTCCCTCCCCGGGGCGGCCGGCGGCCCCCCCTTCCCTTCCATCGCAGTGGACGGCTGGTGCCGAGCCGGCCGATCGGGTGCCTCACGTGGTCCGTACCCAGCCGATCGTCGACATCCAGGATCTGCACAAGTCGTTCGGCCAGCTCGAAGTGCTGACCGGCGTCGACCTGGACGTGCTGCCGCAGGAACTGGTCTTCATCATCGGGCCCTCCGGGTCCGGCAAGAGCACGCTTCTGCGCTGCTGCAACCGCCTGGAGGAGCCGACGAGCGGTAGCATCGCCGTCGACGGCATCGACATCCTGTCGAGCAAGGTGAACATCAACAAGGTCCGCCAGCGGATCGGCATGGTGTTCCAGTCCTTCAACCTCTACCCGCACATGACGGCGCTGGGGAACGTGACCCTGGCCCTGCGGAAGGTGGCGGGACAGGGCCGCAAGGAAGCCGAGGACCGCGGCCGCGCGGCACTCGACCGCGTCGGCCTCTCCGAGAAATACGACGCCTATCCCACCGAACTCTCGGGCGGCCAGCAGCAGCGCGTGGCCATCGCCCGCGCCCTGGCGCTCGAACCGAAGGTGATGCTGTTCGACGAACCGACCAGCGCGCTCGACCCCGAGCTCGTCGGCTCCGTGCTCAACGTGATGCGCGAGATGCGCCGGGAGGGCATGACTATGGTCGTCGTGAGCCACGAGATGCGCTTCGCCCAGGAGGCCGCCGACCGGGTGGTCTTCATGAACGGCGGCAACATTGTCGAACAGGGTCCGCCGGAGCAGATCTTCAAGGCGCCGACCCAGGCGCGCACGCGGGAATTCCTCGCGCGCATGTTCGATCACTGAGGCGCGGAGCGCCGCCCGATGGAACAGTTCGCGCACAACTTCTTCAACGTTCCGATCATGCTCCAGTATCTCCCGGAGATGCTGAAGGGCCTGGTCGTCACCCTCGAACTGGCGGCTCTGGTCGTGCTCACCGGCCTGTCGACCGGGCTACTGCTCGCCCTGGGCCGCTCGTTCCAGTTCAAGCCGGCGAATTTCCTGATCGTCGTGCTGGTCGACATCTGCCGGGCCCTGCCGCCGCTGGTGCTGATCATCCTGGTCTACTTCGCCCTGCCCTTCGTCGGCGTGCAGATGTCCGGCTTCGCCGCGGCTTGGCTGGTCCTGTCGCTGGTGCTCGCCTCCTTCTCGGAGGAGATCTTCTGGGCGGGCATCACCTCGGTGCAGAGGGGCCAGTGGGAGGCTTCGCGCTCGACCGGCCTCTCCTTCGTCCAGACGCTGGGCTACGTCGTCCTGCCGCAGGCGTTCAAGCTGACGATCCCGCCGCTGACCAACCGGACCATCGCGGTCACCAAGAACACCGCGCTCGCCTCGGTGGTCGCCGTCGACGAACTGCTGACCCAGGCGGGAACCGCGCAGGCCTATTCGGCCAACACCTCGCCGCTCACCGTCGCCGCGATCGGCTACCTGCTGATCTTCTTCCCCCTGGTGGTGCTCAGCCGCTGGGTCGAAAGCCGCTACGGCTGGAAGCGCTGAGGCCGCCCGATGGACCTGCTGATCCAGAACTTCTTCAACATCGAGATCCTCGTCGTCTCCTGGCCCATGCTGGTCGAGGGACTGAAGATGACGGTGCTGCTGACGCTGTTCGTCGTCCCGCTGGGCTTCTCGGCCGGACTGCTCATCGCCGTCCTCTACAATCTGCGCTACTGGTGGCTGCGCTGGCCGATCGTCTTCTACGTCGACTTCTTCCGCGCGTTCCCGCCGCTGGTGCTGCTGATCTTCGTCTATTACGGCATGCCGTTCCTCGGCGTCGACCTCGACCCGTTCTTCTCGGTCGCCGTCGCTTTCATGCTCAACAATTCGAGCTATTACGGCGAGATCTTCCGCGCCGGCATCGAGAGCATCCCGAAGGGCCAGACCGAGGCGGCGCGCTCGACCGGGCTTTCGGGCTTCCAGACCATGCGCTGGGTGATCCTGCCCCAGGCGATCCGCAACGTGCTGCCCGACCTCGTCGGCAACACGGTGGAGGTGGTCAAGCTCACCTCGATCGCCAGCGTCGTGGCACTGCCGGAACTCCTGCGCATGGCCCGCATCGCCCAGGGCAACATGTACAACCCGACGCCGCTGATCGCCGCGGCGCTGATCTACCTCGTCATCCTGTGGCCGGTCGTCCGCATCCTCAGCCGCATGGAGCGCAAGATGATGGCCGGGCGGTAGCTTCGGTTGCACCGCCGACTTGGCAGGACCATTTCCCTAGATCGGCGCAGCGTCGCCGACCGCTGACGGACATGGTGGAGATCGACATCGACGAGTGAGGCGGCGCGCCGCCCACTGCGCCGCCACCCCCACAAAAACCCATGAAAACCTATCCGCCGCACACCCGGCTGCGCGCACCACCCCCATAAAACCCTACGAAAACCTATCGCGGCGACTCAGCCCACGCCGTAGTCGCGCAGGGCGGCCTCGGCGGTCACGTAGCCGTCGGCGACGTCCTCGCGCACCAGCGCCGGGTCGCGCTCGGCGTGCGGGCCGTAGCCGCCGGAACCGGGCACGTCGAAGATGACGCGCGAGCCGGCGGGCGCGGTGAAGGCGCCCTTGCTCAGCGGGCGCCGGCTGGTGCCGTCGGGATGCTCGACCGTCAGCCGGGCCGGCGATCCGGCCGAACCACCGACGAGACCGAAGGGCGCCGAGACGGTGCGTTCGCAGCAGATCGCGGCGCGCGAATCGTGGTCGAGCACGCGCCAGACGCGGCGCACGCCGCAGCCGCCGCGCCAGCGGCCGGCACCGCCGGAGTCGGGCAGGATCGAATATTCCTCGACCCTGACCGGGAAGCTCATCTCGAGCACCTCGATCGGCGTGTTCATCGTGTTGGAGATCGTGCTGGCGACCGCGTTGATGCCGTCCTTGCCCGGCCGCGCGCCGAAGCCGCCCTTGATGGTCTCGTAGCTGACATAGCGCTCGCCGCTGCGCGGATCGGTGCCGCCCAGCGTCAGCACGGCGGAGGTGCCCTGGCTGCAGGCCATCACGTTGTCCGGAGCGAAGGCGACGCAGGCGCCGAACATCATGTCGGCGATCCGGTGCGACATCTCGTGGTTGGCGTAGACCACGGGCGACGGCGACTGGGCGTGGACCACCGAGCCGGGCTCCGCGACCACTTCGACCGGCCGCCAGCAGCCGGAGTTCGGCGGGATCAGGCTGTTGGGGTCGGCGATCATCTTCAGCGCGCAGAAGACGCCGGACGCCGTGACGGTCAGCGGCGCGTTGATCGGCCCGGCCACCGCGGGGTCGGTGCCGGTGAAGTCGACCCGCAGCCGGTCGCCGGACTTCACGACGTGCATACGGATGGTGAAGGTGCGGTCCTCGGTCTCGCCCGGCTCCAGGATGCCATCGCCGTCGCAGACGTCCTCGAAACGGCCCTCTCCGTCCGGCAGCCGGGAGAGCGCGTCGCGCATCAGCCGCTCGGAATAGTCGAGCACCTCGTCCATGATCCGGGTCAGGGTCGCCGCGCCGTAGCGGGTGGCGAGTTCGCCCATCCGGATCGTGGCGCGCCGGCAGGCGGCCATCTGGGCGCGCAGGTCGCCTCGGCGCTCCTCGGGCGTGCGGACGTTGGCGAAGATAATCGCCTCGATGTCGCGCAGCATCTCGCCGTTGACGGCGAGCCGCACCGGCGGCAGGCGCAGCCCCTCGCCGTAGATCTCGGTGACGGCGCCGTAGCTGCCGGGCGTCGCACTGCCGATATCCGGCCAGTGCGCACGCACGCAGGCGAAGCCCAGCAGGACGTCCTCGTGGAAGGCGGGTGCGACGACGTTCACGTCCGGCAGGTGCGAGCCGCCGAAATAGGGATCGTTGTGGACGAACATGTCGCCCGGCGCGAAGGCGTCGAACGACTTCACCACCGCCCGCACCGCGTCCGGCATCGAGCCCAGGTGGATCGGCAGGTCCGGCCCCTGCGCCACCATCTGGCCTGTGGCGTCGAACACGCCGCAGGAATAGTCGCCCGCCACCTTCAGGATCGGCGAATAGGCCGTCTTGGCGAGGACGACCTTCATCTCCTCGGCGGCGGCGTAGAGCGCGTTCTTGACGACTTCGAAGGTGACCGGGTCAGTGCGGTCCGTGGCGTCGCTCATCGGCTTGCTCCCCTCGCTCATGCCGCCCGCCGGCGCATCACGATGAACCCGTCCCCGTCGATCTCGGTCCGCCAGCCGGGCGGGACGACCAGGGTCGCGTCGACCGACTCGACGATCGCCGGCCCGTTCAGCACGTCGCCGGGGACGAGCCCGTCGCGCCAGCGCACCGGGCAGTCGACGAACCCCGTCTCGCGGAACCAGACGCTCCGCGTCCGGTCGCGTGCCCGGTCGGGCGCCTCGGGCAGATGGCGCAAGCGCAGCCGCTCCAGCGTGCCGACGGCGCTGAGCCGCAGGTTGACCAGTTGCACCCGCTCGGTCGGATTGCTGTGGCCGTAGGTCTCGCGGTGGCGTGTGTGGAAGTCGGCGGCCAGCGCGTCGAGCGCCGCCCGGTCGATGGTTCCGTCGCGCATCGGCACTGTCAGTTCGTAGGCCTGCCGCCCGTAGCGCACGTCCGCCGAGCGGACCAGCGCCCCGCGCTCCGCGCCGAACCCTGCCGTGGTCAGCATGGCGGTGCCGGCCGCTTCCATCTCGGCCATGACCCCGGCGATCCGTGCCGGGTCGACGGTGTCGAGCGGGGCGTAGAGCGTGCGGACATAGTCGCGGCGCAGGTCCGTCGCGACCAGGCCGAGCGCCGAGAAGACGCCGGGCACCGGCGGCACGATGACCTCAGGTATGCCGAGTTCCTCGGCGAGACGCGCGGCGTGCACGGGCCCCGCCCCGCCGAAGGCGACCAGTGCGCAGCCGCGCGGATCGTGGCCGCGCTCGATCGAGACGATGCGCAGGGCGGCGGCCATGTTGGCGTTGACGATCTCGATCACGCCCGCCGCCGCCTCGGCCGTGGTCATCCCGAGCGGCGCGCCGACCTTCTCGCCCAGGGCGCGCTCCGCCGCCGCCGCGTCGATCGGCAGGTCGCCGCCGAGCAGCGCCTCCCGATCGAGATAGCCCAGCACGACGTTGGCGTCGCTGACGGTGGGCTCGGTGCCGCCGCGGCCGTAGCAGACCGGGCCGGGCTCCGCCCCGGCGCTCTGCGGACCGACCTTCAGCGCGCCGCCGGCGTCGACCCAGGCGATGCTGCCGCCGCCGGCGCTGACCTCGGCGAGGTCGATGACGGGCACGCGGATCGGGTGTCCGGTGCCGTGCAGCCAGCGGTTGACGTTGCCGTGGCCGCCGACCTCGTACTCCGGTGTCACCGCGACCTCGCCGCCGGCGATCAGGCTGGCCTTCGCGGTCGTGCCGCCCATGTCGAACGAGATCAGGTCGGGCCGGCCGAGCTGCCGGCCGATCAGCGCGGCGGCGACGACGCCGGCCGCCGGGCCGGACTCGACGGCCATCGCCGGCATGCGCAGCGCCTCCGCCGTCTCGAACACGCCGCCGCTGGACCCCATGACGTAGAACGGCGGCAGGCCGAGCGCCCCCAGCGCCGCCTCCAGCCGCTCCAGATAGGAGCGCAGGATCGGCGCCACATAGGCGCAGACCGCCGTCGTGCTGGTCCGCTCGAACTCGCGGATCTCGGGCAGCACCTCGCTCGACAGGTAGACGGGGATGTCTGGCAGCAGGGCCCGCAGCCGCTCGCCCACGCGCCGTTCGTGGGCATCGTTGAGAAACGAGAAGAGCAGGCACACGGCGACGGCCTGTACGTCCGCGGCGCGGATCTCTGCGGCGATCGCCTCCAGCCCGCTCTCGTCGAGCGGCTCGACCACTTCGCCCGCCGCGCCGATGCGCTCGGCGACCTCGAACCGCAGGCGCCGCGGCACCAGCACCGACGGCGGGTCCTGGAACAGGTCGTAGAGGTCGGCCCGCGCCGAGCGCCGCAGCTCCAGCACGTCGCGGAAGCCGCGCGTCGCGATCAGCGCCGTCCGGCCGCCCTTGTTCTCGAGCAGGGCGTTGGTCACCACCGTGGTCGCATGGGCGACGAGGCTCACGGCACTCGGTGCGACCCCCTCCCGCGTGATGGCGGCCTGCACGCCTTCCACCACCGCCCGGGAGAAGTCCCGGGGTGTCGTCAGCACCTTGGCGAGACGGATCCGCCCGTCGGCCTCGTTCACCAGTGCGACGTCCGTGAACGTGCCGCCGATATCGACCCCGATCCGCCAACCCATGCCGCAGCCCCCGTCCGGTTCGGCGTCCAGTCTGGGCAAGCCTGCGCAAAAACGAAAGGGGAGCGGTGACACCGCCCCCCTTTCCGGCCGCTACGGCCTTGGGAGGGTTACCACTCCGTCCAGATCGGATTGAGGCCGGCCTTGGTGAGAACGTCGGCGCGGACCTTCATCCAGCCCTTCTCGAAAGTGTCCGCGTCCTTGGCGTTGGCGACGTGATCCTTCCAGGCGTCACGCAGGAGCTTCTCGCGCGCCAGCAGATCCGCCTGATGTTCCTCCTCGGCGGCCTTCCAGATGCCCTTTTCCTTGTAGTATCGGATCGCACCCGGATGGAACGGCAGTACCCAGCTGAGCACCTGCCTGTCGAGCGCCCAGCCCCTGGCACCGGGGGCGGAGTCCTTGTACTCGGGGTAGAGTTCGTACATCGCCGCGGTCATCTGATAGACCATCTCCTCGTCCTGGCTCTCGTAGCCGATGAGGATCGGATAGGGGTAGCTGGCAGCCTCGAACGGTTCCTTGATGCCGGCGCCTTCGCTGCACATCGACTTGAAGAAGTAAGGCGCCACCGCGTGCATCCGCTTCCAACCCGCCTCGTCATCGTGAGGCACCGGAGCGTAGTAGTAGCCACGCGGGCCGGCGGCGATCTTCGTCGCAAAGCCGGAACTGGTGATGGTGATGGCGCCGTCCACCTGCCCTTCGACGACGGCGTCCATCGAGGCGCCGTATCCGCCGAATTCGACGGTCTTCACGTCCGACCATTCCAGGCCGGCGAAGCGCAGATAGGCATAGACGTTCTGGTTCAGGGCCGGTGCCCCCTTCACCACCGGCAGGCGCTTGCCCTTGAGGTCCTTGTAGCTGGTGATGCCGAGGTCGCCGGCCAGCATCAGCGTGTTGCACGCGTCGGAGTTGGACATCGACAGCATCCGTAGCGGCTGCGGTCCCCAGTCCTTCTGGCCGAAGGTGAACACGGCCTCCAGCGCTTGGTAGCCACCGATGCCGAAGGCGGAGAAATCGACCTTGTTCTCCCGCAGCGGCACCAGCCGGGAGACGTCGTTCTTTCCCGGGAGTACGCGGAGCGTGATGTTCTTCTTGTTCTTCAGCGCCGCACCGATCGCGACCGCCTGATTGTAGCCGGACGAGCCCACGTCGTAGGCCGTCCACGCCATCGTCGACGGCAGGTCCTTCGCGAAGGTCCCCCCGGCGATCGTCAATCCGGCAACGAGGCTCGTGGTCAACAACGCGTACCGCATCTTCGCACCTCCTCTGTCGATCGTTGTTGTTGGGAGGAGTTTTCTCCTCCGAAAGCAGAACGGCCCCGCGGCGGGACGCCGTGGGGCCGTTCTGTCGTCAGCGGCGCATCGCCGCCTACCAGTCGCGCCAGACCGGCAATTCCTTCGCCTTCTCCAGGGCGGAGACGCGGGCCGATTGCCAGCCTTTCACGAATTCCTCTTCCGGGCGGCCCTTCGCCTCGGCCGCGTAGGTCTTCCACGCTTTCGCCAAGACATCCTGGCGCGCGAGGTTCGCCTCGTTGTTGGCCTGATGTGCGTCCGTCCACATTCCGGCCTCCTTGTAGTAGCGGACGGCGCCCTCGTGGACCGGAACGACCCAGTCGAGCCTCTGATTGTCACGGCGCCAACCGTCGGCGCCCGGCGCCGCATCCTTGTAGGACTCGTACAGGTCGAAGATGGCCTTCGTCATGGCATAGGCCGTGTCGGCGTCCATGTGGTCGTAGCTCATCAGCACGGGATAGGGGTAGGTCGCCGCTTCGAGCGGCTTCTCCTTGCTGAGCCCGACGCCCTCGGTGCAGAGGTGCTTCACGTAATAGGGTCCGGCTTCCATCAGGCGCTTCCAGCCCGCTTCGTCGCCGTGCGGCGCGCCGGCGAAAGTCGCACCGCGCGGGCTCGCTTCGAGCTTGCGCACATTCCCGGTGATCGTCGACCCGAACGCCGCATCGGCCTGGTTGTTGACGATCGAATCGGCTGCGGCGGTCGCGCCCGGAAAGTCGACCCTGATGACGTCGTCCCACTCCAGGTCGGCGAAGCGCATATAGACGTAGAGATTGTAGTTGAGGCCGGGCGCACCACGGATGATCGAGACGCGCTTGCCCTTCAGGTCGTAGGCCGTCTTCACGCCGAGATCCCCCGCGGCGTAGGGCACGAGGCAGTAGTCGCCGAGAGACATCGCCACCGTCCGCAGCCGCTGCGGCCCCCAGTCGGGGTGCGCGAACTCGAAGACGCCCTCCTGCGCCATGTAGGTGCCGATCCCATTGGCGGCGAAGTCCGCCTTCTTGTCGCGGACCGGGACCAGCCGAGACAGATCGTTCTTGCCGGGCAGCACGCGCAACGTGATGCCCATCTGGTTCTTGAGAGCGCTGCCGATGGCGACCGCTTGGCCATAGCCGCTCGACGTCGTCTCGTAGGCGGTCCACGCGAGCGTCCGCGGCAGGCCGGCGGCCCCCGCGGTCCCGGCGACGAAGGTCGACAGGGCGAGCGCAAGCGCCCCACCCAGATGGTGCGAATTCAGCGACATATCTCCTCCCGCGGGCTCCGTTGTGGCTGGAGCTTCCTTCTCAATCGCAGGATGATCGCCCCCGCCAGCCCCCGGAGTCAAACCACCCCCGGGCCCCATCCGGAAGCCCGACTTGCGGCAATGACGCGGGACGCCTAGCTTTGCCGCATCCAACAGTCGGAGACCGCACGTGCTCGAAGGCAAGCGCATCCTCCTGGTGATCGCCGGAGGCATCGCGGCTTACAAGAGCCTCGACCTGATACGGCGCCTGCGCGAACGCGGGGCGTCGGTGCGGTGCATCCTCACCAAGGGTGGTGCCGAATTCGTCACGCCGCTCGCCGTCGCCGCGCTCAGCGAGGAGAAAGTCTATCAGCACCTGTTCTCGCTGACCGACGAGAACGAGATGGGCCATATCCGCCTGTCGCGCGAAGCAGACTTGGTCCTGGTGGCGCCGGCCACCGCCGACATCATGGCCAGGATGGCAGCCGGCATCTGCGACGACCTGGCGACAACGGCCCTGCTCGCCACCGACAAGCCGGTGATGGTCGCCCCCTCGATGAATGTCATGATGTGGGGCCACCTCGCGACGCAGGCCAATCTGGCGACGCTGGAGAAGCGTGGCGTGCTGCGCGTGGGGCCGGGCTCCGGCGACCTCGCCTGCGGCGAAGTCGGTTCCGGCCGCCTCGCCGAGGTGATGGACATCGTCCGGGCCGTGGAATCCTTCTTCGACGCGTCCGCTGGCCCCCGCCCCCTCTCCGGGCGCCGGGCGATCGTGACCAGCGGACCGACATGGGAGGCGATCGATCCGGTCCGCTACATCGCGAACCGATCCTCGGGCAAGCAGGGCCACGCCATCGCTGCGGCGCTGGCGAAACTCGGCGCGGAGACGGTTCTGGTCTCCGGACCCAGCCGGGAACCCGATCCTCAGGGCGTGAGGGTGATCCACATCGAGTCCGCACGCGAGATGCGCGACGCCTGTTTCACCGCACTGCCGGCCGACATCGCCGTCTGCGCCGCCGCCGTTGCCGACTGGCGGCCGGCAGAGGCCGCCGGCCAGAAAATGAAGAAGAACGGCGATGCCCCTGCACCGCTCGCCCTGACCGAGAACCCGGACATCCTCGCCAGCCTGTCGCAGGCGGAGAACCGACGCCCGCGCCTGGTCGTCGGGTTCGCCGCGGAGACGGAGAACGTCGTCGCCTATGCCCAGGCGAAGCGCGCGCGGAAGGGCTGCGACTGGATCCTCGCCAACGACGTCGCGCCGGGTACGGGCACCTTCGGCGGCGCCAGCAACACCATCCATCTGATCACCGCCGAAACCGTCGAGGACTGGCCGACCATGTCGAAGGAAGCGGTCGCCGGACGCTTGGCGGAGCGTATCGCGGCCGCCTTCGGCAGGCCGGCGTGACGCCGGTCGCCGTCGAGGTCGAAAGGCTGGACCATGCGCGCGACCTGCCCCTGCCGGCCTATGCGACGCCGCAGGCGGCCGGCATGGATCTTCTCGCGGCCGTCGACGCTCCCGTCCATCTCGCGCCCGGCGCGCGGGCGCTGATCCCCACGGGACTTCGCATCGCCCTCCCCGAAGGCTATGAGGCTCAGGTTCGGCCGCGCTCCGGCCTTGCGCTGCGACACGGGGTCACGGTGCTGAACAGCCCGGGCACGATCGACGCCGACTATCGGGGCGAGATCGGCGTCATTCTCGCGAATTTCGGCGAGACGGCGTGCACCATCGACCGGGGAATGCGCATCGCTCAACTCGTCGTGGCTCCCGTTTCCCATGTCCGGTGGGTCGCGACCGAAACGCTCGACGAAACCCCGCGCGGCCAAGGTGGTTTCGGATCGACCGGGTTTCGCTGACTTACGTCGGCAGAAAGCGCCTGAGGCGCTTGCACCGCGCGGCTTCCGCACCATAATCGCCGCCCAAGACTGGACATATCCCCTTAGCGCCGGAGACCCGCGCATGGCAGCCACTGGCTTCCGCTTTCCGAAAGTCGACCTGGGCCCCGAAGCGGAACAACTCCGCGCCGACGTCAGGGCTTTTCTGGCGGAAGAACTCGCCTCCGGCGGCTTCACCCCGATGGCGGACTCCTGGACGTCGGGCTACTCCGCCGAGTTCAGCCGCAAGCTGGGTGCCAAGGGTTGGTTGGGCATGACGTGGCCGAAGCAGTATGGCGGCCATGAGCTGACCGCGCTCGATCGCTACGTCGTCACCGAGGAACTGCTGTCGGCGGGCGCTCCGGTCGCTCTGCACTGGATCGCCGATCGCCAGAGCGGTCCGCTCCTGCTTCGCTTCGGCACCGAGGAGCAGCGGCAGTCGATCCTGCCGCGCATCGTCCGCGGCGAATGCTATTTCTGCATCGGCATGAGCGAACCGGACTCCGGGTCCGACCTCGCCTCGCTGCGGTCGAGCGGCAAGCGGGTCGATGGCGGCTGGCTGGTCACCGGTCGGAAGATCTGGACCAGCGGCGCGCACCTCTGCGACTACATGATCGCCCTGATCCGTACGTCGCCGCGCGACGACACGGCCCGCCACGACGGCCTCAGCCAGTTCCTGATCGACCTGAAGAGCAAGGGCATCTCGATCCGCCCGATCAGCAACATCGCGGGCGAAGCGCATTTCAATGAGGTCCTGTTCGAGGACGTGTTCGTGCCGGACTCGATGGTCGTCGGCAACATCGGCGACGGCTGGAAGCAGGTGGTCAGCGAACTCGCCTTCGAACGCAGCGGCCCGGAACGCTTCCTCAGCAGCTTCGTCGTCCTGCGCGAAGGCCTGCGCGAGATCGGCGAAATGCCGAACGACGGCGCTGCCGGCAGCATCGGCAGGCTGGTGGCCCAACTGAAGGCACTGCGGCGCATGTCGCTCGGCGTAAACGGCCTGCTGCAGGCGGGAGAATCCCCCGTCGCCGCCGCGGCACTCGTCAAGGAGGTGGGCACCCGGTACGAGCGGACCGTGTTGGAAGACATGCGTCAGCACATCCCGTACCGCCCGGCCGGCCAGTCTCCGGACGCCTATGCGTCCGTCCTGCGCGACGGCATCCTGCACGTTCCATCCGCGACCATCCGCGGTGGCACGAACGAAGTCCTCAAGGGCATCGTCGCCCGCGAACTCGGCCTGCGCTGATACGGCGCCGATCAACGAATAAGTCGAAAGAAGACAGATGAACGACAGCGACAATCTTATCGTCGATACGGCCACCAAGCTCCTGCAGGACCTGTCCACGCCGAGCATCATCAATGACGCTGAGGCGGGGAAATGGCCCGGGGGGTTGTGGGATGCCCTCGAAGAGTCCGGCCTGACGCTGACCTGGGTCTCCGACGAACTTGGCGGTGCCGGGGCCGAGGTATCGGACGGGTTCGCCGTGCTGAAAGTGGCCGGGCTGTTCACGGCCCCTGTCCCGCTCGCCGAGACGTTGCTCGCCGGGTGGCTGCTCGGCCAGGCCGGAATGAACGTTCCCGCCGGACCGATGACGGCCGGACCTGTCTACGCCGACGCATCGATCGACCTCAACGGCGGCAAGCTGACGGGCAGCGCGCGTCACCTGCCCTTCGCGCGCTCCGCCAAGCACATCGCCCTGATCGTCCGCGACGGCGGCACGCCGAAGGTTGCACTGGTCGCGGCGGCCGACTGCGCGATCGCCCACGGCGTCAGCCTCGCCGGCGAACCGCGCGACGATGTCTCGTTCGACGGGGTGACGCCGCTGAAGGTCTCGCCCGCACCAGCCGGACTGGACGAGACGCGCCTCGCCATGGTCGGTGCCGCCATGCGATCGGTGCAGATGGCCGGTGCCCTGCAGAAAATTCTGGACCAGTCGGTGCAGTACGCGACCGAGCGCGTGCAGTTCGGCCGCCCCATCGGCAAGTTCCAGGCCATCCAGCATTCGCTGGCCGAGTTGGCCGGCGAAGTCGCTGCCGCGGGTGCCGCAGCCGATGCCGCGGCAGAAGCCGTGGCGCGTGGCGCCTTCGACGATGCGGACGTCGCCGACATCGCGACCGCAAAGATCCGGGTGGGCGAAGCCGCGAGCACCGGGTCGGCGATCGCCCATCAGGTGCACGGCGCGATGGGCTTCACCTACGAACACTCGCTGCATCACGCCACCCGCCGGCTTTGGGCATGGCGCGACGAGTTCGGCAACGAGGCACAGTGGTCGATCCGCCTGGGCCACCTGGTGGCGAAGCGCGGCGCCGACGATCTGTGGCCGTTCATTACCGGGGCCTGATCACCGCTCCGGGCTGAAATGACGAGGGCGCCGCTCCCGGCCGGGAGCGGCGCCCTTTCTCTTCGCCGACGGATGCAGTGAGATCAGCCGTGCCGGCCGTAGAGCATCACGATCGGCTTGTACGGTGAGTCCGGCAGTTCGGCATGCCGCGCGCGCAGGCCGCGTCCGCCCAATGCGTTCAGCCACTCGGTATAGAGACCTTCCAGAACCGGTACGAACCAAGTGTCCGGAGCGTTCTGGTACATCGGGACCATCGGATAGGCGCCGTGGACAACCTTCAGATGCGGCCCCGCCTCCTCGATCTCGACCCATCCCCAATCGATCTGCCACAGGACCCGGTTGATCTCGGAAACCAGATCCGGCAGCGACGTGCAGTCCGGCAGGGGCAGCGACCGTGCCACGCGTGTGCCGACACGGAACAGGAAGTCCTCGGCGGCGGATGCTTCGACCTGATCGTAGAACTCCGCCACCATCTCGGTCAGAAAGGCGCGCCATTGCTCGGCGCAGCTCCGCTGGCCGTAATAGTGAAGGCTTGACTGCACGTCGGTCATAGATCGGCTTCCCCCCGGCGTACGGATTCTCAGCGATCCCCGCCGAGCGTGTGACGCAGATAGATCAGGCCGGTCGCCTCGAACCAGTCGGCCGCACTGTCCATGCTCGCGGCTGCGCCGATCGACGTCTGACGGTTGACCTCATACTCGATCTGGCCGCGGACGTTCAGACCGATGCCGGTGTCGTCCTCGGCGGCATAGGTCGTGATCGCACTCGCATCGGTCCGTGCCCGATCCTCGAGCGCAGCCTGGGCGCCGCTGTCGTGCGGGAACACCGGCGTCGCGTCTTCCTCCCAATCCTGGATGCCAATGGCACCGCCAATCATGTAGGTGACACGATCCCGCCGTGCGATGTACTCCGCCGGCACCGAGAAGGACACGTAGCTCTGCGGACTGAAGTAACCGCCGTGTCCCATCGTGAAGTAACGCAGATTCTTGTCGTAGGTGAAGTAGCTCAGGCTACCCCCGACCTTCAGTTCCTCGTCCCGGCGCTGGATGAACCGGTAATAGGCGCCGAGATTCATCTCGAACATGTCGTTCGTCTCGGTGTCCTCGCCCTGCAGCTTGTAGTAGGCACCGTTGACATAGGCGCCGACGGCGCCGTCGTCATAGTTCAACTCCACCCGACCGCCCCTCCGGGTCACGCCACCCCAGGTGAGATCCTCGGTCCTCGCGTCTTCGGCGCCCGCATAGGACAGAAGGCTGTCGGTCACGGCGCGCTGCTCGAGCGTGAACTTCAGGCCGATATTCTGGTCCAACATCGGCGCAAAGCTTACGCCGCCGACCGGGTTGATCAGGTCGAAGCCGAGCGGAGTGACGCCGAGGTCGACCGAGAACGCATCGATCCCGTAGCCGACGTTGACGCCGACACCCGCGGCGTCCTGTTTGCCCGGATCGAGCAGAGGCAGCAGGGGATTGAGGCCAAAGCGGTCGAGATCGCCGCTGCTGACGTTGCCCGCATTCAGGTAGGTCGGCGTCAGCGTCGCGGTCAGTCGCCCCGCCCCGGGGGAGAAGGTCGCCTTCATCGGCGCCTGTATGTCGGTCAGCCGATCCAGGCCGCTGTCGCCGTCGCGGCCGCGGAAGCGAATCCCGCCTTCGAAGGACGGCCCAGTCTCACGCCGGATCTGGGCGAGGCTGGTCTGGATGTCGCTCATCAGATTGTCGGGTTGCCGCTGCACCCGCGAGGCCGGATCGATGAACGGCGGCACGTAGCCGTCGCCCGCCGGCGAGGGATAGGTCTGCGGCGGGCGGGCCTGCGCCTGCCGGGCGGCAGGCGCGGGAGCGCCATAGCTGCCAGTCGGCGGCACGTACGGGACATAGGCCGCCGGATAGCTCCCCTGGCTCTGCAGGTAGGGCGGCATCGCCGGGTCGGCACTGGTGTTGGGCGTGCGTCCCGAAACCGACGGCGGCGGCGGAAGCACGTAGGCCAGATCCACCCGCGGATCGGCCGAGGCGATCTGCACGGGCTTCGCGCTGGATGCCGTCTGCGGCCCGGCTTCCGCCGGAAGCGCCGCCTGGGGACGCGAGAAGGGATTACGTCCTGCACCCGCAGGGCGGAACGGATTGGCGTTGCCCGCAGTCGGCACGGCGGGCGAGAGGGTGCGGAACGGATTGTTCGGCAACGGCACCCGGCCCGCCGGCGAGGCCATCGAGGTGGTCGCCGCGGCGATCTCCTGTTCGCGCAGTGCCCGTGCCGTCTCCAGCGACTTACGCGCCGTTGCCATATCCCCCTCGGAGCGCGCCACTTCTCCGACGAGGTAATAGAGGCGGGGCTCGCGCGGATACCATTCCAACGCCCGCCCCAGGAGGCTGGTCGCGTAATCATGGTCGCGCGACGCGATCGCGGCGCCGACGGCCCCACGGATCACGTTCAGGTCGGTCGGGTTCAGCTCCAACGCCGTCGAATAGACCGACCGCGCCTCTTCGGTATAGCCCGCTGTCCCGTAGACCCGCCCCAACGCCATCAGCAGGTTCACATTGTTCGGATCCTGGGCGAGATGCGGATAGAGGATGTCGTAGGCGTCGGCATAGGCGCCCGCCTCGCGCGCACGGTCTGCCTGCATCACCGCCAGGTCCGCCGACTTGCCGGCGAGCTCGCGACGTTCCCGCGCCGTCATCGTCGCGTTCTGCTCGAGCGAGCGGATCCAGGCGGCGGCTTCGGCCTCCTGGCCCGACTTGAGCAGGACGTTCACATACTGAAGCTGCGTCTCCGGCTTCGCGTTGCCACCCGAGACGTGCGGCCGGAGGATCGCGAGTGCACGCCGGCTGTCCCCGACATCCGCCATAGCGCTGGCGACGCGTGCCGTCTTGTCGACGGTCTGGGGCGGCAGGCGGTAGAGCTCGTCCAGGATCCGCTGCGACTCGCGCGGCAGGCCGGCCTCGGCGAAGGCCTTCGCCCGGTTGATCTGCGCCTTCATGTATGTCCGGTAGCGCAGATCGCGCATCGCGGAGGTCTGGCTTGCGACGGGGACGCGGTCGAGGGCGTAGATCGCCTCCGTCGACATCTCCTGTTCGTCGTACCAGATGGCGGCCGCATGCAGCGCCGCCGGGGTCGTACCCGGCGCGTCGACCATCGACTGCACCATCTCGCGCGCCTGGCCTCGCTCGCCCTGGCGTGCCAGGAAGCGGGCGAAATCGAGCCGCACCCAGGGGTTTGACGGGTCCGATACGACCGCATCCTGGTAGATGCGGAACGCCGCGTCGCCCTCTCCCGCAAGTTCGTACTGCTTGGCCTGCATCCGCAGGACCTCGGCACGGCCTTCGGCACCGAGCCCCGCACTGCCGACGTTCGTACGGTCGAGCCGCGACGACAGCGCGAGCGCCGCATCCGTGCGATTCTGAGCCACATAGAGATTGAACAGGCCGCTGATCGCCTGAACGTCGTTCGGATCACGCTGCAGGACAGCCTGGTACTCGCGTTCGGCCGCATCGTCCTTGCCCTGACGCACCAGGACATCGGCCAGCGCACGCCGGGCCTCGCTCGCATCGCTCGAATTGCCGCGTGCCAGGCCGGTCAGGATCCGCTCGGCCTCGTCCAACCGGCCGGCTGTCATCGCCGCCTCGGACTGCTCCATTCCGGCCCAGAAGCGCGCGCTCTCGTAAGCCTGTCCGTAGCGCTGGCGCGTCGCGCGCGAGCTGTTCACGGCACGGCCGAGAAGCTCCGATGCCTCGCTGAAGCGCTCTTGCCGCAACCTGACGATGCCGAGTCCGGCAAGAGCGTCGGAATCGCCGCGGTTCAGGCGAAGTGCCTCCTGGAAGCGCGCCTCGGCGTCGGCCAGATCGCCCTGATTGAGCTCGTCGAAGCCCTGCATCCGACGGCGGACGGACGGCGGCGGGCCGGAGGGTGCGGAAGCCGTGGCTGTGCGCGTCCGCGTGCCGCTCAGGCGCGCCTGGACGTCGCGGTCGTTGGGATAGCGGTTGAGGTAGGCTTGGTAATAGGACCGGTCTCGCCCGTCGAGCGAAAGCCAGAGCACAGCCTGTCGCCACGCCGCGGCCGCATCGGTCGCGACGGCCGGCGTCCGCGAGAGCTCCTCCAGCCGCTTTATGCCCTCGCGGCGCGTCGACTCGCGATAGGTCAGCACCCGTGCCAGGGCGAGACGCGCGCGCGGATCGTTCGTGCTCTTGACGATCTCTTCCAGCCCGCTGCGCGCCCGGTCGAACCCGCCCGGCGAACCGGCGAGGGTCTGGTAGTATTCGAGCGCGTACGGGCCGGTCGGGTCGCCGCGGAACGCCTGCTCGTATTGGCGGGCTGCCCGGTCGTACTGGCCGGTTTCGGCCAGCTGGCGCGCCTGCGCGACATCGGCGGGGCTGACCTGGCCGCGCCGCACCGCCTGCTCCAGGCGCGTGATCTGCGTGCCGGCCTGCGGATGGGCCGCGCGCAGGCGACTCAACAGCTGGCGCGCACCCTCTATGTCGCCCTGCTCGGCCTTCAGCATTCCGAGCTCGAGGAGGCCTTCGCGGTGGGTGGGGCTGCTCCGCAACAGGCGCTCGAACGCCTCCATGGCGAGCTCGGG
The DNA here is from genome assembly GCF_040549485.1 of Constrictibacter sp. MBR-5. Classification (NCBI taxonomy): domain Bacteria; kingdom Pseudomonadati; phylum Pseudomonadota; class Alphaproteobacteria; order Rhodospirillales; family Allostellaceae; genus Constrictibacter; species Constrictibacter sp. MBR-5. Next base: position 310,546 of record NZ_JBEPTK010000006.1, read on the forward strand.
GCGGTTGCGGCTCTTCCAGTAGCGCCCGCGCTCCAGCAGCACCTTCTCGGCCGCGGATCCGGTCGCTGGCGGTTCCGCCTGCCCCGGTGCCGCGGCCGGCCCACTGCCCGTAGCCCCGACCGCTACCGGCGTCGGCGCCGGAGCCTGGGCGATGTTCGTCCAGCCACCGGACGACGGCGCGGCCTGGGCGACGCTGCTCCAGTTCGCGGCGCGTGGCGTCGCCTGGGCGATGTCGACGCCGGTGGCGGCGGGTACGTCCCCGCTCACCGCCGTCCACTGCCCTGCAAGGGCGGCGCAGGGGACCAACGCCGTGGTCAGCAACAACCCCATACCGAAACCGACACGCTTACTCATTCCGGCGTCCTCCCTACCCCACCAGCGCTCAGGCCGACCGCCGCCGCACCCGCATCGAAGCCAGCTTCTTCAGGAGCGAGAAGAGCAGCCACGCGATGAGGATGACGCCGAGCGCGAGCAAAGCCACCAACAGGAGCGGCTTGTCCGCGAAGTACCACTTGACCTTCGTCGTGATCGGAAGGTCCTCGGTCTCGCGCGTGTACTGCTCACCCACCCGGAAGCTGGTGATCTCGTTGCCCTTCAGTACGACGAGGTCGCCCTGGACCGACGGCGCCAGATCCGGCGACTTCACCGCTGTCGTCAGCCGCACGAGACCGGCGGGGGATTGCGCAGCCGCGGCCACCACCGTCCGGCCGTCGTTCAGCGGCGACTCAAAGCTGACGAGGTTGGCCATGTCCTCGCCGCTCGAGGTCAGCAACTCGTCCGCGAGACGCCGCTCCTGCTCACCCTGCGGCGAACCGCCGACGATGGCCTCGAACCGGCTCGAGGTAGCCGCGAGCCGCACGCGCAGGCGACCCTGGTCGACCTGGAACGGGCTGTCCTTCGACCATTCCGCCAGCAGCGGCTGGTCCTCGTAGGTCCCGATGACCAGCAGGTCGCGATCCGCCACCTGGTCCACCTGACCCGGCCCGACGACGACATGCTTGGTCCCGGGATACCCCGTCGCGTCACCCATCAGACCCATCAGGTTTAGATAGGCCTCGATTTCGGCCGCTGCCGGGCGCGGGGGCATCACCACCGCCGTCTCGGACAGGTCCGCCATCCGCGTGAACGGATAACCGGAGTTCACGAAGAAGGAGAGATTCGGCAGCGGCGCGTAGCGGATCGTATTGGAGAAGTCGATCGTCGTATCGGGATCGATCGCGGTCAGGATGTTCTCGGGCGGCTGGCCTTCGCAGTAGCCCGGAATGTAGGGCTTCAGGTCGAAGAAGTACTGAAGCTGGTTCTGCCCCGAGATGAGATAGGGGGGAATGTTCACCAAGCCTTCGTTGACGGTGAAATTCATCCCCGTCACCGCATCCCGGATCGTCTCCAGCGTGCGGTTCTCCTCAAGCGGAAGGCTCTTGAGGTAGTAGTCGTTGATCAGGACGTCGAGCCGCGAGTCGCGCCAGTTGATCCACTGGGCCGACGGATAGCGGTACTTGACGCGAAGCGGGATCCCCGCCTCGCGCCAGGCGAAGAAGCCCGGCGCCGTCTGGAAGTTGACCGTGAGGAGGCCGGGGAACACGCCGCGGCCCATCAGTTCGGTCGGCTCGGCGATCAGCTCGCCCATCCGCACCGGCCGGTTCGTCGGTAGCCACGCGGGGGCGTCGAACGGCTGGCGCTCCGGCATCTGCGGCATGCCGACAACGGCCGTCGGACCCGAGAGTCCCGCCGCACCGAGCGCCAGTGTGCGCGCCGCCGCCTGCAGTTCGTCGTCGTTCCGGCCCATGACGAGCAGGAGCCGGCTCAGTTCGTTGTAAGGGTTGGCCACGATGGCCAGGGTTGGCCCCTGAACCTGCGGCAGCGTGAGGCCGGAGGGACGGGCGTCCGCGGTTGCGAAGATGACGGCGTTGCTGTTCGGGACGTCGCCGAAGCTGACCGGGAACTTCGCGCCGCGATAGGACGCGAGGTCGCCGAAATAGCCTGCCACCGACCCTGCGGCCTGCAGCATCGTCTGGCTCGCACCGGCGGGAAGCACGAACGGCAGCGCCAGCGGATTGATGTCGCGGCGGTCGAAGAAGGGCAGCGGCAGCAGCGACAGGTCCGGCCGCAGCGGCAGGCGCTCCTTGACCATCTCGATGGACGTCGTGTCGCTGACACGGCCCCACAGAGTGCTGTGATAGGGATCTTCGCAGCCCAGGGTGTAGTGCCCGACGAACTTGAAGAGGATCTCGTTGTCCTCGCGGAACAGCACCGGGTTCGCCGGCAGCTGGACCGTCCGGCTCTCGGACATCTCCTTGACCAACTGAATCGAGCCGATCAGTTCCTGGTTCACGAAGACATGGAGATGGCTCAGTTCCGGGATCAGCGCCGGCGAATAGGCCATGTTCAGGTTGACCTGTGCCGCCGTCACGACCTCGTCGCGGCGCACCGCGAATTTGCGGCCGGCGTCGTCATCGACGCCCCGCAGGAGGATCGGCGCCTGCTCGCCGAGGTCGCGCAGGGTGATCGTGTCGGAGCGCGCACCTGCCGTGTCCGGCACGGGCAGCCGCACGAGGTCCGTTGCCGTCGCCGTGCTCGTGGTGAGAGCCCGGCCGACCGCCGGATCGGGCAGGTAGATGCTGGGTGCGCCGGCCGGGCCCGCTTGGGTCCGTCCGTTGGCAAATCCGCGGGCGTTGCGCTCCGGCTGGGTCGCGGACGGCCTTGGCTGGCCCGGCACGCCGTTGTGACCGGGAACGCCTTCCGAGCCGTCGAGAGCGACGGGGGAATTGGCACGCTCGTTGGCGAGTTGCGCCGGCGTCGGCTGGTATCCCTGCCGTTCCACCGTGCCCGGACGCGGCGCCGGCATCGGCGCGGAGGTCGTCGGCGGCATCTGCCGCTGTGCCGCCTGCCCCGTAGGGCTGCCATAGGGCTCGGGGCGCTGGCTCTGCGCATCGGCACCGGATGCCCAGCCGAAGGCGAGCGAGCCGACGATCCCCGCCACCGCGAGCATTGCCGGCGCGGAGCCGCGCCGACGCCGCTTGAAGAAGGAATTGCTGCGGCTTGCCGCGGCTTGGTCTGGACGACGCCTACCTTCCTGTCGTGCGACGGGCCGGACGCGCCGCCCGTAGAACGCGCCGAGGATCGTGGTGACGATCGAGCGAGCCGCTCGCAACGGCCGGTCGGCGGAGTGGCCGTCCCAGTCGAGCCAAGCATCCGCCCGTCCGAAGATCGCCCGCACGAGGCGACGTTGGTCCGCGATCGTCTCCAGTTCGAACATAAGACGCAAGTCCTCCCCCTCCCAACTGACGACGCGCGCCGGAACGACGACGGATTCCCGACCGGCGGGAAGCTCGACGTCGACCCTGTCGTCCGGGCCGAAACCATTCGGATTACGAACCCGGAAGAACGCGCCGCCCATCGAGATGTCTTCCGACGTCGACATGACGGTCCGTCCATCCGGGAGATAGATCACCCCCGGCAGTCTTACCTTGAGACGCACGTTGCTCCGCACCTGTCGTGCCTCCCGCGCCACCGCGACCGCGGCACCGAGCGTCAGCAGGTTGAACAGCGCCCACGCCATGTTGAGCGCGAGCACCTGCATCTCGCTGTCGGAGAGGTTCTCGAAGATGTAGCGCAGCAGGCCGATCACGCTCGCGAACGTCAGCAATGCGATCAGGATGAGCTGCGGCCGGACGACGCGCGTGTCGAAATAACTGTCGGGCAGAAGGCCGCCCTTCTCGGTGACGTTGAACGAACCCCGGCGCGGGTTGAACAGTGTCACGAGCGTCGGCTTCAGCAGATAGAATGTCAGGACGCTTTCGTAGATCTCGCCCCAGAAGGAGTGTCGGTACTTCGAGACGATCCGCGAATTGGTCACGACCGCGTGCACCAGGTGAGGCCCGGCATAGGCCAGCACGCCCAGCGCCGATGCGCCGATGATGTTCTGTTTGAAGAGCAGATACGCGAGCGGCGCGGTGAGGAACACGAAACGCGGCAACGCGAAGAAGAAATGGAACATCGCGTTGAGGTAACAGAGCCGTTGCGGCAGCTTCAGGCCCCGGCCGAGCAGCGGATTGTCCAGGCGGAAGATCTGGGTCATGCCGCGTGCCCAGCGCATCCGCTGGCCCATGTGCAGCGCGAGCCGCTCGGTCGCCAAGCCGGCCGCCATCGGCAGCCGCAGGTAGGCCGATGTAAAGCCGGCCCGGTGCATCTTCAGCGCCGTGTGCGCGTCCTCGGTCACCGTCTCGACCGCGAACCCGCCGATCGCCTCCAGCGCCTCGCGCCGGATCACCGCGCAGGAACCGCAGAAGAATGCGGCGTTCCAGAAGTCGTTGCCTTCCTGGATCAGGCCGTAAAAAAGCTGGCCCTCGTTCGGAATCGAGTAGCCGCTGGCAAGGTTCCGCTCGAACGGGTCGGGCGAATAGAAGTGATGCGGCGTCTGGACGACGGCCAGCTTCCGGTCGCGCAGGAACCAGCCGACCGTCATCTGCAGGAAAGCCCGGGTCGGCACATGATCCGAGTCGAAGATGGCGATCAGTTCGCCGTCGGTATGCTTCAGCGCGTTGTTGAGGTTGCCCGCCTTGGCGTGAGCGTTGTTGTCGCGCGTGATGTAGCCGCAGCCGGCCTCCTCGGCGAACTGACGGAACTCCTCGCGGCGGCCGTCGTCGAGGAGCCACACCCGCAGCTTGTCGCTCGGATAGTCGATGCTCATCGCGCCGAGCACGGTGATCCGCACCAGGGCGAGCGGCTCGTTGTACGTCGGGACGTAGAGGTCGACCGTCGGCCACAGCGACGTATCTTCCGGCAGGGGCTCGGGCTTGCGTTCGAGTGGCCAGGCCGTCTGCAGGTAGCCGAGGATCAGCACGATCCAGGCATACATTTCCGCAGCGAGCAGGCCGGCGCCGAGCACGGCCTCGATCCAGGTCTCGAAGACGAGCGTATCCGTAAAGCGCCACCAGATGTAGCGGCTCGACACGGTGATCGAGAGGATCACGAGGACCAGCGTGATTCCGCGCCCCTCGAACCGGCTGAGGATGAAGAGCAGCAGGAGGCAGACGCCTGCGAAGATTGCCTGCGACTCGAGGTCGAGATCGGCCACGACCACAAGCGCCAGCGGGATCATCGCGAGGATGATCCCGATCGTGGCGATCAGCTTGCTGCCGCCGGCACCGCCACCGCCGCGCCCCACCCTGTCTTCGTCGGTCACCGCGCCGCCATCCTCAATCCCCCTACAGCGGTCGTCTCGTCCGCAAGGATGTCGTCAAGCCGCCTCGCCAGATCTGCCATGTCGTAGGCGGCCTTGCTGTCCGGCGCGAATTCGGCAACGAGCCGTTGCTTTCCGATCGCTTCCTGGACGGCCTCATCCCGATAGATCACCCCCGCGAGCCGATCCCCGATGCGGCTGCGAAGGACGGTGAGGACGTCACGCCTCAGCCGCCTGCGGATATCCACCTGGTTCAGAGCGTAGAAAACGTTCTCGGTGCCCCACTCCCCCCGGGCGTCCTCGAAGAACTCTCCCGACTCCAATTTAGGGAGAATTGCAACGGACGTCGCGTCGGCGAGCATAACCGCCAAATTCACGTCCGCAAGTGCAGATAATTGTTCGAGAAACGCCGATCGGCCGGGCGGCAGATCGACGAGGATCAGTACGTCCGGCGCCGCCAGGAATGGCGCGAGCCGCGCGCGCAACCAATCCGGATCGCCGCGGACGAAGGTCATGAGGCGCTGCGCGGCGTGATTGTCGATCGCACCGAAAGGGAGGAGCAGAACGCCGGAGGCCGTTTCGAAGATCAGGTCTTCCCACGGACGATTGCGGACCGATTCCACGGCCAGGCCGCGGCCATCGCCGAGCGGCATCGCATAGTGGAGGCGCAGCGCGTTCTGGGAATCCAGGTCGACCACGAGAACCTGCCAGCCGATACGCTGGAGCTCGTAGCCCAGGTTCGCCGTGAGGGTCGTCTTCCCCACTCCTCCCTTCGGGGACGCGACGCTGATCAACGGCATGTCAGGACAGGCGCTTGAAGATCTGTGACAGCGGCGTCTCCCGCGCCCGGGCAGGCGGAGGCTCCTGACGAACCGGCTCGGGCGGCGTGTCGCCGCGAAGCTTCGCGAATACGCGTTGCAGCTGCCCGCGCGCTTCACCCGTCTGCTGCGGATGGGGCTCTTCCGGAACCTCGGCCGGCGTCAGCTCGCGTTCGACATAGGGCGGACGCGGCGACGTGGCCCCGGTCGGGGACGCAGGCGGAACGACGCCACTCGTGGCAATACCTGGGGCAACGCTGCCCGCCGCAGCCGGCACGGGCTGCGACGCACCGGAACGCTGCCGTTGGCCGCCGGTGGCCGAATCGAGGAGGGACCAGTCTGCGCGGGCGCGCACCTCCTCCTGCGGCGTCTCGAACTCGATGTAGCGCATGTCGGGATCTCCGATATGCGCCAGCATCCGCTCTATGTCCGAAGCCTTCTTCATCCCCACCGTCCCCATCGTCGCCGTCGTCACGCGATGACCCGCAGCCTGGATCGCCGCGGTTCTCACCGCCTGGGTGCGCGCGGTGTGCTGCGATGGTCGCCGCACCTCGCGAGGAGCACTTCCTTCGCCAAATGACGAAACGCCGACGACACTTCATTCCCTACCAATAATTTGCCCCGTACGGCAATGCGGGCGATACCCATTCCGATGCTCAAAGGCCACGGGTGCCGCTTTGCCGCAACAGGTCCGCCACCGCGATACGGGAAAGCAGGATGAGACTGGCCGAATAATAGTCGTCCTGCGCCGTGATTCCCGGCAGCGCCTCGCCGCTCCAGCCGCCCCCCATCGCGACGTCGACGATGAGGCCGATCGATCTCAGGCCGTTCGACGCTTCGTACGGCGCCACGGACCGACCATCGAGGCTGGCCCATCCCGGCTGCCGTTTCTCCTGCCAGTGTTCCTGCCAGAAGCCCCGATAAAGCCGCAGCCGTTCCGGCGTACCGAGCCCGGCCCAGACCAGATAGAGCGGAATCCGCACGGCGTCGTAACCGAACCGGGCGGGCCGATCGGCCGCCGGGCGAATTTCGCCGGTGGGTGCGATCTGCAGCCAGTCGGGTGACAGCCCCCAATGCCCGAAGCGAGCATCCTCGATCAGTTCGAGGCCGTCGCGCCGCACGCTCGACCACACCGGTGCCGGATCGATCCCGATGATCGCTTCAATGGCGGGGAAGACATAATAGGAGAGATTGACCGTCACGCGCTCGCCGGTCTCGAAACCGTTGAAGCCCGGCAGCAGGACGACCCGGCCGCCGACCTCCGTCACCAGCAGCCGGCGGACGTCGCGCGCGATCCGCCGCGCCGCTTCGGCGTAGAGCGGCTCGTGCCACCGCTGCGCGGCACGTGCCAACGCCCAGGCAATGAAGAGGTCGCCGTCGGTGGCGTTGTTCGCGTCCGGCACGGGAGTGGCGTTCCCGGGCACGTACCGCCAAGCGTGCAGCCAGGTACCCTCCCAGCGCAGATTGGCATCCGTCCACGTCCATATGCGCTCGAAGGTCTCGCGGTCGTCGAAGGCGGCCGCGAAGAGCATGCCGAATCCCTGGCTCTCCGTATGCGACACGTCACCGTTGTACGTGTCGACCACGCGTCCGTCCGGCCGCACGAAGCGCGCTTTGAAGGTCGTCCATTCCTGCGCATCGGGTGATATCGAGAGAATCCGCGGCAACTCGGCAGTTGTCCCGCCGCCGCTCGATGCGATCAGGGCGACCAGCGCGACAAAGAGCGCCAGAGCCCCGGTTCGGTAGAGACGGATACCGTTCATGACCTCGGCCGTTTCTGCACGCGGCATTGCAGGGAGACGCAGCGCCGGCAGGCTACTCTCCGATGTTGCGCCGGGCCACGTGAAAGTAGTGCTAATGCATCTGCGCCGCAGTTCCGTCGGCACCCTTTGCGGCGGCCGCGCGTCGCGCTAGGCTCTCGGCATGGCAGAAAAGAAGGGACTCAACGGCCACCGCTTCGAGCGGCTGAGCCATGGCGGCGAGCCGGATGTTCCGGTCGCGCGGCGTCCGCGTGCCGAGGACGTGCGCTTTCCGCTGGAGCAGGTGCTCGGCGCGATCTTCGGCCTTCATGTAAAGGTTGCGGGTGACGCGTTCACCGCGCGCACGCTCGGGACCGAGCGCGAGGGCAGCGCCGTGCTCGTCGGCGAGGGTGGTCTCATGCTGACGGTGGGATACCTCGTCACCGAGGCCGACCGCGTCGACCTCACCGATGTGAACGGGCGCCGGATCCCCGCAACGGTGGTCGGGGTCGATCAGGAGACGGGCTTCGGACTGGTGCGCGCCCTCGAGCCGGTCGATGCGGCCCCGATCCCCTTCGGCGATTCCAGCGCGTTGCGCGAAGGCAAGCCGGTGATCGTCGCGGCTGCGGGTGGACTGCGGCAGGCGATGAACGCTCTGGTCGTGTCCCGACGCACCTTCGCCGGCTACTGGGAGTATCTGCTGGACAGCGCGATCTTCACGGCGCCGCCGCACGGCCGGTGGAGCGGCGCCGCCGCCCTCGGCCTCGACGGACATCTCCTGGGCATCGGGTCGCTGCTCGTCCAGAACGCCGAGGCCGAAGATGAGGCGCGACCGGGCAACATGTTCGTGCCGATCGACCTGCTGGAGCCGATCCTTTCGACCTTCCGCGACACCGGCCGGTCGCCGCGCCCGCCGCGGCCCTGGCTCGGCATGCTCACCGCCGAGGTGGAGGGCCGGCTCGCCGTCGCGAGCGTGACGCAGACCGGACCCGCTCACGGTGCCGGTCTGCGCGAAGGAGACCTGATCCTGAACGTCGAGGGTCGCGAAGTGACCGATCTGCCGACATTCTACCGGTTCGTCTGGGCCCTCGGCCCGCCCGGCGTCATGGTCACGATCCACGTTTTGCGTCATGGCGCCCGCGTCGAATGCGTCGTACGGACCGGGAACCGATACGAGTACCTCAAGCAGCCGGGCCGGGCCTGACGGGGCGTCGCCCCTGGCAGCGGGTTGCCCCTCCCGTTATATGGTAACCTCCAGCCGCCGATCGTTTGCGGGATGGGGTGCGGGAGCGGAGCTATGCAGGGCCAGACGGCGGATGGCGACAGGGGCGAGCACCAAAAGCAGCCCCATGGGCAGCCGGAAGAATTGCACGACCACCATGCCTGCATCGTCGACGCGCTCGCCGCTGCGGGCGAGGTTTGCGCCGCACGGGGCGCGCAGCTCACGGCCCTGCGCCGCCGTGTCCTGGAGCTGATCTGGTCGAGCCATCGTTCGGTCAAGGCCTACGACCTGATGGAGCAGCTCGGCACCGCCGGCAAGCCGGCCAAGCCACCCACGGTGTACCGGGCACTCGATTTCCTGATCGAGCAGGGCCTAGTCCACAAGGTCGAAAGCCTGAACGCCTATGTCGGCTGCCCCCATCCGACATCGCCGCATGAGGGCCAGTTCCTGATCTGCATCGCCTGCGGCCGTGTCGACGAGATGCGCGACCCTGCCGTCCGCGCCGCCATCCGCGCCGGTGCGCAGGCGGCCGGTTATGTTCCGGAGGGGCAGACGATCGAGGTCCGGGGTCGCTGCGCGCGGTGTCGGCCTTGACCGCAGCGGGGTCGAAGGCCGGACCTCGCGACGAACATCGCCGGAGACCGCTGATCGCGGCGCGCGGAATCGGGGTCGCCGGGCGCGGCGCGCCGATCCTCGAGAAGGTCGACATCGAGATTGCGGCTGGCGAGATCGTCACCCTCGTCGGGCCGAACGGCGCGGGCAAGACCACCCTCGCCCGGATCCTGCTCGGCCTCGACAAGCCCGATCTAGGCGTCGTCGAACGGGCGGATGCGATCGTCGTCGGCTATGTGCCGCAGAGGCTCGGCATCGATGCGGTGCTGCCGCTGACGGTCGACCGCTTCCTTACGCTGGCACGGCGTGCCGACCGCAGGACCGTCGATGCGGCGTTGGACGAGGTCGGCGCGCGGGAGCTCGGTCGCCGTGCGCTGCACGAACTCTCCGGCGGCGAGTTGCAGCGGACCCTGCTGGCCCGCGCTCTGCTGCGGAAGCCGGACCTGCTGATCCTCGACGAGCCCGTGCAGGGCGTCGATTTCAGCGGCCAATTCGAGCTGTACGAGCTGATCGCGCGGATCCGCGATGAACGCGGCTGCGGCATGCTGCTCATCTCCCACGATCTGCATCTCGTGATGGCGGCGACCGACCGCGTGGTCTGCCTGAACCGCCACATCTGTTGCGCCGGGCACCCGGAAGACGTCAGCCGGGACCCCGCCTACGTGGCACTGTTCGGCCCCCGCGCCGCGCGCGACCTCGCCGTCTATCACCACGAACACGATCATCGGCACGATCTGCACGGCGGCGTGGTCCCCATCGCGGCCGACCATCGGCACGAACACGACCATCGGCACGACCACGATCAACACGATCGTCGCCGGGTATGATGCTCGACGACTTCATCGTACGGGCGCTGCTGGCCGGCATGGGGGTAGCGATCGTCGGCGGCCCGCTCGGCTGCTTCATCGTCTGGCGCCGCATGGCCTATTTCGGCGACAGCCTCGCCCATGCCGGGCTGCTCGGCATAGCCCTGGGGCTGACACTGCAGATCGGCGTCAACGTCGGAATCCTCGCCGTGTGCGTCGCCCTCGCTCTGGTACTCGCCATGCTCGAACGCCAGCGCCGGCTGGCTACCGACACGCTCCTCGGCATCCTCTCGCATGCGTCGCTCTCGATCGGACTGGTCACGATCAGCCTGCTGGCGACCGTGCGCGTCGACGTGATGGCCTATCTCTTCGGCGACATCCTCGCGGTCGTTCCGGCAGATCTCTGGTGGATCTATGGCGGCGGCGCGGTCGTCCTCGCAGCACTCGCCTATCTGTGGCGGCCGCTTCTGGCCATGACCGTGCATGCCGACCTCGCCCAGGCGGAAGGCATCAACGTCGCCGCCGTGCGGCTCGCCTTCATGCTGTTGATCGCGCTGGTGATCGCGATCGCGATGAAGATCGTGGGCGTCGCCCTCATCACGTCGCTTCTGATCATTCCGGCGGCCACCGCCCGGCGGTTCTCGCGCACCCCGGAGCAGATGGCCATCGGTGCCAGCCTGCTCGGCTGCATCGCCGTCGGCGCCGGCATGTTGGGTTCGCTCACCTGGGACACGCCGTCGGGCCCGTCGATCGTCGTGGCGGCGACGTTGCTGTTCGCGATCGCCCTCGCGGCGGGCGAAGTGGCCGACCGGACCCGCCGCCCCCGCTGACGGGCGACCGCGCCGCCCGTCTCAGAAGGCGATTTCGCGGTTGACGTTCTTGTAGAGCAGGTAGGCGGCCTCGCCGTACCCAGTCGGGTAGAACTGCTGCGGACAGAACGGCCCCATCCAAATGAAGTCCTCGACCCAGATCTCGTGCCAGTCGGTGTCGAGCAGGTAGATCCCCTGCCCTTCCAGCATGTAGAGCCCGTGCTCCATGATGTGCGTCTCGACCGCCGGGAAGCAGACGCCCGGACTGAAGATCAGGATGTTCATCTCCATGTCGAAGCGCATGTCGCCGACCGGCAGCAGGTGCTGCCAGGCCCGCCCCTCCATACCGAGATGGTTTGTCCGCGGCACCTGCGAGCGATGCGAGACGATCGGCTCGGGCGGCGGCAGGTCGATCGCTTCGTAGGGCTTCCGAAGCACGAGCACCTTGGCCGTGGAGTCGGCATCGTTGCGCAACGAAAAGGCACAGCCGGGCGGTACATAGGCATAGCCGCCCGGCGTGAACGCCATGCGCGGATAGCCGTCGACGGTCAGGACCGCTGAGCCGCCGACCGCATAGAGGAAGGTCTGGACGGTGTCGGCACAGGGCTGGCGCGAGCCACCGCCCGGCGCGATTTCCAGCAGCGCCTGGGCGAAGCCGGCGCCCAGCGCGGGCGCCGCCAGAAACCGCACCGCCGTGGCCTCGAAATTGGGCAGCCGGCTCGGCAGGACGCCCTCGGGCGGCAGGAAGGCGTAGTTGCGGCTGACGACACCGCGATTGTGGCCGATCGCGCCAGGCAGGACGCGGCCCGGGCCGGTCGGAAGCGATCTCGGATGCATGATGCCGACCTCTCAGACCGGTTCGGGAAGCGCGGCCGTGATGATGATCTCGATCAGGTCGCCTTCGGGCATCACCGACTGGACGAAGGACCGCACCGGCCCGTGGCCATCGACCGCCCAGGATGCCCAGACCTCGTCGAAGGCAGGCTTGTTGTCGTGGTCGGTCACGATCACTTCGGCGCGGACCAGACGGTTGCGATCGACGCCGGCGCGGCGGAGGTGCTCGTCGAGCGCTGCGAGGGTCGCCCGCGTCTGCCCCACGAAGTCCAGGCTCTTGTCGGCGGAGGTCGCGACGGCCCAGAGGAGGCCACCGCCGCCGGGAAAACGGTAGATGGCGACGGAAGACTTGCTCGGAAGCGCGGCATTGGGGACGCGCGAGAGATCCTGCGGAGGCATGCGGGCCAATTCCTCGGGTGGCGGTGATGGTGTCGGAGACAATGTCCCGTCCCTTGCAAGCGCCGTTCCCGACGCTAAGCGCCGCCCCGCTCGCTCGCTAGTCCGCCGGCGCGTTCCGGATCGCCTCGGCCTGGGCGTAGAAGCGCTTCTCCCACTCCTTCTGCTTGTCCACGCCCTCGCGGATGAAGGGGGTGAAGACCGCGATGTTGAGGAGCAGCCAGTTGATCAGGTTCGCCGGGAAGCGCAGCGGTTTGACGAAGTCGACGAACAGGACCACGCGCGTCTTGTCCGTGTGGTTCCACGCCTCGTGCTCGTAGGCGTCGTCGAACAGCAGGACCTTGCCTTCCTCCCAGTTGCAGACAACGTCCGCCACCCGGATGCCCAGCTTCTCGCGCGGCTCCGGGACGATCAGGCCAAGATGGAGGCGCAGGACGCCGTTATACGGGCCGCGGTGCGGCGGAAGGTGCTTACCGGGCTCGAAAATCGAGAACATCGCGGTTTTCAGGCCCGGGATCTTCTGGACGATCCGCCAGGTCTCGGGGCACTGCCGGATCGCATGATCCGACTTGAGCCCGTAGCCGCAGATCATGAAGGTCTTCCAGTGATTGTCCTTCGTGATCGTCTTCACGTCCGAGGAAATGTCCGAGAAGCTTGGCAACTCGTCCTGGCGGACGAGCACGCGGTCGAGTTCGGCCCGGATCAGCGGCCACTCCCGCTCGATCTCCGCCGACCAGGGAAAGGCCGCGTTCTCGTAGACGGGCAGGTTCTCGACCTTCGAAAAGCGGAGGTTGAGACGCTCCGCCCATTGGACCACGGCCATCAGGCCGCGCACGACCATGCCCGGGCGTTCGAGGGCCGCGATGCCCTCGGTTCCGAATTCCTGTCGCGCACCACCGGCCGCGGCCGTGCCGTCGATCTGTCGCATTCCAGCGTCGGTCATCAGGCTCCACCTATAGACACGCTATCCGTCGGCCCGCTAGATCGGGCTTCCCTTCCGAAGATGCTCGTCACCGCAGTGTCACATAGTGCACGGCACCGTCGCGACGAAAGAGGGACGGCCATCAAATGAGCAACGAATCCCGGATGTTCGACGTCATTGTGGCGGGCGGCGGACCGATCGGCCTCGCATTCGCCTGTTCCTTGTCGCGGCTGGCGGCGGCTTCGGACCTGAAGATCGGCCTCGTCGAGCGGCAATCCGAAGACGCGCTGCGGCGACCGGCCTTCGACGGCCGGGAAATCGCGGTGACCCACCGTTCGCAGATGCTGCTGCGCGAACTCGGTGCCTGGGAGCGCCTGCCGGCGGAGGATATCCAGCCGCTGCGCGAGGCGCGCGTCAGGAATGGCACCGGCGAACGGCCGCTGCGATTCGATCCGCCCGGCGAGGGTGGCGGCGTACTCGGGCACCTCGTCCCGAACCACCGGATCCGCGAGGCGATCTTCGCCGAGACCGCGGCGGCGGATCGCCTCGAACTGATGACCGGGGCGGCGGTCGATTCGGTCCGCGACGAACCCGATGCCACCGTGGTGTCGCTTCAGGACGGTCGCAGCTTGCGCACACGCCTGCTCGTGGCGGCCGATTCGCGCTTCTCGCGGATCCGCACCATGCGCGGCATCGGTGCGGCGACCCGCAGCTTCGGCAAGACGATGATGGTCTGCCGCGTCGCCCACGACGAGGACCACGAGCAGACCGCGGTCGAATGGTTCGGCTACGGCCAGACGATGGCGATGCTGCCGCTGCGCGGCCGGATGTCGTCCGCCGTCGTCACCTTGCCCCCGGCGGAGATCGAGGCGCTGATGGCGATGGACGAGGAGGCGTTCGGCGATGCTCTGACCCGCCGCTATGACGGCAGGCTCGGCCGCATGCGGCTGGCGAGCACCCGGCACGTCTATCCGTTGACGTCGGTCTATGCCGACCGGTTCGTGAGCCGGCGCTTCGCGCTGCTCGGCGACGCGGCCGTCGGCATGCATCCGGTGACCGCGCACGGCTTCAACCTCGGGCTTCAGGGCCAGCACCTGCTGGCGACGGCGCTCGCCGGCGCGTTGGCACGCGGCGCGGGCGTCGCGGATCCCGGGGCCCTGCTGCACTATGAGCGCGAGCATCGGCGCGCCACGCGGCCCCTGTATCTCGCGACCAACACGACCGCGATGCTCTACACGAACGACTCCCGCCCGGCGCGGATGCTGCGCGACGCCGCGCTGTTCTGCGGCGGCCTGCCGCCCATCCGGCGCACGATCGTCGCACATCTGATGGAACGCGACCGCAGCGGACCGCCGGATCACACGGCGAGCGCGGCGCGGTAGACCTCCGCGTCGACGTTGCCGCCGGATCCGACCACCGCGATCGTCCGGCCGCGGACGGGCAATTTGCCGCTGAGCACGGCGGCGAGCGCTACGGCGCCGCCCGGCTCCAGCACGAGCTTGAGGTGCCGGAAGGCCGCCGCCATCGCCTGCTGCGCCTCGCGGTCGGAGACCACCAGGGATCCCGCGAGCAGCCGCTGGTTGACGGCGAAGGTGATGGCCCCCGGCTGAGGCGCCAACAATGCGTCGGCGAGCGACGGCTTGCCGATCTGGATCGCGACGGGTTTGCCCGCAGCGAAGGACAGGGCATGGTCGTCATAGCCTTCCGGCTCCGTGGTCCAGACCTCCGCCTCGGGCCGCTCCGCCTTGACCGCGAGTGCTACGCCACCGACTAGGCCGCCGCCGCTCGCCGGCGCAAGCACGGCGTCGACCGTCGCCCCCAGGTCCGCCGCCTGCTCCATCAGTTCCAGCCCGACCGTGCCCTGCCCGGCCATCACGTCCGGATCGTCGTAGGGGTGAACGAACGCGAGCCCCTCCTTATCCGCCAACGCCTGTGCAATGGCCGCCCTGTCGTCCTTCAGGCGATTGTAGAGGACGATCCGGGCGCCATAGGCCCGGGTATTCGCGATCTTCATCGCCGGCGCGTCCTCCGGCATCACGATGGTCGCCCTCACCCCGAGTGCCTGGGCCGCAGCCGCGACGCCCTGGGCATGATTGCCCGACGAGAACGCGACGACACCGCAATCCCTGGCGGCATCCGGGAGGCGGCTGATGGCGTTGAACGCGCCGCGGAACTTGAACGACCCCGTCCGCTGCAGGCACTCGGCCTTCACCAGCAGCCGGCAGCCCAGTTCCTCGTTCAGCAGCCGCGCTTCGAGCAACGGCGTGCGGATCGCATGGCCGCGCAGCAGCGAGGCGGCGGCGCGGACGTCCTCGACCGTCGGAATGCGTTCGGATGGGCTCACGAATCGCGATGCCCGAGCAGCGGCGGCAGATCGCTCAGGCTCGTGATCGTCACATTGGCCTGGTGGGGCAGGTTCTCGACGGGCGCACCCGTGCGGTTGATCCAGGCGACCTGGAAGCCGAACGCGGCGGCGCCGGCGGCATCCCAGCCGTTCGCGGTGACGAAGCAGACATGGGCGGCGTCCACCTCGAGCTTCTCCGCGGCCAGCAGGTACACGCTCGGATGCGGCTTGTAGGAGGCCCGCTCCTCGACCGAGATCACATGGTCCAGGCTGCGCGTCATCTCGGAACGGTTGACGACCGCCGTTAGCATCGTCTCCGAACCGTTTGAAAGAATGGCCGTTTTCTTGCCTGCTGCCTTCACCTGCTCGAGCATCGGCTTGGCATCGGGATAGGCGTCGAGATTCAGGTAGGTCTGCATCAGATCGGCACGAAGCACCGGATCGGTCAGCCCCAGCACCGCCATCGCATGATCGAGCGCGTCGCCGGTCACGCGCCAGAAATCGGCGTGGCGGCCCATCAGCGTGCGCAGCCATGAATATTCCAGCTGCTTGCGGCGCCACAGCGCCGACAGTTCGTCGGCCTTCGGCCCGATCTTCTCGCGCCGGCGCGCCATCGGCGCCTGGATGTCGAACAGTGTTCCGTATGCGTCGAAGACGCAGGCCTCGATGTCTGTGAAGCGGAAGTCGCTCATGGAGCTTCCCTCTCTTCGCTGCGGCGGCATTTCCTGTCGCGCAAGCTAGCCGCGGCGGGGACGCGCGCCAACCATTGTCTGGCGCCGACGTCTGGCGCGCGTGTGCCGAGGGCGTTTCGGACCGGCCGTCTTTGACATCGCGCCGCTTCGTGACTATCTGCCCGTCGTCCGCTCACATCCCCCGAGCCCTCAATGGCCGAACTGAACGGCGCCGTTTCGCGCCGGCGTACTTTCGCGATCATCGCGCATCCGGATGCGGGCAAGACGACCCTGACCGAGAAGCTGCTGCTGTTCGGCGGCGCGATCCAGATGGCCGGCGCCGTCAAGGCGCGCGGCGAGCAACGACGCGCGCATTCTGACTGGATGAAGGTCGAGCGCGAGCGCGGAATCTCCGTCACCTCCTCCGTGATGACGTTCGACTACCGCGGCTGCACCTTCAACCTCCTCGACACCCCCGGTCACGAGGACTTCAGCGAGGACACCTACCGCACGCTCACTGCCGTCGACTCGGCCGTGATGGTGATCGACGGTGCCAAGGGCATCGAGGAACAGACCCGCAAGCTGTTCGAGGTATGCCGCCTCCGCGACGTACCGATCACGACCTTCGTCAACAAGTTCGACCGCGAGAGCCGCGAGCCGTTCGATCTCATCGACGAGGTCGAGCAGGGATTGGCTCTCGACGCGACACCGGCGTCGTGGCCGATCGGCATGGGCCGGGATTTCCTCGGCTGCTACGACCTGTTCCACGACAAGCTGGTGCTGCTGGCGCGCAGCAAGGGCGGCATGCCCGACACCGGCGAGACCTGCGAGGGCCTCGACGACCCCAAGCTCGACCGGCTCCTGCCGGCGCATGCGGTGGCGAAGCTGCGCGAAGACGTCGAGATGGCGCGCGGCCTGTGCCATCCCTTCTCGCTCGAGGCCTACCGCGGCGGCCATATGACGCCCGTCTTCTTCGGCTCCGCGGTCAACAATTTCGGCGTTCGCGAGTTGCTCGACGGCCTGGTCGACATGGCACCGCCGCCCCGGACACAGCCGGCCACTCCCCGCCCCGTACAGCCCGACGAGACCAAGGTCAGCGGCTTCGTGTTCAAGATCCAGGCGAACATGGATCCGAAGCATCGCGACCGGATCGCCTTCGTCCGCCTCTGTTCGGGGCAGTTCAAGCGTGGCATGAAGTTGGTCCAGACGCGAACTGGCAAGGCAATAAATCTCTCCAACCCATTGCTTTTCCTTGCACAAGACCGCGAGCGCGCCGAGGAGGCCTGGGCCGGCGACATCATCGGCGTGCCCAATCACGGCCAGCTGCGCATCGGCGATTCGCTGACCGAGGGCGAAGCGATCCGCTTCACCGGCATCCCGAGCTTCGCACCGGAATATCTCCAGCGGGTGCGTCCGGACGATCCCCTGAAGGCCAAGCACCTGCAGCGTGCCCTGGAGCAGCTGGCCGAAGAGGGCGTGGCGCGCGTCTTCCGACCGCTGATCGATTCGGCCTGGATCGTCGGCGTGGTCGGCGCGCTCCAGTTCGACGTGCTGGCGGACCGCGTGCGGACGGAGTACGGCATCCCGGTCCACTTCGAGCCGGCGCCGATCCACACCGCGCGGTGGCTGGAAGCGGACCCGCGCGAGGTGAAGAAATTCATGGACGCCAACCGCGGCGCCTATGCCGAGGACCATGATGGCGCGCCTGTCTTCCTCGCCCGGAACGCCTGGCACCTGAACCACACCGCGGAGACCTGGCCCGCGGTGAAGTTCCTGAAGACCCGCGAGCAGAGCGAGTAGCCGGGCCGGCCGCCGGAAACGCGTTGCATCCGCCCGGCCGGCCGCTAGGTTCTTGCCCCAGTACTTAGCTTTACCGCTGCGATGGCCGAGACATGACCGACACCCTCCCCGACCGGCTCTGCAACAATCCGAAGAGCCCCTATCACGACGCCGAATTGCTGGAGCGCGGCGTCGGCATCCGCTTCAACGGCGCCGAGAAGACGAACGTCGAGGAATACTGCATCAGCGAGGGCTGGATCCGCGTGGCGGCGGGCAAGGCGCGCGACCGCGCCGGCAACCCGATGACGATCAAGCTCAACGGCAAGGTGGAACCGTACCTGCGCGATCCCGAGCCGGCCTGAACGAATCGCATGCGGATGTGACGCCGCGCACCGTTCGTCCGCACGCGCGCACCTATGTACCGGCCGCCGGCGGCAGCGGCCTCGGCAGTCCAATCTTCTGCGGATGAGACCGTGCGCAAGATCCTGACCGTCGATACCCCCCGCATCCTGCTGGGCCTGCTGTTTCTCGTCGGCGCCATCGAAGGCTTCACCTTCATCTTCACCGGTAACCATCTGATTCACCCGCCGACCTCGCCCGCGGGCGAGGCGTTCGAGCTGGCGCTGCAGCAGTCCGGCTTCGTCTGGCCGCTGGTGAAGACGGTTCATCTGGTCGGCGCGCTCTGCCTGCTCTCCAATCGCGCACCGGCTTTCGGTCTGGCGATCCTGCTGCCGGCGATCACGGTGATCGCGCTGTTCCATTTCGTGCTGAATCCGGGCGGCATACCGATGGCCCTCGCCATGCTCGTCCTGACGGGCCTGTTGCTCGTCGCGTATCGCGACCGCTACCGGCCGCTGTTCGGACGCGGCGCAGCGGGTCGCTTCGCGTAGCATGCGTCCACGCCGGCACCGGCTCGACCAGGCTGCCCTGCAGGAAAGGATCCCGCCATGACCACCGATCGGCGCAGGGCGAAACAAGGTGGGCCGGCGTCGGAACCGCTGCCCTTCGAGCGCATCGCCCTTCTGCTCCAGGGCGGCGGTGCGCTCGGCGCCTTCCAGGCGGGCGTATATGACGGACTGGCCCAGGCCGGGATCGAGCCCGACTGGGTCGCCGGAATATCGATCGGCGCGATCAACGCCGCCATCATCGCCGGCAATCCACCCGGCGAGCGCGTCGCCAAGCTGCGGTCGTTCTGGGACGGCGTGACGGGGCGCGCCTGGTGGGAGGCTGGCGGACACCGCAACCCGCTGCTGCCCCGGGGGGACGTGGCACGGACGCTGATGAACCAGGCGAGCGCCGGAATGGCACTCGCGACCGGAGCGAAGGGCTTCTTCGCGCCGCGCGTACCCTCCCCCTGGCTCGCCCCGGCGGGGACCGAGGCCGCGACCAGCTACTACGACACCGCACCGCTCCGCGGCACGCTCGAGTCCCTCATCGACTTCGACCGGATCAACGCGGGCGCCATGCGCCTGAGCGTCGGGGCGGTCAACGTCCGCTCGGGCAACTTCGTCTACTTCGACACCGAGACGCACACGATCGGGCCGGAACACATCATGGCCAGCGGCGCGCTGCCGCCGGGCTTCCCGGCGGTCGAGATCGACGGCGAACACTACTGGGACGGCGGCATCGTCTCGAACACGCCGCTCGACTGGGTGCTCGACAGCGAGCCGCAGCGCGACACCCTGGCCTTCCAGGTCGACCTCTGGAGCGCCCGCGGCGAGATACCGCGCAATATCACCGAAGTGTCGACCCGGCAGAAGGAGATCCAGTACTCCAGCCGGACGCGCGCCAGCACGAACCGCTTCAAGCGGATCCAGCGCATGCGCTGCGCGCTGTCGAGCCTGCTCGACAAGCTGCCCGACGCATTGAAGGACAGTCCCGAGGCCCGTCTGCTGGCGCCGGCCGCGAGCCACAAGACCTTCAACCTCATCCACCTGATCTACCGCTCGCAGAGCTACGAGGGCGATTCGAAGGACTACGAGTTCTCCAAGCTGAGCATGGAAGACCATTGGAAGGCGGGCTACACCGACACGGTGCGCACCCTGCGCCATCCCGAGGCGCTCACCCCGCCGAAGGACCTTGGCGGCGTCGTCACCTTCGACCTGCACACCCAGGGTCGCGACTAGCGGCCGCTTCGCAGATGCACAATATCCAGAAGACAGGCCCGCGAGGCCGGGCGTAGTCTGCGCCACCGCTCCTCAGGAACCGGAGAGCCAATCGTGCGGATCAAGGACAAGGTCGCCGTCGTCACTGGCGCCGCCAGCGGCATCGGCAAGGAGATCGCCCGTACCTTCGTCCGCGAGGGTGCCAAGGTCGTCATCGCCGACCTGAACAAGGACGGCGCGGTCGCGACCGCCGCCGAACTGGGCGGCGACGCTGTCGCGCGCGGCGTGGCCATGGACGTGACGAACGAGGCCCAGGTCGATGCCGGCATCGACGAGGCCGCGGCCGCGTTCGGCGGCATCGACATCCTGGTCAGCAATGCAGGCATCCAGATCGTCTCGCCGATCGAGGAGTTCGACTACGCCAAGTGGAAGCTGCTGCTGGCGATCCACCTGGACGGCGCCTTCCTCACGACGCGCGCCGCACTGCGCCACATGTACGCCCAGGGCCGCGGCGGCAGCGTCATCTACATGGGATCGGTCCACTCCAAGGAGGCGTCCGTCCTGAAGGCCCCCTACGTCACCGCCAAGCACGGCCTGATCGGCCTCGCCAAGGTCGTGGCCAAGGAAGGTGCAAAGCACGGCGTCCGCGCCAACGTCATCTGCCCCGGCTTCGTCCGCACGCCGCTGGTCGACAAGCAGATCCCCGAGCAGGCCAAAGAACTCGGCATCTCCAAAGAGGACGTCATCAAGAAGGTCATGCTGAAGGAAACGGTCGACGGCGAGTTCACCACCGTCCAGGACGTCGCCGAGGCCGCCCTCTTCTTCGCCGGCTTCGAGTCGAACGCCCTGACCGGCCAGTCGCTGGTCGTCAGCCACGGCTGGTTCATGCAGTAGGCGGGGCGGCCGAGGCCGCCCCCCTTACCAGGCCGGATCGATCGGCGTGTCCAGTCCGTGGCGCGCCTCGATCACCTCGGCCGCGTCGAGGATGAGGTCTTCCCGGAAGCGCGGCCCGATCAGGTGGACGCCGAGCGGCAGGCCCTCGACCGATCCGACCGGGACCACCGCCGCCGGCATTCCGATCAGCGGCACCGCCGTCTGCACCCGCTGCGCCGTCATCGTCCGATCCATGCTCTCCGCGCTGTCGGTGTCGAAGCCGATGGCGAAGGGCGGCTCGGTGCTGACGGGCGTCAGGACGATGGGGTAGCGGTCGAGGAACAGCGTCCAGTCGCGGACATGCCTGCTGCGCTCCGCCAAGGCCTTCATATAGCCTTCGAGGTCGAGCGGCGGCTCCGACCCCGTCATGAAGCCGACCGAGCGTCTGGCGCCTTCGTCGCCCAGGTCCTGGATCGTCTGCCACTGCAGCATGCGGATGTCGGTCGCGACGAGCCGCCGCCAGAGCGCCGCCGCTTCGCCGATCGACGGCGGCTCCACCGCTTCCACCGCATAGCCAGCGTCGGCCAGCGCCTCGCCCGCGATCTTCACCGCTTCGGCAACCGCGGGATGAACGCCGAGCCCGGAGGGATCCGCGCAGAGGGCGACCCTGATCGGACGGGCCGCCGGCGGCCCGTCCATCGGCGCCGGCACGAACCAGGGATCGCGCGCATCCCGGCGCGCCATGGCGGCCAGCCCGATCCGCACGTCGCGCACCTTGCGCGCCAGCGGCCCCTGCACCGACATCAACTGCGCCGTCATCGGGCGCTCGCCCTGGACCGTCGGATTGTAGGCCGGCACGCGGCCGAAGCTCGGCCGGATTCCCGCCAGGCCACAGCAATAGGCAGGATAACGGACCGACCCGCCATAGTCGTTGCCGTGCGCCAGCGGACCGATGCCGGCCGCGGCTGCCGCCGCCGCGCCGCCGCTCGACCCGCCCGGCGTATGGCCGCGCGACCAGGGATTGAAGGTCCTGCCGCGCAGGTCGTTGTCCGTGTCCCAGCGCAGGCTGAAGGCGGGAGCATTGGTCCGGCCCAGGATGACGGCGCCCGCCGCCTTCCAGTTGGCCACCGGCGCACTGTCCGTGTCGGCGATCAGGTCCTTGTAGGCTACGACGCCGTTGGCGGTCGCACAGCCGGCCTGATCGACATTCTCCTTCATCGTGACCGGGACGCCGTGCAGCGGGCCCAGCACGTCGCCGCGCTTCACGGCGGCATCCGCGGCATCGGCGGCGGCGAGCGCCTGCTCGGGCATCGGCACCGTCACCGCGTTCAGCTTGCCGTTCACCGCCTCCATGCGGGCGAGACACGCCTCGGTAGCCTCACGACTGGAGATGCGGCGCGTGCGGATGCCCTGCGCCAGATCGACGGCGTCCCAGCGCCAGAGTGCGTCGCCCATGCCTTCCCCCGCTCGAATGAGCGGGAATGCTGACGCACACCGGCGGGCATGTCCACGAAAACGCCCGGGACCCGCGCCATATTCGCGTACCGGCGGCCCTTCGGCGCGTGCTAGCGCCCGCGCGTCGCGAGGGCGGCTTCCAGCTTCCGCACGGCGGTCTTTTCCAGCATCCACGCCGGACTGTGGACCGAGCCGACGATGCAGACCTCGATAAGCGTCGCCGGGTCGCACGCCGAAACCTTCACCGCGCTGCCGAGGCGAAGAAACTCGATGATATAGTCCTTGTCCTGGTCGGGCGACCGCATGCCGCTTTTCCTTGGCTGCGACCGGTGTTCCCTGCCGGTCGGCACCGCTATATAAGCCCGCAGCTTTCGGCGGGATTAACGACCGCCCAACGACGGAGACCGAGATGTCCAGCGCGACGGCCGCAAAGGCAGACACCAGCAGCCCCGCCCAGAAGGCCAAGCTGGCCCCGTTCACCTGGGAGGATCCGTTTCTGCTCTCCGAGCAGCTGACCGAGGACGAGCGGATCGTTCAGGACAGCGCCCGCCGCTACTGCCAGGAGAACCTCTTCCCCGGCGTGCTGATGGCCCACCGGAACGAGACGTTCGACCGGAAGACCTTCCTGGAGCTGGGAGCAAACGGCTTCCTCGGCATCGGCATCGAGGGCTATGGCTGCCCCGGCGGCAGCCATGTGATGTATGGCCTGATCGCCCGCGAGGTCGAGCGCGTCGACAGCGCCTATCGCTCGGCGATGAGCGTCCAGTCCAGCCTCGTGATGTTCCCGATCTACAGCTACGGCTCGGAAGAACAGCGCGAGAAGTATCTGCCGAAGCTGGCGTCCGGCGAATGGGTCGGCTGCTTCGGCCTGACCGAGCCCGACAGCGGGTCGGACGCGGGCGGGATGAAGACACGCGCCACCAAGGTCGACGGCGGCTGGCGCCTGAACGGCGCCAAGATGTGGATTACCTCCTCGCCGATCGCCGACGTCGCGGTGGTCTGGGCAAAGACCGAGGACGACACGATCCGCGGCTTCATCGTCGAGCGCGGCTATGAGGGCTTCAAGACGCCGAAGATCGAGGGCAAGTTCTCGCTGCGCGCCTCGCCGACCGGCGAGATCGTGCTGGAGAACGTCTTCGTTCCCGACGAGAACCTCCTGCCCAACGTGCGCGGCCTCGGCGGCCCGTTCGGCTGCCTCAACAAGGCGCGCTACGGCATCGCCTGGGGTGCCATGGGTGCGGCGGAGTTCTGCTGGCACGCCGCCCGCCAGTACACGCTCGACCGCAAGGCCTTCGGCCGCCCGCTCGCCGCGACGCAGCTGATCCAGAAGAAGCTGGCCGACATGCAGACCGAGATCGCGCTGGGCTTCCAGGCGGCGCTGCGCGTCGGCCGGATGCTCGACGAGCACATCGCCGCCCCGGAGGCGATCTCGCTGATCAAGCGCAACAATTGTGGCAAGGCGCTCGATATCGCGCGCGCCGCCCGCGACATGCACGGCGGCAACGGCGTGGCGGACGAATACCACGTCATCCGTCACGTGATTAACCTGGAGGCCGTGAACACCTACGAGGGCACGCACGACGTGCACGCCCTGATCCTGGGCCGCGCCCAGACGGGCATCCAGGCGTTCGGCTGATCCTTCGATCGATGCGGGCCGGCCTTCGCGCCGGCCCGCTGTCGCTCAGAGCAGGCCCCAGAACATCCGCGCTGCGGTGAGCAGCAGGAACAACGCGAAGAGCCGACGCAGCACGATCGGCGATGCGGCATGCGCCAGCCTCGCCCCCCAGGGTGCCGCCGCGGTACTCAGCGGCGTGATGAGCACCACGCCCAGAATGCTCACGAAGCCGATGCTCAGTTCCGGCAAGGCCTCGTCGCCCCAGCCCGACAGCATGAAGCCGAACGTCGCCGGCACGGCGATGATGAAGCCGATCGCCGCCGCGGTCCCGACCGCCTTGTGCACCGGATAGCCGCAGGCGCTCATGAACGGCACGCCCAGGGTGCCACCGCCGATACCCATCATCGCCGACACCGCACCCATGGCCGCGCCCGAAGCGGCCTTGCCCGCGCCCCGCGGCAGCCCGTCGCGCAGGCGGAAGTCGGGCTTCGTCGTCGCCATGAAGATCGACACGAACAGCGCGACGCAGGCGAAGACCGCGATCAGCACCGCGCTGCGCACATAGCCGGCGACGGCGGTTCCGGCGAGCGTGCCCAGCAGGATCCAGATCCACCACGACTTCAGCAGGTCCCAGTCGACCGCGCCGCGCCGGTTGTGTGCCCTGGTAGAGATCGCCGAGGTGGCGACGATGGTGGTCAGCGAAGTGCCCACCGCCAGATGCATGCGGATCGACGGGTCCACGTCGATCAGCGCGAACATCTGGAACAGCACCGGCACGATGACGATGCCGCCACCGACGCCGAGCAGTCCGGCGAGGATACCGGCGACGACGCCGGTCATCGCCAGGATCGCGGCGAGTTCGAGGAGCGTGATCAGGTCGGGCATAGACGGCACCGGAGCGGCGGGGAACAATCGCGGAGCAGCATGAGGTTACTGACACACTAGCAATGAAGGGGCCATGTTCGTCTCCGGACGATGAGGCCGCCGCGGCGACCTGCTATCCTTCATCACCGGCATGTGGAGGTACCGCCATGACCGATCCGACGTCATCACTGGTGCTCGACTTGGTGGAATGGGTCGCGGCACGCCCGCGGACCTATGCCGAGGTCATGGAGGCGTGGCGAACGTCCTGCCCGCGCCTCACGGTCTGGGAGGACGCTCTCGACGGCGGGCTGCTTATCCGTACCGCCCTTCCCGGCGCGCCTCCCGGCGTGGCGGTCACGCGGGCCGGCTTCGACGCGCTCGCACGCGCGGGCCGGTCGCCGCTCGCGCCCGCACGGCGGCCGATGTCCCGGGCCGCCGCCTCAGCGTAGCCCCAACCCCCGGGCGATGATGCCGCGCAGGACCTCCCGCGTGCCGCCCTGGATCGTCAGCTTCGGCGCGATCAGCGTGTTGAACGCCATCGTCTCGGCGTAGCCGCTGGCATTCGCCGAGGTCGCGGCGTCGCTCGGCGCCAGCAGAAGCCGTGCCTTGCGGGGAAGCGCCTGCTCCCAGTTCGTCCCCAGGTCCTTGACCACCGCCGCCTCGACCGACGGCGCCTGCCCCGCCTGAAGCATCCCGGCGACCGAGACGGACATGCGCCGCAGCGTCTTCAGGTGCGCGATCTCGCGCCCGATGCCTTCGGCAACGCGGTCGGACGGCGCCGCGCCGACCGCGCGGACCAGTTCGGTCAACACCGGCAGGGTCTCCAGGATGCGGTCCGGCCCGCTCCGCTCGTAGGCGAGTTCGTCGGTGGCCTGCTTCCACGCCATGTCCTTCTCGCCGATCAGATGGCTGTCGGGCACGAAGACGTCGTCGAAGACGACCTCGTTGAAATCGGCATGGCCGGTGATGTTGCGGATCGGCTGGACCTTGATCCCCGGCGTCGTCATGTCGACGAGGAACTGGGAAAGCCCGTGCCGCCGATTCTCGCTCGTCGACGGCGACGTGCGGAAGAGGCCGATCATCCAGTTCGCGTTGTGCGCGCCGGACGTCCAGATCTTGCGGCCGTTGATCAGCCAGCCGCCGTCCGTCTTCGTCGCCCTGGTCGACGCGGCGAAGACGTCCGAGCCGGAGTTTGGCTCCGACAGGCCGATGCAGAAATACGCCTCGCCGCTCAGGATCTTCGGGATGACCTTCCGCTTGGCCTCCTCCGTCCCGTATTTCAGGATGACGGGGCCGCTCTGCCGGTCGGCGACCCAATGGCCGCTGACCGGCGCACGGTGCGCCAGCATCTCCTCGATCATCACATAGCGCTCGAGGTGGCTGCGCCCGCCGCCGCCATGCGCCTTCGGCCATGTCATGCCGATCCAGCCGCGCGCACCGACCCGGCGGCTGAATTCCGGCGAATAGGACGATTTGCGTTCGGCACCGGACGTGAAGGTGCCGCGGTCGATCTCCTCGCGCAGGAACTGGCGTACCTCGGCGCGCAGCGCCTGCGCTTCGGGCGGCAGGGTGATCGGGTCGAACTTGAAGCTGTAGGACATGGCGGCCCCTCCCTCAGGCGGCCGCTTTCGCGGCTCCCGTCTTGGCGGCGGCCTTGATCATGTCGGCGCCCTTTTCGCCGATCATGATCGCCGCCGCGTTCGTGTTGCCGGAAACGAGCGTCGGCATGATCGATGCGTCGACGACGCGCAGGCCGTCGATGCCGTGCACGCGCAACTGGTCGTCGACGACCGCCATCGGGTCGCTGCCCATCTTGCAGGTACCGATCGGGTGATAGACCGTCTGGCCGTTGATCCGTGCCCAGTCCAGCCAGTCGGCGTCGCTCTGGCATGCGGGGCCAGGGTTCATCTCGAAGGCGCGATACTTGTCCATGCGCGGATTCTCGATGATCCGGCGCGCGATCTTCATGCCGGCGATGAGGCAGTCCCGGTCGCCCTGTTCGGCCAGGAAGTTCGGCCGGATGGCCGGTGCTGCGAGCGGATCCGCCGACTTGATGTGGATGCTGCCCTTCGATTCGGGCCGGAGCTGACAGACCGCGACGGTCATGCCCGGCTCGCGATCCAGCTTCCGGTCGGCCGCCGTCGCGTAGCTGGCATGGGCGAAGTGGTACTGGATGTCAGGGCTGGCGAGTTCCGGCCGCGTCTTCACGAAGCCGTACACGATGCCGGCGGTGAAGGTCAGGATACCGCGGCCGGTGGTGTAGTATTTCACCAGTTCCTTCAGGAAGTTCACGCCGCGCGTCTGCTCGTTCAGCGTGATCGGCAGCTTCACGCGCCAGTTCATCCGGGTCGCGTAGTGATCGCGATAGTTCTCGCCCACGCCGGGCAGCGCGTGCCGGACCTCGATGCCCAGCCCCTTGAGGCGCTCCGGCTGCCCGATCCCCGACAGTTCGAGAATCTGCGGCGACTGCACCGCGCCCGCGGCCAGCACGACCTCGCCGGCGCAGCGGGCCTCCCGCCTGGCGCCGTTCTGCACATAGGCCACGCCGACACAGCGTTTGCCGTCGAACAGCAGGCCCGTCGCCTGGGCGTTCGTCTCGACACGCAGGTTGGGGCGGCTGCGCGCCGGCTCCAGGAACGCCTTCGCAGTGGACCAGCGCTTGCCGTCTTTCTGGGTGCACTGATAGTAGCCGAAGCCTTCCTGGTCGCCGTTGTTGTAGTCCGGATTGCGCTTCCACCCTTCGCCTTCGCCGGCGTCGATGAAGGCGTCCAGCAGTTCGTGGCGCTCGTACATCTCCACCACGTTCAGCGGACCGCTCTTGCCGCGCGTGTCGTCGCTCTGCCCCTCGTAATGCTCGGACTTGCGGAAGTAGGGCAGCACCGATTCCCAGGACCAGCCGCGGTTGCCCAGCTGCGACCAGGTGTCGTAGTCGAGCGACTGGCCGCGCACGTAGAGCATGCCGTTGATCGAACTCGACCCGCCCAGCGTCTTGCCGCGCGGGATGGGGATAGACCGGCCCTTCACATTGTCCTCGGGCTCGGTGGCGAAGCACCAGTTGTAGCCCTTGTGGTTCAGCAGCTTGGAGAAGCCGACCGGCACGTGGATCCACATGCTGTCGTCCTTGCCGCCGGCTTCGAGCAGGAGGACCCGCATGGACGGATCCTCGCTGAGGCGCGCGGCGAGCACGCAGCCGGCCGAGCCGGCGCCGACGACGATATAGTCATAGGTGGAGGACTGGTCGGCCATCTTGGAACTCCCACAGCAGGCAGGCGCCTTGGTGCACCTTTGCGCGGAAGCATAGACCGGAAGATCGGCGGAGTGGGAGAGGCCCCGAGCGGTTGCTCCCCCCCCCACTACTCCAGTTCGGCGCTACTCCAGCTCGATGGGTACGCCCGGCTGTTCCTTCGCCGTGCGGATGACCGGAAATGTCGTCACGCGCACCACGCCGGCGGAGGAGGTCAGCTTCGTCGTGATCTGGTTCTCGTGCGCCGTGCTGTGCGCGACCAGCTTCAGCAGGAAGTCGCCGCCGCCGCGCACCATGTGGCATTCTCGGACCTCCGGCCATTCCTCGACCATCGCCTCGAACGAGGACAGCCGCTCCATCGACTGGCTGTCTAGGCCGACGATGGCGAAGAACACAGCCTCGAACCCCAGCTTCTCCGGGTCGAGGTCGGCGTGGTAGCCGCGGATATATCCCGCCTCCTCCAGCGCCCGCACCCGGCGCAGGCAGGGCGGCGCCGAGATCCCGGCATTGGCGGCCAGGTCGACGTTGGTCATGCGCCCGTCCGCCTGCAGGTCGTGCAGGATCCGCCGGTCGATCCGGTCCAGCTTGACGCGCGCCATTGATCCTGTCCCCTCTCCCCGATTTTGTAAGGATATTACACGAATCGGTCCGCCATGCATGGCGAACCTGACGCGAACGGCCCTACCGACTCGCCGGATCCGCGGATAGCATCGGCGCCGGATCGATCAGCGAGGAGATGCGGATGAACGGATGTGCGTTGATGCGGAGGATCATGGGCGACAGCCTGATGACGGCGACGGCGGGCTTGGCCCTCATCCTCGGGACCGTCTCGCTGATCGGCGGAACCCTGGCCTGGCTCATCTACTGAAGGCCCGGCGCCCGAATCAAAAGCCCCGGCGCTCTGTCCGAGCACCGGGGCTTTTGATCATGGTGCGGTCGAGAAGACTCGAATCGCGGTGGAGAAGGTGACATGACGGCAACTAGTTGATTTTACTGCATTATTTTTCCGACTAAAATCCTATTGGCACTGGTGTGTGCACTGTCCTGTGCACTGGTGTTCCACCCTAAATCTACGCGACTAGACCCGACTCGGCGTCGGGATAGCCGGCTTGACGGGCCAGTGTGTCGGGCTGATTCGGAAACTGCCTCGGGTCCGCCAGCAGCGCCGCGAACTCGGCTTCGGTCAACCAGTCCGGCACGACTTGCGCCTTGCGCAGGTAGGAGAAGACGACCGAGAGGGGAAGGACGCCATCCTTGTGCATCAGCGCGATTGCGCGTAGCTCGCGGGCTCCGATGCCGGACGGGTCGCTAAGGTCGGCGTTGAGGTCGGCGCGGATCGTGGCGGCGGCTTCGGCGGGAATGTCCTGCCAGATGGCCCAATGACGTAGCAGGTCGGTAAGGCCGGACTCGGTCGCGGTGACGACACCGAGAAGTAGGCTTTGCTCATTCCGGTCTTGCAGCTTGGCTTGCTGGTCGGACTGCCCCGACGACATGCCGGAGCCGCCTAGAAGACGCCCGCCAAGCGCGGCTATCTGATCCTCTTTGGTCCTGAGGGCGGATTCGAGGTTGCCCAGCCCCTGGCCCGAATATTCGAGGATGCCCGGCTTAGAGGCGCCCGCGGGCACCTCCCAAACGGTGGACGGCCCGACGTAATAGTCGCCGCCTGTCTCACTGCTTCCTGCCGTAACCGGCGCATAATAGACCGGTAAGGCCGTGTAGAAGCGCCCGTGTTCTAGCTGCGCATAGGAGCGATAGTGACTTAGGTTCACCTCTACAATATCGAGGATGGGCGGCTTCTCTACGTCCGGATTGTTCGATGTGGCGCCGAAGAACCGGAATAGGATTTGGTTGAACGGCTTGCCGCGGTTCACCGGTCGCACGATCTCGTCGGGATCGTTGGCGAGATTGGGCGGGGTGTCACCGTCGCCTCGATACAGGTGGGACTCGTACACCATGGCGTCGGTTTCCGCGTCATAGACAAGCCGAAGGCACCGGTAGTCCGTGATGTAGGTGCGCCGGCTGCCCGGCTCACGCGGGAGTCCGCGTTGTTCGGCGAGGACCACCTCGGTAAGCTGTACGCGGCCGTCAACAAGGTCGGTCGTCCAATCGAGGATCTGTTCGGCCTTGTAGAGGGCGAGATAGGGGGCCGTCTCGCCGCTTGCGCCCATGTCCAATAGGACCCCGGCGCGCCCAACGGACAGTAGTTCACGCACAAGGATCTTGGTGAGTGTCGCGAAGGATTGGTTGTCCTTGGTGATCTTCCGGGCGCGTTTCGCCAGCTTCTCAGGTAGGTCGCGAGTGACGGGCTCGCGTCGGAAGGTGGACCCGAGGAGGCCGTTGACCGTTCGATCAACCATGTTAAAGTAGACGGCGCTATTTAAGTACTGATTGTACTCAGTATTCGATTGATCATGACTTATCTTCTGTAAATATTCAGTCGTTTTTTATTTTACTGCCTTCTCGCCTTCCATCGCGTCGCGGATGATGCGCCACTCTGGATACCAGTTGGTGAAGTCGGGATGCAAGTCAATGAAGAGACCGAGCACGTTGGCTTGATTTTTGTAATGTGTGTGAGGAGCGTACATACTAGGCGGCCTGCTTCTGATTCATTTTAATGATGGTCTCCGCGACTTGCTTTGCTGACTCGCCCGCGAAGAACAGCGTTGGTCCGATTACGATTTGCTTCGGCGTCTTCGCGTAAAGCAGGAAGCGCTGCCACTGCCTGTAATTGAAACCCAGAATATTTCGGACAGTCCGTCCGAGTACCATTTTCGTTTCGGCCATAATGTATATTCCACATCAAGTGACTAATTATGAATGTATAGCATACAATGCACTGAAATGCAAGATTTACACCAATAAACGGACCGCATAAGGGGACAATGATCTTGTTTCACTGGTTGTGATAGTGCTTTATTTTTGCGCGAAAACTAAAGCAATTCTATTCTCGGTCATTTGATGGTCCAAGCATGCTTAGAATTGCACGTGGCAGGCAGTGGGTGTAGCTGAATCCATCGGAGGGGGTACCCCTGCCTTGGGCCCCTGCCCAGTCGATTCTTCGCTATATGTTGTGCCTGAAGGGCGGTAAGGCCGCTATATGCAGGCGCATGGCGCCGCTAACGCGGCGTTCGCCGTCACGCCTTCGGGCTGGTCGCGGTCACGCCTTCGGGTTGGTCGCGCTCGTCATCGTCGCGCTGGTCGCTCGCCTTCGCCGATGCGTGGTCTCGTCGTCGTCGTGGTGGGCTCGTCGGCGCGTGGAAGGTGGCGCGTAGGGCGCTAGGGGCGGGCTGCGGTGGACTTTGGCGCGTGAGCCCATGGGAGGGGGCTGGCGGGCGCGTCAGCGCCTTCTAGGGGCTGCCTAGGCCGATGCACAGATAGGCCACGAAGAAGGCCAGCGCGGCGCGTAAAGCGAGGTGGATCACTTGCCGAGCATCCGATAGACGGAAGCGCGGCCGATGCCCATGGCGCGGGCGATCTCAGTGCCGCCCATGCCCTCAGCGTGCATCGCCTTGACCTTCTCAGCGTCGATTGACGGGGGACGGCCCTTGTAGACGCCAGCGGCCTTCGCCTTGGCGATGCCCTCTAGCTGGCGTTCCTTGCGGATGTTGGTCTCGAACTCGGCTGTGTTTCGGCGTGCAAGTTTGACCCCCTTGGCGGGGGTATCGGCGTTCAAAAATGACCCCCTGCTGGTGACGTTGATCAGACTGCCCACCGGCC